>DATMWH010000160.1:0-11833 GCA_035562615.1 Pseudomonas sp. | reverse complement strand
CTGTTCATCGCGTTGCTGGCGGATCACTATCTGTTGTTGAATATCTGACCCTGTCTTGCCAGGCTATTGATTATCCAAAGGAATCACATGACCAGCGTGCAAAAAACCGTTGTTGTGCTCACCGCTATTGTTGCCTTGGTGGTGGGGTTGACGGTCAACAAGGTGCTTAATGGCAAGGGCGAGACGGATCCGGTAGCCCTGCTGGATGCCGGCATCGTGCTATTGCCGCAGAGCCGTGAAATTCCTCAGGTGGCACTAACCGGCACAGACGGGGCGCCCTTTGCGCTGGAGCAGCTCAACGGCAAGTGGAGTCTGCTGTTTTTTGGCTACACCTTCTGCCCGGATATCTGCCCCACCACCCTCGCCCAGTTGCGTGAACTGCAGGGCAAGTTGCCGCAGGCGGCGCGGGATAACCTGCAAATGGTGTTTGTCAGTATTGATCCGGGCCGCGATACGCCAGAGCATCTCAAGGAATACCTGGGCTTTTACAAGGCCGGCTTTATTGGTGTGGGCGGCGAGTTGCCGGCGATCCAGACGCTGGCCAATGGCGTGAGCATTCCGTTTATTCCCGCCGATACCAGCAAACCAAACTACACCGTGGACCACAGCGGCAACCTGGTGCTGGTGGGACCGGATGGCCGCCAGCGCGGGTTCATTCGCGCGCCGCTGAACACCCAGAAACTGCTGGCTCAGTTACCCGCGCTACTGACTTCCTCGCAGTGACAGATGCCCGCGTTCGCGGGCCGTCAGGGCTGCGGTGTCAGCACCAGTTGGGGCGCATTGGCTGGATTGAGGTTTTGCTCAAGCTGCAGGCTGAACCCGGGGTCGAGCTTCTTTACCCGCGCGGAAAGTAGTGCCGTGACCCACAGATAGTCCTTGTTCTGACGAACGTTGATGCTCACCTTGCAGCGAAAAGCCACCACGTCTTCGGCCACCTGGTCGAGCAGCTCCCGCAGCCCAGCATTGTCTTTGCTGTCGAGCATGGGCATGCCGATCACTGTGCTGGGCGCCTGAAGATTGATCAGTCTGGCCACCGGCTCCTTGGGCGTGGCGGCCAATGCTGCGGCCTCTGCGGCTTTGCGCTCTGCAGTCGCTTTTTGCTCAGCAGCGAGTTTTTGCTTGCGCAGCTGCTCGGCTTTTTCTGCAGCGGCAGCTTTCGCTTTCGCCTCGGCGGCCTGGGTGACCGCCAGGGCTTGTGCGTCCTGTTTCTGTTGGGTCTGCTGGATGGCCTCTGCAAGCGCAGTAGCCTGTGCACTGGCGATGGGCTGAATGCGCTGTGCTTTGGTCAGAGATTGTGCGGCCCCTTGCAGATTTCCTGCTTTCAGCGCGCCCTCGCCCTGACGCAGATAAGCCGCGCTGATTTCGCGTTGCGCCTGTTCAAGCCGGGTATCCCCTGGAATGCGCTGCTGCAATGCTTGCAGCTGATTTTCAGCCTGAGCCAGTTGATTGTTGGCAACGCTTTTATCCAGATTGCGCAATGCCAAGACCATTTCATCAATGCCTTCTTCGGCAATAGTGCCAAAGGACAGCATCAGCATGGAGCTGGCTAAAAGTGCGGTTAAACGATTGCGTAAAGCGTTCATGGGGGACGGTGACCCTATCGAGAAAGTGTGGCCCTGCAGGGCGACAAGGCGCGCGAGTTTACCTGAATTGCCCGGCAGCGAAAAACAGCGCAAAGGTTCAACCTCAGCGCTTTGGCACCAGCAGGCTGACTACAAAGGCGGCAGCGGCACACACCACAATCGACGGGCCAGCCGGTGTGTCCTTGAACCATGACAGGGCCAGGCCCCCGCCGACTGCCAACAAGCCGATCAGGCTGGCGCCGATGGCCATCTGTTCCGGGGTGCGGGCATGCCGCTGGGCGGCGGCGGCCGGGATGATCAGCAGTGACGTGATCAACAGTACGCCAACGATTTTCATGGCGACTGCAATCACGATGGCAATCAGCAGCATCAGCGCCATGCGCAAGCCGCCTACCGGCAGGCCTTCGACGCGCGCCAGCTCTTCATGCACGGTGATGGCCAGCAACGGTCGCCAGAGCGCCACCAGCAGCAACAGCACCAGCGCGCTGCCAGCGCTTATCCACAGCAAATCGCTGTGGCTGACGGCCAGCAAATCGCCAAACAGGTAGCCCAGCAGATCGACCCGCACATCACTCATGAAACTCAGTACCACCAGGCCGAGGGCCAGCGTGGTGGGAGCCAGAATGCCGAGCAGGGTATCCGAGGCCAGCGGTATGCGCTGCTGCAGGCTGACCAGCACGAGGGCCAATACCAGGCAGCCGGCGGTCACCGCCAGGGCCGGGCTGATGTCGAGCAGCAAGCCCAGTGCCAGCCCGAGCAGGGCTGCATGGGAAAGGGTGTCGCCGAAATAGGCCATGCGGCGCCAGACCACGAATGAACCCAGGGGGCCGGCAACCAGTGCCAGAGCCAGTCCGGCCAGCAAGGCATTGAGCAGAAAATCAGGCATGTTTGCAGTCTGCTCCGTGCACATGGGCCTGGTCGCTGATCACAGCGCCGTGCAGGTCATGGTTGTGATCGTGGTGGTGCTGATAAATAGCCAGGCTGCGCGCATCCATGCCGAACAGTTCAGCAAAGGCCGGGTCGCCGCTGACCTGTTCCGGGTGCCCGGAGCAGCAGACGTGGCGGTTCAGGCAGATCACCTGATCGGTGGTGCTCATGACCAGATGCAGATCATGCGAAACCATCAGAACACCGCAGTGGTGCCGGTCCCGCAGGGTGGTAATCAGGCGGTACAGTTCCGCCTGCCCGGCAATGTCGACACCCTGAACCGGCTCGTCGAGGACCAGCAGCTCGGGTTTGCGCAGCAATGCCCGGGCCAGCAGGACGCGCTGCATTTCGCCGCCGGAGATGCTGTGCAGCGGGCTGTCGATCAGGCGCTCGGCGCCGACTTCGGCCAGTGCGGCCAGCGCCACGGGACGATTCACCCCGGGTACCAGGCGCAAAAAGCGCAGCACCGATAGCGGCAAGGTGGCATCGATATGCAGTTTTTGCGGCATGTAGCCAATGCGCAGGCCGGGTTTGTGCCAGACACTGCCGGTGCTTGGCTGGAGCAGGTTGAGCACGCAGCGCACCAGCGTCGTTTTACCCGCCCCATTGGGGCCGATCAGGGTGACGATCTCGCCAGCGTTGACCTGCAATTGCACCTGCTGCAGAACGTTTTCTTCGCCAAATCGCACGCTGACATTGTCCAGCCGGATCAGTGCCTGACTCATGACGTCTGCCTGCACGTAGCGCACAGGCCGGTGATTTCGACCGTCTGCCCTTCAACACTGAAGCCAATCCTCTGTGCGCTGGCAAGCAGTGCCGAGGCGATGCTCGCGTCCTGCAACTCCACCGCGGCGAGGCAATTGCGGCAGATGAGAAACTGACCCTGATGGACTTCGCCCGGATGATTGCAGCCGACAAAGGCATTCAGCGAGGCGATGCGGTGTACCAGTCCATGCTCCAGCAGGAACTCCAGTGCGCGGTAGACCGTCGGGGGCGCGGCGCGGCGCCCATCCGTCTCGCTGAGTACGGCCAGAATGTCGTAGGCCCCCAGCGGTTTATGGCTGGTCCAGACCAGTTCCAGCACCCGTTTGCGCAAAGCGGTCAGGCGCAAGCCGGCCTGTTCGCAGAGGGTTTCGGCGGTCAGCAGGGCATGGCTGACACAATGGCTGTGGTCATGTGGGCGGCAGGCCAGCGGCATGTCGGCAGCAAGTGGCTTGAACATCGGGCGGCGACTTCTGGAAAAGGAGACGTTATTCTATATCTTTTCAGGAGGCTTTTTGCCGTGCCCCGTCTGCTTTTTGTGTTCTTGCTGCTGAGTAGTCCCTCTGTTCTGGCCGAGGTCAAATTACTCACCAGCATCAAACCGCTGCAACTGATTGCCGCGGCCGTTCAGGACGGCTTGGGGCAGCCGGAGGTGCTGCTGCCTTCGGGGGCCTCGCCGCATAACTTCGCCCTGCGTCCCTCGGATGTAAGGCGCGTGCAAGAGGCACAATTGCTCTACTGGATTGGCCCGGACATGGAAACCTTCCTGCCGCGCATTCTGGTCGGACGCACGCTCCCCAGCGTGGCGGTTCAGGATCTGCCAGGCATGCAGCTGCGCTTTTTTGGTGAGCAGACGCCCGCGCACGACGCTCATGACGAGCACGACCACGATCATCGCCCCGGAACGCTGGACGCGCATCTGTGGCTGTTACCGGCGAACGCCAGGGTGATTGCGGCGAAAATGGGCAGTGATCTGGCAGCGCTGGATCCGCTCAATGCCAACGCCTATGAGGCCAACGTGCGAGCCTTCGACGAGCGTCTGGATGTGCTGGATCGGCGTTTGAAAGACCAGCTGAGTGGCCTCCGAAGCAAGCCATTTTTTGTTTTTCATGAGGCGTATGACTACTTCGAGGCAGCTTACGGCTTGCGTCACGCTGGCGTTTTCAGTCTGACCAGCGAAGTCCAGCCGGGCGCGCAGCGGGTCGCGCAGATGCGCCAGCAGTTGGTGACCGCCGGCCCGTCCTGCGTGTTCAGTGAGCCGCCGTTAAGGCCGCGCCTGGCAGAAACCCTGAGTGCCGATCTGCCGGTAAAGCTTGCTGAACTGGATGCGCTTGGCAGCCGTGTAGCAGTATCGGCCAGCGGATACGAACAACTCCTGCAAGACCTCGCCAATGGTTTGTTGGTGTGCATGCGCAGCGTTGATTAGATCAGCAGCTACACTTCCTCCGAGTGACTTAACGCCGCCTTCGAGAAACGCCTTATGCAATTGTTGATGCTTGCCGTATTGCTGTTGGTCAGCCTGACGGCCACTGCGGAGTCGCTGCGATTTGCCCGTAACGAAAATCTCCCGGAACAGGACGTGGCTGAGGCGATCTTTCTCCAGGCGATGCGCAATCTGCAGGTCAGCGTGGAGGTGGATGCGGTACCGCCGGCACGGGCCAACATGCTCAATCTGACCGGTGCGGTTGCTGGTGAGGTGGCGCGCATCGAAGGCTATGGCGAGAAAAACCCATCGTTGATCCGCGTTGAGCCCGGCCACTATTACCTGACGTCGGTGGCCTTCGCCAGAAAAGACCACGGCATCAAGCTCACCGACGCAGCGGATCTGGCACAGTTCAAGGTGGCCCATATCCGTGGCGTGCAGCACAGCACCGATATCGTCAAGGATTTGCCGTTCATGCGCGAATCGAATAATTCCGAAAGCCTGTTCAGTTTGCTGGAGGCCGGACGCGTGGATGTGGTCGTCACCACCGGGGTGGATGGCCGGATGATGCTGCAGCAGATGCAGATGGCTGACGCAGTCGAAGCGGTTGCGGAGCTGGCGCGGCGCGAACTGTTCGTTTACCTGAACCCCGAGTTCAAGCAATGGCAGCAGCCGATCAGCCTTGAACTGCAACGCATGAAAGCCTCGGGGGAAATGGCGGAAATAATTGCCGCGCAGGAGCAGTTGCTGGTGGATGCCGTCGAAACGGCAAAGCCGAAGGTTAAAGTGCCAGCGGCAAACTGATCTGCCCGGTTTGCCGCCGTATCAGGCGCTGCTCGAATTCTTCCGGCGGTTTGATCTGCACACCCGAGTGATGGGCGGTCTGCGCGGCAAGCAATCGTGACAGCCAGAAGCGCAAACAGCCAACCCTGAGAAATGCCTCCCACTGATGCGCTTCTGCCGGCGAGAACGGGCGCAGCTGGCCGTAGGCGCTCAGCAGGGCATGGGTCAGATCTTCATCCAGCTGTTTGTCGCTTGCACAGCACCAGTCGTTCACTGCGATGGCGACGTCGTAGAGCATGGGGCCCGAGCAGGCGTTATGGAAGTCGATCATTCCACTGAGCTGGGGTCCGTCAAACAGCACGTTGTCGCGGAACAAGTCTGCATGCAGATTGGCCTGCGGTAGCGTTGACCAACTCAGCTGCAATGCCTGCACGTCTCTCAGCGCCCGCTTGAGCAGTGCCCGCTGGCGCTCCGCAAGTTTTATTGCCTGCTGGCTGCCCTGCTCGAGCATCCAGGCCAGTCCGCGGTCCGATGGATGCTCAAGCACAGCTCCGGCAGTCGCCAGATGCATTCGGGCCAGAGCCGTACCGACTTCGGCGCAATGCTGCCGGTCAGGCTTGAGGATGTGTTTGCCCACCAGGCGTGGCTGTAACAGTGCGGGCTTGCCTGCCAGTTGCAGGACGGCTTCGCCCTGCTGGTCGCGGACCGCGAACGGTACCGGCAAACCGGCTTGCTGCAGGCGCTCGAGCAAGGCCACGGTAAAGGGCAGATGGCTGCGTGCGCCGCGCTCGACCAGTGTCAGCACAAAGTTGCCGGCATCCAGACTGACGAAGAAATTGCTGTTTTCCGCGCCTTCGGCAATGCCTGCAAAGCTGTGCAGACGACCCAGCGCAAAGGACTGCAAAAAGACCTCAAGCTCTGCCCGGGTTATCGGAGTGAAAACAGACACCGGCGTTCAGCCACTTACCAGCTGAAGATCCGCCAGGCAGGTATCAGCATTTCCGGGCGGCTCGAGTGGACCCACAGGTCGCTACCGTCGGCGCGGTGCAGGTAGTAGGTCGGCCCGACCCGTGGCGTTACCTTGATCGCATAGAGCATCCCGTTGATGCGGTATTCGGTCACGGTTTTATCTTCTTCCTGGCGGATGGTGACATCCGGCTCGGGGGTCGGTGCGCTGTCTTCGGCCAAAGCCAGTGGGCTGCTCAGTAACAGGCCGGTGAACAGCAGGCGGTTGAGTAGACGCATGGTAACCTTGCTCCATTTACATGATTGATAACGGCATTCTAGCCTTACGTACTCCTGAAAGGTTGATTCTGCGCATGAGTCTTACACCTCTCGTCCTGGTGGACGGTTCCTCTTATCTGTACCGGGCGTTCCATGCCCTGCCGCCACTGACTACCTCCAAGGGTCTGCCGACCGGAGCGGTCAAGGGCGTGCTGAATATGTTGAAAAGCCTGCGCAAGCAGTACCCGCACAGCCCGTTTGCCGTGGTTTTCGATGCCAAGGGCCCGACTTTCCGCGACGAGCTGTTTGCCGAGTACAAATCGCACCGGCCGCCGATGCCCGATGAGCTGCGGGTGCAAATCGAGCCCTTGCATGCCTGTGTGCGGGGGCTGGGCTATCCGCTGCTGTGCATCGACGGCGTGGAAGCCGATGACGTGATTGGCACATTGGCTCGGCAATCTGCTGCCCAAGGCCGGCCGGTGATCATTTCGACCGGCGACAAGGACATGGCGCAGCTGGTCTGTCCGCTGGTCACGCTGGTCAATACCATGACCGGCAGCGTGTATGACATTGAGGGCGTGAAGGCCAAGTTCGGCGTTGGCCCGGAACTGATCATCGACTACCTGGCGTTGATGGGCGACAAGGCGGACAACATACCCGGTGTCGCCGGTGTCGGTGAAAAGACCGCGTTAGGCCTGCTGGTAGGTGTGGGCGGTGGGCTGGATGTGTTGTATGCCAACCTCGATAAAGTCCCCGAGCTGCCGATCCGAGGTGCCAAGACCTTGCCGGCCAAGTTGCTTGAGCAACGTGAAATGGCTTATCTGTCCTATGAGCTGGCGACCATCAAGCTGAATGTGCCGCTGGATATCGCCATTGACTCCTTGCATATGGGGCCGGTCGATGTGGCGGCACTGACCGCGGTCTATCGCGAACTGGAGTTCCGCAGCTGGCTGGATGCCCTGTCGCGCGCGGCGACAGTCCAGACCCCTGTGGCGAACACTCAGGCGGCTGCGGGCTTGTTCGATTTGCTCGAATCTCCCGGGCCGGGGCCAATGGCTGACCCGCGGGCTCCCGGCTCTGCAGAGTCAGCGCCGGCGGTTGAGCCTGAAGCGCGTATGGAGCACTACGAAACCATTCTGGATGCCGGGCGCTTTGCCTTCTGGCTGGAAAAGTTGCAGCAGGCGCAACTGATCGCCTTCGATACCGAGACCACCAGTATCGATGCCCAGCAGGCGCAGATTGTCGGCGTATCGTTCGCGGTCAGCGCGGGTGAAGCCGCTTATGTGCCCCTGACACATTCCTATATGGGAGTGCCAACCCAGCTCGACCGCGATACGGTGCTACTGGCCCTCAAGCCGTTGCTGGAAGATCCGCACAAGGCCAAGCTTGGCCAGCATGCGAAATACGACATCAATGTGCTGGCCAATTGCGCCATTGGCGGTGACCCGGTCAACGGCATTGAGATGCGCGGTGTGGCATTCGACAGCATGCTCGAATCCTATGTGCTGGATGCCACGGCCACCCGTCACAATATGGATGCGCTGGCGCTCAAGTACCTGGATCACACCACCATTGCCTTTGAGGATATCGCGGGCAAAGGTGCCAAACAGCTGACTTTCGATCAGATATCGCTGGAGCAGGCGGGCCCCTATGCGGCGGAAGATGCCGATATCACCCTGCGCCTGCACCAGGTGTTGTGGCCCAGGTTGCAGGCTGTACCCGGATTGGCGAGCGTTCTGACCGATATCGAAATGCCGCTGGTGCCGGTACTGGCGCGTATCGAGCGTCAGGGCGCGCTGGTGGATGCGCGGCTGCTGGGCGAGCACAGCGTCGAGTTGGGCGAAAAGCTGATTGAACTGGAGCGTCAGGCGTTTTCTGTGGCCGGTGAAGAGTTCAATCTGGGATCGCCCAAGCAGTTGGGCGTGATCCTTTACGAAAAGCTGGGGTTGCCGGTACTGAGCAAAACCGCCAAGGGCCAGGCGTCCACGGCTGAAGCGGTGCTGGCTGAGCTGGCGGAGCAAGATTTCGAGCTGCCCAAGCTGCTGATGCAGTACCGCAGCCTGAGCAAGCTCAAAAGTACCTATACCGACCGTCTGCCGGAGCAGATCAATCCGCGCACCGGACGTATTCATACCTCCTACCATCAGGCTGTAACCGCAACGGGCCGGCTGTCTTCCAGCGATCCCAATCTGCAGAACATTCCGATCCGCACCGCCGAAGGCCGGCGCATTCGCCAGGCGTTCATCGCACCCCCCGGCTATAAACTGCTGGCGGCCGACTATTCGCAGATCGAGCTGCGCATCATGGCGCATCTGGCCCAGGATGAAGGTTTGCTCTACGCCTTCCGGCATAACCTCGATGTGCACAAGGCAACGGCGGCAGAAGTGTTTGGCGTCGAGCTGGAGCAGGTCACCACCGATCAGCGGCGCAGTGCCAAGGCGATCAACTTTGGCCTGATCTACGGCATGAGTGCTTTCGGTCTGGCCAAGCAGATCGGCTGTGACCGCAAGCAGGCGCAGGCGTATATCGATCGTTATTTTGCCCGCTATCCCGGCGTGCTTGCCTATATGGAGCGCACCCGCGAGCAGGCTTCAGCGCAGGGCTATATCGAGACGCTGTTTGGCCGCAGGCTTTATCTGCCGGAGATCCAGTCGAAGAATCAGGGCTTGCGCAAAGCGGCCGAGCGCACCGCCATTAATGCACCCATGCAGGGAACGGCGGCGGACATCATCAAACTGGCGATGATCAAGCTGGATAACTGGCTGGCTGGCGCGCAGGTGGACGCCAAGGTGATCCTGCAGGTTCACGATGAATTGGTGCTGGAGGTTCGTGAGGATCAACTGCAAACAGTGCGTGAGACCGTCTGCCGGCTGATGAGCGAAGCCGCCGAATTGTCGGTGCCTTTGCTGGTTGAGGCGGGAGCGGGCAACAACTGGGATGAGGCTCACTAGTCGTTTGGGCAGAAAACGCGGCCTGTAAATTTTTTCAGCAGAACAGTGAACTTGCTGAAAAAGCACCTGTCAGAGTTTGCGAGTGGCTGATCAGGCCGCTCAACTCCTTTGGTGATTCATGTGTTGGCAGATTCCGACCGCGCAGGCGGCACGGATTTGAATCCCGAACTTCTCTCCCCTGAAGTTCGGGTTTTTTTTGCCTGATTATTCTTCAGCGTCTTCTGCGCCGAGCTCCATCCAGTTCGCCAACACAGCCAGCGCCTCATCAATACCGATGCGCTTTGGCGCGGAAAACAGCTGAATACTGACATCCTCGCCCCAGCCCTGCTGAATGTCGCGCTGCACCTTGAGCAGTGCGTTCTTCGCTGCGCCGAAGGCCAGTTTGTCGGCTTTGGTCAGCAAGATGTGCAATGGCATGCCGCTGGCGACCGACCAGTCGAGCATCAAACGGTCGAAATCGGTCAGCGGATGGCGGATATCCATCATCAGGATCAAACCGCACAGGCACTCGCGGCTGCTCAGGTAGGCTTCCAGGTGTTTCTGCCAGTGCAGTTTCAGCGGGATCGGCACTTTGGCATAGCCATAGCCGGGCAAGTCGACCAGGCGGCGCTGATCATCCAGCCGGAAAAAGTTCAGCAATTGCGTGCGTCCCGGCGTTTTCGAGGTGCGTGCGAGGCTGGCATGGGTCAGGGTGTTCAGTGCGCTGGATTTGCCGGCATTCGAGCGTCCGGCAAAAGCCACTTCGTAGCCTTCGTCGCTGGGGCATTGGTCGACTTTGGCAGCACTGATCATGAAGGTGGCCTGTTGGCTCAGGCCCAGAATCGGGTTCTTGATGGACATTGGGGTTCCGCGGATGCGACGCAGGGTCGCAGAGGGTAGTTTCGTTTCCGTTTGGGCGAGGCCAGTATATAATGTCACAGGATTTGTGCGCGCTTTATCCTGTAGTCTGACGCTGTGCAGAGAACGCAGGTGGCTGGTGCGACAGAATTCGGATCACTCTGCTTTTCCTTCGATGAGGTTTGATCATGAAAAAAATGCTGATTGCTGTAAGCGTTTTGCTGTTGGCGGCCAATGTTCAGGCTGCGCAGGATCCGGAAGCCGTGTTCAACAAGTCCTGTGGTATGTGCCACAACGGCCAGTTGCCGCAGGCGCCCAAGAAAGGTGACGCCGCAGCTTGGGAGCCGCGCCTGAAGCAAGGCATGCCAACCCTGGTCAAGCACGTTACCGAAGGCTTCAACGCCATGCCGCCGCGCGGTCTGTGCATGGACTGTACTGCCGAAGATTACGAAGCGGTGATTACCTGGATGTCCAAGTAAGCGTTCGCAAAACAGATTTCATACCCTTAGTCGTCGTTGGAAAAGTTGATGAACAAACTACTCGTGAGTCTGCTGTTGACCCTTGGTATCACCGGCCTGGCCCAGGCTGCCGGTGATGCTGCTGCAGGTCAGGCGAAAGTGGCGGTCTGTGCTGGCTGCCATGCTGCGGATGGCAACAGTGCCGTACCGAATTTCCCGAAGCTGGCAGGCCAGGGCGAGCGTTATCTGCTCAAGCAGCTGCAGGACATCAAGGCCGGTGACCGCCAGGTTGTGGAAATGACCGGTATCCTGACCAATGTCAGCGAGCAGGACATGGCGGATATGGCTGCCTACTTCGCCAGCCAGTCGATGAGCATCGGCGCAGCCGATCCGGCGCAGCTGGTGGCTGGCCAGGCGCTGTATCGCGGCGGCAAGCTCAACGAAGGCATGCCGGCCTGCACCGGCTGTCATTCGCCCAATGGTGCGGGGAATGCAGCGGCCGGCTTCCCCCGTCTGGGCGGGCAGCATGCACAGTATGTATCCAAGCAACTGACGGATTTCCGCGAGGGCAACCGCACCAACGATGGCGACACCATGATCATGCGTGCCATCGCTGCCAAGTTGAGCAACAAGGATATCGCCGCGATCTCCAGCTACATTCAGGGCTTGCACTAAGCGTTACCGAAGTAGCAGAAAAGGTGGCCTCGGCCACCTTTTTTTTGCGCCGAAGAGTTGCAACGAACGGGCGGATTGCTCGCATCCGCTATTTAACAAGGCCTGGCAGCCTGTCGGACTCAACGATGTCCTGCTGCGGAAAAGCCGGATTTGGTCATTTTTTGCGCGCTTTCTCGTTAAATAGAATGACTATTCGCCTCAAAAGCGCGC
>DATMWH010000159.1:0-2817 GCA_035562615.1 Pseudomonas sp. | reverse complement strand
TATTGCCCCCGGTCGACGTGCCGCGCTTGAGGTCAAATATGGCCAAGTGCTGCCAGCCGGACAGAAAATCGCCTAGGAGTTTCCGTGAGCAAATACACCTGCCCTGATTGCGGCTATATCTACGATGAACAGCTGGGTGATGCCCATGAGGGCTACAAGCCGGGCACCTTGTTTGCCGACTTGCCGGATGACTTTGTCTGCCCGGACTGCGCAGTCCGGGCCAAGGAAGACTTTGTCAAAGAGGCCGGTTGAATCGGCCGGCGTCTGACTTTGACAAGTACATCAGTAACGCCCGCAATTGGCGCGATCGATGTGCTTTGCTCCCCTCGCCCATTTATGGGAGAGGGGCTGGGGTCGCGGCCTTGCCCCCCAAGCGTTACCGCGAAGTTCAAGCGCGCAGGCGGCGGGTCTTCCAGGTATGCAGGCCATTACTGGCCAGATTCGCGACAAACGACCACAACCCTGACTCATTGGGCTTGGCCGCACGACCCCGGGCCAGTCGGCGCAATTGCCGGGAATACCAGACCACTTCCATCAGCGCCATGCGGTCGACCGCGCCGATTCCGGTGCGAATTGGCCGCACGCTGAAGCGCGGTTCCTGACCAGCCAGCAGGCGGTTGGCCATGTCCGGTTCGATGGCCAGCCCGCGGGCAATCCCCACCAGATCCAGCGCTCCGCCCTGCAGTGCACTGGCCATGCCATCCAGACTGCGAAAGCCGCCGGTGACCATCAGCGGCACCTTCACCACGCCACGCACCTTTTCCGCGAACTCCAGAAAGTAGGCCTCGCGTTTGAGCGTGCTTTCGCTGTGGCGCGTGTTGTCACTCATGGCCGGCGCCTCGTAGGTGCCGCCGGACAACTCGATCAGGTCGATGCCCTCCGCTTCCAGCGCACGAATCACCTCCAGCGACTCTTCCTCGGTAAAGCCGCCGCGCTGGAAGTCTGCAGAATTGAGTTTGATCCCCACCGGGAATTCAGCGCCTACCGCCGCACGAATGGCCCGATAAACCTCCAGTACAAAACGCCGGCGGTTCTCGGCCGAACCACCCCATTGATCGGTGCGCTGATTGGTCAAGGGCGAAAGGAACTGACTGACCAGATAGCCATGTGCGCCATGAATCTGCACACCGCTGAAGCCGGCCTGTTTGACCAGTGCGGCAGAATGCGCAAAACGCTGGATCAGCGCATCGACTTCCGCAGCCAGCAGCTCCCGCGGCGCTCCGAAAAAGGCTTGCAGCGCAGGCAGGAATGGCACCGCACTGGGGGCCACGGTTTCCGCATTCAGCCCCTTGGGCGATTGCCGGCCCGGATGATTGAGCTGCACCCAGATCTGCGCCCCGCCGCTCTTGCCCGCCTGCGCCCACGCCTTGAGCAGCGGCAGGTCGCTGGCATCTTCCAGCACCACGTTGTTGGGTTCACCCAGCGCACGGCGGTCGATCATCACATTGCCGGTGATCAGCAGGCCGGTGCCGCCCTCGGCCCAGCAACGGTAGAGCGTGGCCAGCCCTTCGGTCGCATGGTTATCCGTGGTGCCCAGTGCCTCGCTCATGGCCGACTTGGCCAGGCGATTTTTCAGCACCTGCCCACAGGGCAGCGTCAGCGGTTGTGCAAGCAGGTCTTGCGGACGATTCATGGCAGGTCTCCCCGGTTCAGATAGGCATGAACCCTATGAAGATGCCCGTCTGATTGCAAAGAAAACAGCTTGCCAAATATGTCGCGATAACCCCGACTGATCGGCACGCCAGCGCCGTGGACAGCTTCCGGTTTGTGCCGCGCAGTGAACACCCGTACACTTCGCCACCTTTTTTGTCCCGAGCCCTCCCATGTTATTCACTCTGCGTATGCTCCTGATGGGGCTGCTGTTCATCATTGCCGGCATCCTCGGGCTGATTCTGGGCATTTGCCGGCCCTTCAACCCGGACAACAGCCGCCTCTGCGCACGACTCTACTCACTGCCGGCATTGCGCATTCTGCGGCTGGATATGCACGCGCAGGTCAAAGGTCTGCTGGAACATCAGCGCTCCTGCGTCATCGTTGCCAATCACCAGTCCAACTATGACCTGTTCGTGGTCGGCAGCGTGGTCCCGCCGCGCACCGTGAGTATCGGCAAGCAGAGCCTCAAGTGGGTACCGTTCTTCGGCCAACTCTACTGGCTCGCCGGCAATGTGCTGATCAACCGCAGCGATGCCGCCCACGCCAAGCAAGCCATGCTGACCACCACCGACACACTGCAACACAAGGACACCTCGATCTGGGTCTTTGCCGAAGGCACGCGCAACCTCGGCAAAGGCCTGCTGCCGTTCAAGAAAGGCGCGTTCCAGATGGCCATTGCGGCGGGTGTGCCGATCATTCCGGTGTGTGTCAGCAACTATGCCCGCGACATGCGCCTCAACCGCTGGGATGCCGGTGCGGTCATGATCCGTTCGCTGGCGGAAATCCCTACCGCCGGCCTGACCATGGACGACATGCCTAAACTGATCGAAACCTGTCACGCGCAGATGAAAGCCTGTATCGACGAGATGGATCAGCAACTGGCCAGCGCCCACTGAACGCAACGGGAAAACGCCCGGCGTTTTCCCGTCACCCCCCGCGCAATGCTAGCATGCGCGCCCCATGCGCATTTCTGACCTGAACCAGCAGCTTGCCGAACTCGGCGCCAAACCCATGCATACCGGGCGGATTACCCGCGCCTGGTTACGCGGGCTACCGTTGGATACCGGCACGCGCCATCAACAAAGCGAAAACTTTCTGCCGCTGAGCGTGCGCAATGGCTTGCCTGCACTCACCGAGCAACTCGACGCGCTGCTGCGACTGCGT
>DATMWH010000158.1:0-6618 GCA_035562615.1 Pseudomonas sp. | reverse complement strand
CCGACCCCGGTCAGCACATCACGCAGGATCTCGTCGACCACGCCTTCCATCGGTGCCAGGGCGATTTGCACGGCTTTAACTCACTTGAGAGCAGATTGAATCGGAAGGCGGAGTTTACTGGAAAGAGCGGGGTGTTAGCGGATTGGTAATCCGGTGCAACTCTTCAACGCTTACTCCTGAACGATTGGCGTGCCTGGCTGACACATCATTTCCGCCCTGCTGGGCGGGTCACTTTTGCCAATCGCCGCAAAAGTAACCAAAACCGCTTGCCCCGCGATACGGGTCTTCGCTGCGCTCA
This sequence comes from Pseudomonas sp., assembly GCA_035562615.1. Classification (GTDB taxonomy): domain Bacteria; phylum Pseudomonadota; class Gammaproteobacteria; order Pseudomonadales; family Pseudomonadaceae; genus Aquipseudomonas. Next base: position 6,320 of record DATMWH010000158.1, on the reverse strand, counting down.
GACTTCCCTCGCTCCGGTGCCGCTCCGCAGGCACACTCCGAAGGACCATCCATGGTCCATCGGAGCTTTCTCGGCGTCCTGCCTCGAAACCTGCTGCGCAGCCCCTGCGCTCGGCCTCCTCAATGGGGCGTTTTGGCAGCCACCGAATCATCAGTTGTAGCCCGGATGCAATCCGGGATAGCGATTTTCAGGCCCAAACATCCCCGGATTGCATCCGGGCTACGATTCAAAGCCATGTACGGACTAACAGTCCCGTCAGAAGGGTGAGCGGAATCGGTGTGCAGAGGGTTGAGCGGCATGGATGCCGCGAGAGCTGCGATGGGCGGGGCCGCCTCAGGCCATGGACGGCCCTTAGCAGGGGGACGCCTAGTCCGTGCCCCCCGGAGCGCCGATGGAGCGAACGAACTCCGGGCGCGCAGCGCCCGGGGCCGGATGTCGGGTGCGCTTTCTCTTTGCTTACTTTCTCTTTGCGCCGGGCGGCGAACCGCAAACAACGAGAAAGTAAGGCGCCGTGCAAGGCGCAACCTGTAGTTGAAATTATAGGAAAGCGTTACGTTTTGACGCGACGTAAAGGTCAATCAATACAGCACCGGATTACCAATCCGAGTATCCGCCTACAACTCACGCGGATAGCTCTCGATCACCGCCTTGCCATAGCCCTCGACAAATTCCACCGGCATGCGCTTGGGTTTGCCGGTGGACATCTCGATACAGGCAAATGTGGTCAGCGCACGCAGCAGGGTGACGCCATCGGCCGGGCGAATCAGCTGGAAACGCCGGGTCATTTTCAAGCGCTGGTCGGACTCGATAATCCAGGTTGCCACCTGCAACTTCTGCCCCACGTAAGCACTGGCAAGATAGTCAATCTCGTGCCGGACGATCGCCATAGCCCGGTCAAGGCGCTGGTACTCGGGCAGGTCCAGGCCCAGGCTCACCGAGTGACTCCAGGCACAGCGTTCCAGCCAGCTGACATAGGCCGCGTTATTGGCGTGGCCCAGTCCATCAATTTCCGCCGCCACCACTTCGATGTCCACCACATAGGGTGACTGACCCAGATCCCAGCTCATGGGCGCGACTCCAGACTGGCAGCCAACGCGCGGGCTTCGAGCGACAATTGAGTGATCTGATCCCAGGCGCGGGCACGAATCAGATTGGCAGGTGCAATCCAGGTGCCGCCGACACAGGTGACATTCGGCAAGCGCAGGAAGTTGAGCAGATTATCCGCCGTCACCCCGCCGGTCGGACAAAAGCGTATGCCGGTGAAAGGGCCCTTGAGGGTCTTGAGCAATTTGATGCTGGCATTGCCATTGGCCGGGAACAGCTTCAATGAGCGATAACCATATTCCAGCGCCAGCAGGACTTCCGAAGGCGTCATCACCCCGGGCAGATAGGGCAATCCGGCACCCACTGCAGCCGCCGCCAGTCGCTCGGTAAGCCCGGGGCTCACGGCAAACTGGGCGCCGGCGTCACGCGCCTCGGAAAACTGCTCGGTGTGAATCAGCGTTCCAGCCCCCACCAGCAACTCCGGGCAGGCCTGACGGATAGCCGCCAGCGCATCCAGCGCGCGGTCGGTACGCAGGGTGACTTCGAGCACCTCAACGCCGCCTGCCTGCAGCGCAACAGCCAGATCAACCGCCAAGGCTACGTCCTCCAGCACCAGCACCGGCAGCACCGGCCGCGCGCGCTGCAGCACTGCTTCGATTGTCAGCCCCATATCAATCCTCCCATTCCAGCGTAGTAGCGCCCTGATCAGCAGGACCAACCAGACGCCGCTGCTGGGCAAACAAATGCAGACCATAGCCTGCCGCGATCTGGCTCGTCATCTTCGCCGGCTGACGAGTCGAGCAGTCGCCGCTCGCGGGTTCTAGATGCAGCACCCCCGCGCCGGCATCCAACCCGATCCAGTCACCGTCCTGCACATAGGCCAGCGGGCCACCCAGCGCCGCCTCAGGCGTCAGGTGCAACGCCGCCGGCACCTGCCCGGAAGCCCCGGACAAACGGCCGTCGGTGACCAGTGCCACCCGCTGTCCGGCTTGCTGCAGATTGGCCAGCAGCGGCATCAGCTTGTGCAGCTCGGGCATGCCATTGGCGCGTGGCCCCTGAAAACGCACCACCAGCACCAGATCACCCTGCAATTGATTGGCGGCATAGGCTTGCTGCACTGCCGCTTCATCGTCAAACACCCGTGCCTGAGCGCGCACCTGCAACGCCGAGGCTGGCATGGCCGAAGTCTTGATGATCGCCCGCCCCAGATTACCTTGCAGCAGGCGCAAACCACCCTCGGCACTGAAGGGTTCAGCCAGGCTGCGCAGGATATCTGGCGCAGCACTCCTGGGCGGTAACGCACGCCAACGCAGACGACCCTGATCGAGCCAGGCCTCTTGTGTGTAAGCCGCCAATCCGCCTTCGGCGGCAGTGAGTACCTGCGCATGCAGCAAACCGCCCGCCAGCAATTCACGGATCAGCCAGGCCGGCCCTCCGGCGGCCTGAAACTGGTTAACATCAGCCGCTCCGTTGGGATACACCCGCGCCAGGAGCGGCACCACGGCGGACAACTCAGCGAAATCTTCCCACTGCAATTGGTAACCGGCCGCGCGCGCAATGGCCGGCAAATGCAGCGTATGGTTGGTCGAGCCGCCGCTGGCCAGCAGTGCCACCACGGCATTGACCAACGCCCGCGCATCTACCTGAAGCCCAAGAGGCAGGTAGCGCTCGCCCTTGGCACTGTTGCGCGCAACCAGCCGCGCGGCCTCAACGTTCAGGGCATCGCGCAAAGGTGTTTGCGGATTAACAAAAGCACTGCCGGGCACGTGCAGCCCCATGACTTCCATCAGCAACTGATTGGTATTGGCCGTGCCGTAGAAGGTACAGGTGCCGCTACCGTGATAGGCCGCCTGCTCGGCAGCCAGCAGCTCTTCACGGGTTGCCTCGCCTCGCACAAAGCGCTGGCGCACGCCCGCCTTGTCCTTGTTTGACAACCCTGACGACATGGGTCCGGCCGGGACAAAAACCGCCGGCAAGTGGCCAAAGTGCAAGGCGCCGATCAACAGCCCCGGCACGATCTTGTCACAGACCCCCAGATACAGGCCGCCATCGAAAATGCCGTGGGTCAGACCGATGGCGGTGGCCTGGGCAATCAGATCACGGGAAAACAGCGACAGCTGCATGCCCGGCTCGCCCTGCGTGATGCCATCACACATCGCTGGCACACCGGCGGCAAACTGTGCGGTAGCCCCGACCTGCGCCAGGGCCGTTTTGAGTTGATGCGGATAATCCTGCAGCGGCTGGTGCGCCGACAGCAGATCGTTGTAACTGGAGACGATGGCGATGTGCGGCGCACCACCCTGCTTCATGATCAGCCGTTCATCCGCGGTCTGCGCAGCCAATGCGTGGGCCAGATTGGAGCAACCCAGGTGCTCACGCGGCGGACGCTGCGCAGCCAGCTGCATGCGTTCGAGATAGGCCTGGCGGCGCTGCGAGGAGCGCGACTCCAGCCGCGCCGTTACCGCTTCGACAACCCTGTGCAGCATGTCACGTGCTCCCGCATCAATCGCTGACGCCAGTGTAACGGTTCAAGGCGCCCAGTAGATGTTTGGCAACACGCGGGCTTGCCACAACAGGGCATGCAGCGGCCACTGGCGGCTTTGCGGCGTGTCCGCCAGCACCGCCTCGATACGCTCCAGTTTGGTCTCCCCGAAGGCCAGCAGGCCCAGCCAACGGGTACTGAGCAGCATGGAAAGATTCAGAGATAGCCGCACCTGCGGCCAATCCGGCGCCAGACCGACCAGCGCACCCGGTGCCTGCCCAAGATCGAGCGCCTGGTCGATACCCGGCATACCCGGAAACAGCGAGGCGATATGCCCGTCCTCGCCCACGCCCAGCAGCACCACACTGAACGGCAGCCATGCCTGCAAGTGTGCGCCCCAGGCGAGCGCAGCCTGCTCGGGTTCTGCGCCGAGGCGCGGATCCAGGCATGGGCTGTCAGGCAGACCACTGCGCAACAGCTGCACATTGCTCTGCACAGCATCAGCCGCCACCCAGCGCTCATCGGTCGGACTGTGCCGGCACTGCGCCCAGGGCAGTGGCTGCCCGGCCAACAACGGCAACAGCGCTTGCGGGCTGCTACCTCCGGGCAACAGCAGACTGACCGAAGGGCTGCGGGCCAGATCCTGCTGCAAGCGCGCAGCCAGACAGACTGCCAGTGCTTGCAGACATTGTGCGCGGTCGGCAAAGCGGTGAAATGAAGGCTTGTGCATACACGGAACACCTGCGGGCTTTTCCCGATCATGCGGCATCGCCGGAAAAACCCCAAGCACTGCGCCAAGCGGTCAATTCGCACATAAAAAAAGGGCCATCCATTGGATGACCCTTTAACCGGAATGTCCCGGAATTGAAACTGGCGTCCCCTAGGGGACTCGAACCCCTGTTACCGCCGTGAAAGGGCGGTGTCCTAGGCCACTAGACGAAGGGGACGAAACCTTCGACAAACAACACCATTAATACCAGCGCTGTTCAGTGATTGGTGGAGATAAACGGGATCGAACCGTTGACCTCTTGCATGCCATGCAAGCGCTCTCCCAGCTGAGCTATACCCCCGGATTTAACGTCTCTCGACCCGCAGCAGAGTACCTCTGCGGTGTGTAACTGGTTTGAAACTGGCGTCCCCTAGGGGACTCGAACCCCTGTTACCGCCGTGAAAGGGCGGTGTCCTAGGCCACTAGACGAAGGGGACGAAACCTTCGTGCAATACGCATACAGCCTAAACTGCGAATTGCTGGAAATTTGGTGGAGCTAAACGGGATCGAACCGTTGACCTCTTGCATGCCATGCAAGCGCTCTCCCAGCTGAGCTATAGCCCCGTCACTAAGACGGGGCGCATATTAGTAGCGACCCCGGAACCTGTCAACCAGATTATCGCCAGTCAGCGGTTTCTTTATGCAGGCAGAACAACTACTTAACCAATGGCCGCAAAGAGCTTTTCCCAGTCCTTGGTTTCCTTCTTCGACACCCCGCCGAGCAATTCAATGGCCTGGCGCAGCCGGAAGCGCGTCAGATCAGGGCCGAGGATTTCCATGGCGTCGAGCACCGACACCGAACTGGCCTGCCCGGTAATAGCCGCAAACATCAGCGGCATGGCATCACGCAGTTTCAGCTCCAGATGCTCGACCACCGTCTGGATGCAACCGGTAATACGGTCCTTTTCCCACTGCCGCAAGGCTTCCAGCTTCCACAGAATCAGCTGCATGACCTGCCGTACTTGTTCGGCAGAGAGCTTCTTGCTCTCGAACAGACTGGCCTCCAGTGGCACCGCGCCACTGAAAAAGAAACCGGCCAGCGGAGCGATCTGACTGAAGGTTTCCACCCGCCCCTGCACATGCGGGGCGATCTGCATCATGTACTGCGGATTGAAAGCCCATTTCTGCACTTGCGCGGCAAACTGTTCCACCGGCAGCTCACGCAGCCACTGACCGTTGAGCCAGGAGAGCTTTTCCAGATCAAAGATCGGCCCACCAAGGGATATGCGCGACAGATCGAAGTGCTCGATCATCTCCGCCAGCGAGAATTTTTCCCGCTCATCGGGCATCGACCAGCCCATGCGGCCCAGATAGTTGAGCATCGCCTCAGGCAGATAGCCCATGCGCTCATAAAAGGTCACTGAAGTGGGGTTCTTGCGCTTGGACAACTTGCTCTTGTCCGGATTGCGCAGCAGCGGCATGTAGCACAGCGCCGGTTGTTCCCAGCCAAAGTATTCATACAGCTTGATCAGTTTGGGCGCCGATGGCAGCCACTCCTCGCCACGCAGCACGTGGGTGATACCCATCAGGTGATCATCGACCACATTGGCCAGGAAGTAGGTGGGCAGGCCATCAGCCTTCATCAGTACCTGCATATCCATGCGGTCCCACGGAATTTCCACGGTGCCACGCAGCATGTCCGGGACCTGGCAAACGCCTTCGCTCGGCACTTTCATCCGCACCACGTGGGACTCGCCAGCGGCAATCCGGCGCTGTGCCTCAGCCGGAGCCAGATGCTGGCAGTGACCGTCGTAACGCGGGGTTTCCTTGTTGGCCATCTGCTCGGCACGCACCTGATCCAAGCGCTCGGCGCTGCAGAAGCATGGGAAGGCGTGGCCCTTGCTGACCAGTTCGGCCGAGTATTGCTGGTAGATTGCGCCGCGCTCGCTCTGCCGGTAAGGGCCGTGCGGGCCACCGACATCCGGGCCCTCGTCCCATTCAATACCGAGCCAGCGCAGCGCATCGAAAATCTGCTGTTCGGACTCGCGAGTCGAGCGCAGCTGATCGGTGTCTTCGATGCGCAGG
>DATMWH010000157.1:0-2288 GCA_035562615.1 Pseudomonas sp. | reverse complement strand
AGGTCTGGCAAAAGGCTGCTGAAGAAATGCGCCCGGGAAGCTGGCTGATCAGCAACAGCTTTGAGATTCCGGGCGTTTCACCGGATCGGGTGATTGAATTGAACGACTGGCGTCAGACCCGCTTGCTGCTCTGGGAGCGCTGAAGAAGCTGGGCGCGATTGTCTACACTGGCTTACCGACTTGAGGAGTGCCGAACATGCAGAATCCCCTGAACCTGATCTGGATCGACCTGGAGATGACCGGGCTGGAGCCTGAAACCGATCTGATCATCGAGATGGCGACGATCGTCACCGACAGTGATCTGAATGTGCTGGCCGAGGGGCCGGTGATCGCCGTGCATCAAAGCGATGCAGCGCTGGCAGGTATGGATGAATGGAACACCCGCACCCATGGCGAGAGCGGTCTGACCCAGCGGGTGCGTGACAGCCGTATCGACACCGCTGCAGCCGAGGCGCAGACGCTGGCGTTTCTGGAGCAGTGGGTGCCCAAGGGCAAGTCGCCGATCTGTGGCAACAGCATTGGCCAGGACCGGCGTTTTCTGTGTCGTTACATGCCGCAGCTGGAAGCCTTCTTCCACTACCGCTCGCTGGATGTCTCAACGCTGAAGATTCTCGCCGAGCGCTGGGCGCCACAGGTCAAGGAAAGCTTCGTGAAGCAAGGTACGCATCAGGCGCTGGACGATATCCGCGAATCGATCGCCGAGTTGCAGCACTACCGCAAGCATTTCCTCAAGGTCTGATGCCGTGGCGCTGCAGGGCCCAGGCGACGTGCTCGCGAACCAGTTCTGACGGGTCGTCGCGGCGCAACTGCAGCGCTTCGATCACCGCAACGGTGCTGGGGGCGTTGCCCAGTCCGACTGCCAGATTACGCAACCAGCCCTGGTAGCCGGTGCGCCGAATGGGTGAGCCCTCGGTGCGGGTGAGGAACTCCTCTTCACTCCAGCGAAACAGCGCAGCCAGTTCGCTGCTGTCCAGCTGGTGGCGTGGCAGAAAGTCCGTCTGACTCGTGGGTTTGGCAAAGCGGTTCCATGGGCAGGCCAGCTGGCAGTCATCACAACCGAATACCCGGTTGCCGATCAGTGGGCGCAGTTCCAGCGCAATAGAGCCTTTCAGTTCGATGGTCAGGTAAGAAATGCAGCGCCGCGCATCCAGCACGTAAGGGCCGACAAAGGCTGCAGTAGGGCAGATATCCAGACAGGCGCTACAGCTGCCGCAATGCTCACTGCTGTGCGGCGCATCGACCGGCAGCGGTACATCCACGAACAATTCGCCGAGAAAGAACCAGCTGCCGGCCTGGCGATTGAGCAGCAGGGTGTTTTTCCCAATCCAGCCCAGACCGGCCTGCTGGGCGGCGGCCTTTTCCAGCACCGGTGCGCTGTCGACGAATGCACGGAAGCCAAACGGCCCGATCTGCTGCTGGATGCGCTCGGCCAGTTGTTGCAGGCGCTTGCGGATCAACTTGTGATAGTCGCGGCCCAGCGCATAGCGCGAAACATAGGCATGCAGCGGATTGCCCAGCACCTGGGTCATGCGGGTATCGGCTGGCAGGTAATCCATGCGCAGGGAAATCACCCGCAAGGTGCCGGGCACCAGTTGCGCCGGATGGCTGCGCTTGCTGCCGTGTGCCGACATGTAGTCCATTTCGCCCTGATAACCGGCCGCCAACCAGCGCTCCAGGTGTTGCGCGTGCTCGCCAAGATCAACATCACTGATGCCGACTTGCTGAAAGCCGAGCTCGCGCCCCCAGTCACGGATCGACTGGACCAGTTCGGCAAGCGCCAGTGGGGCAGCGGTGGAAGGATGGATGGACATGCAGGCAGGTAACCGGGGCGGGGATGGGTATAATTCTGCCAGACAACGGAGCATTCGACGCATGCCAGATGCACATGATGAGTTACCCCTGCAGATATACAGTGCTGCCCAGGTTCGCGAGCTGGATGCGCGGCTGATTGCCGCCGGTACGCCTGGGTATGAGTTGATGCAGCGCGCCGCCCATGCCAGCTGGAGGGCTTTGCGTCAGCACTGGCCGCAGGCGGGCTGCCTTACCGTGCTGGCTGGGCGCGGCAACAACGCCGGCGATGGCTATCTGATTGCCGCGCAGGCCAAACGCGCCGGCTGGCAGGTGCAGGTGCTGGCAGTGGGCGAAGCTGCTCAGCTGCAAGGCGACGCCGCACAGGCCTGTGCCGAGGCCAGGGCTGCTGAAGTTGAGATCGTACCCTGGAGCGAATGTGCGCCACTGCGCGGGGTGCTGGTCGACGCCTTGCTTGGCACCGGCCTCACCGGCCCCGT
>DATMWH010000156.1:0-5137 GCA_035562615.1 Pseudomonas sp. | reverse complement strand
TTGTACAAACGCATGTCGTGCAACAGATGATCGAGGGCAACAAACTCATTCGGCGGCTGCGCACCCTGGCGCGCCTTGGAGCGGATCACATTGATCCACTCCATCAGATGGCGGTCGAACTCGGGATTGGCGCCCAGAGCGTAATACACCCGTTCACGGCCCTCGATCAGGCCCGGCAGGATGTCGTCGATATCGCCAATCGGGAACGCATCGTCAGCAGCAAACTGACTGATCGCGCCGTCCTGACCGGCGCGCAGGCCATCCCACAGCTCACGCTCGGGGTCACGCTCGCGGCAGAACAGCACAAACTCACCATGAGCCCGACCGGGAATCAGCGCCATCACCGCTTCAGGCTCGGGAAAACCGGTCAGGTACTGGAAATCACTGTCCTGACGGTAGATATGCTCCACATCGCGGTTGCGGATATACACCGGCGCAGCCGGCAGAATGGCGATGCTATTGGGTTCCATCTGCGCCATCAGCGCCTTGCGGCGGCGGGCGTATTCGGTCTTGGGAATGCGCGACATGGGACTCCGCCGTCAGTGAATGGAGGGCTTTGACTGCGCCGGTGCGGTCTTGCCGCACTCGGTGAACAGCAACAGGGGAGCCACCCGCAGGTACTCCATGACCTCCATGTAATCGCTCTCGCCGTCTTCCGACTCTTCCAGTGCGCTCTGCACCTGGGCAATGGAAGCGAGATCCTGCAACACCTCGATGGCCTCGGCACTCAACGCCTGGTCACCGATGATCATGCCGAAACCGTCAAGAAAGCCCTGACACCACTCACCCAGCGCGGCCGCCCGCTCGGGCAGCTCAGCTTCGTCAGGCGGTAACAGGATCACCACCGCCATGTCGGTCCCGGTCAGCTCGCCACGCACCATTTCCTGCAGGCCGATCAGAGCCTGGCGCAGATTATCCGGCAGCTGGTCACCCAGCAGATCGGCAGCATCCTCCAGCCAGGCATCGGCTTCGAAACCGGCGCCGGCACAACTGCGGCCGAGCAACAGGCCATGCAATTGCGCTGGAGAAACGGGCTGACCGCTGGTGGCGAGCAGGGCGGCAAAGGAAACATAGGCAGAATTGGAGATAGACATGGGCAACTAGGCGCAACCGGGCGCAATGACTAGAATGGGGCTGGTATCCTAGCACCGGCGGGCGCGCCAAGACCATCAGAGGCCGCCGGCTGGTTTGACCCCTACCCGCGACCATCCTATATAGTCCGGTCACTCAAAGGCCAAGTAGAGAGCCCATGGAAGACGCCGATCTGCAAAAACTCACAGCCAAGTTCGAACAGCTGATTCAGCGCGTCGAACAGCTGAAGGCGCATAACCGGCTGCTACTGGCCAATGAAAAGGCCTGGCGCGACGAGCGCGGGCAGCTGATCGAGAAAAACGAACTGGCCCGGCAGAAGGTGGAATCGATGATCCTTCGCCTGAAAGCCCTGGAGCAGGACACATGACCCAGAACAAGACCGTCACCGTACATATCCTCGACAAGGAATACTGCATCACCTGCCCGGACGACGAGCGCGACAATCTGGAAAGTGCTGCCCGCTATCTGGATGGCAAGATGCGCGAAATCCGCTCCGGCGGCAAAGTCATCGGCTCCGACCGGATCGCCGTGATGGCCGGGCTGAACATTACCCATGAACTGCTGCACAAGCAGCAGCGACAGGAAAAGCAGGTAAATGTGGCCCGCGACCAGGTCCGCGACCTGCTGGATCGGGTCAATGACGCACTGACCAGCGATACCGGCCCCGATCTGTTTTCACCGCAGAATCGCTGACAAACCCGCTTACAGGGCGCATCCGGTGGATCGCATGCCGACGATTGCCCGACCGGGGATTGGGCGTATACTCGCCCAAGCTCCCTGGTGTGTTTGCCAGTCGGTGATGTCCCTGAGCCGATACGCACAACCACGGGGGTTGCACGTTGGGGCCGGTGTGCATGTCCGCTTGACGGAAAGCCTTAACGCCCCCTGCAACCTCCACCTTGAACTTTCGGGTTCAAGGGCTAAACCGACAGCGGCACCCCCGGGGAGTCTCTACTCTTGATCAGCGCCGGCACCCTCTCCCGCCCGGCACTGCGCCGGCAACTGCGCCAGGCGCGACGCAAGCTTTCTCCGCTCGAACAACGCCAGGCCGCCCGCGCACTGTACCGGCAACTGGCCCAGCATCCGCTGTTCCGCCGCGCCCGCAGAATCGCGATGTACCTGCCCAATGATGGCGAGATTGACCCCTGCCACCTGCGGCAGGAAGCCTGGCGACGCGGCAAAGCTGTGTTTATCCCGCTGCTGTCGCGCTGGCCGGCGACACGCATGCAGTTTCAGCAAATCTGCGCGGAAGAAACACTGCAGAAAAACCGTTTTCACATCGCCGAGCCGCGCCCCAAAAAAGCGCGGCAACGTCAATGCTGGACGCTGGATCTGATTCTGCTACCGCTGGTAGGCTTTGATGAACAGGGCGGACGTCTGGGAATGGGCGGAGGCTTCTACGACCGCAGCCTGGCTTGCCTGACACGGCGCAAAGACTGGCGAAAACCGGTATTGATCGGACTGGCGCATGAATGCCAGAAAGTGGATCAACTACCTATGGGTGAACTGGACGTGCCACTGATGGCTAGCGTGACCAATCGCTGCTGGTACTGGCCTGCGCGTCGCTGACCTGCTCTGCTACCGAACGCTCCCAGAATGTCTGCGTATACCCCGTGGTCACGACCCCCAGGCCAAACAGAACAACCAGCACCCACAGTAAATCCGGCTTGCGTTTCATCGGTATATCCAGAGCAATGAATCGCATCGCCGAAATCAGGCAATGCGATACGTGATTATTGTTTTTATGGTGAAGTATTTGATTAAAGCATATAGCGCTGATTGTGCCTCTAACGTGAAGCGTCACACAAATAGCGCCAAAAGATTGGCCCAACTACCTTCGAGTGACTACTGATGCCCCAATGGCTGATGAAATCAGAGCCTGCAGAACTCTCCATCACTGACCTGCAACGGCTGGGGCGGGCGCGCTGGGACGGTGTTCGCAACTATCAGGCACGCAACTTCGTACGCAACATGCAGTGCGGTGAACAGTTCTTTTTCTATCACTCAAGCTGCGCGCAACCAGGGATTGCCGGAATTGCCAGAATCCTCGGCGAGCCCTACGCCGACCCGACTGCCCTGGACCCCAACAGTCACTATTTCGATGCCAAGGCCAGCCCGGAGAAAAATCCCTGGACGGCGCGGGATGTGGAGTTCGTCGAAGCATTCGCCGCCGTTATCACGCTGGCGCAGCTGAAAGCCTGTGCAGCACTCCATGAGTTGCCGCTGGTTCAGAAAGGCACGCGCCTCTCGGTCATGCCGGTGAGCCCGGAGCAGTGGCAGACCATCCTGTCACTGCGCTGACCCGCAACAAGATAAGCGCTCTAAGGCTGGACAATCAGGTTGTTGAACAGCAGATCATCCACCAACGGCTTGCCTTCTTCCTGTTGCAACACCTGCTGGACCTGCTTGAGCGCTTCAACGCGCAGCTTCTCCTTGGCCTCGACACTACCCAGTGTTTCATCGGTCTGCTGCGCAAACAGCATGACGATCTGATTGCGGATCAGTGGCTCATGGTAGGTGACCTTTTCTTCAGCTTCGGCACCGGTTACGCGCAAGGCGATATCAGCCTTGAAGAACTTGAGTTTGGGGCCACTGCCATAGTTGCCAACCAGCGCCGGCACAAGACTCACGTAAGTCACCACCGGGGCTGCCGGAGCGCCTTCTTCGCCTTCCGCAGCTTCTTCTTGCTCTTGAGCAACTGCCGCCAGCGACACGCTCACCGCCAAAAAAAACGCAATCCACTTCTTCACGGGACTAACACTCCAAGAAATTCTGTATGCAGCATAGCGACTGCCGGCTCAACGCCCAAGCCCGGCCTTATGCCTTCTTATCAAGCCAGCCCATGCTGATTGACCGGCCAAGGTGCTGCTCTACACTGCAGCAGCCATTTTGCGCGAAGGAAACCCTGCCGATGAAAGCCGTACTATGCAAGAGCTTTGGCCCTGCCGAGAACCTGGTTCTGGAAGAAGTGGCCAGCCCGGAGCCGAAGAAAAATGAAATTCTGCTCGACGTCCATGCGGCAGGGGTCAACTTTCCCGACACGCTGATCATTGAAGGCAAATACCAGTTCAAACCGCCCTTCCCCTTCTCGCCCGGCGGCGAAGCGGCTGGCGTGGTGGCGGCCGTTGGCGAGAAAATCACCCATGTGCAGCCCGGAGACCGGGTGATGGCACTCACCGGTTGGGGCAGTTTTGCCGAGCAGGTGGTGGTGCCCGCGTACAACGTTATGCAAATCCCCAAAGGCATGGACTTCAACTCAGCTGCGGCCTTCGGCATGACCTATGGCACCTCGATGCACGCCCTGAAAGACCGCGGCAACTTGCAGCCGGGAGAAACCCTGCTGGTGCTGGGCGCATCCGGCGGTGTCGGCCTGGCGGCAGTGGAAATCGGCAAGGCGATGGGCGCCAAAGTTATCGCTGCCGCCAGCAGTGCCGAAAAGCTCGCAGTAGCCAAAGCGGCCGGAGCCGACGAGCTGATCAACTACACCGAAGCCAGCCTCAAGGATGAAGTCAAGCGACTGACTGGCGGTCAGGGCGTCGACGTGATTTATGACCCGGTCGGCGGCGATCTGTTCGATCAGGCCATCCGCTCAATCGCCTGGAACGGGCGCTTGCTGGTGGTGGGCTTTGCCAGTGGACGGATTCCCGAGCTGCCGGTCAACCTGACCCTGCTCAAGGGCGCTGCAGTGGTCGGTGTGTTCTGGGGCTCGTTCGCCCAGCGCCAGCCACAGGACAATCTGGCCAACTTCCAGCAACTGTTCGCCTGGCATGCCGAGGGCAAATTGAAGCCACTGGTGTCGCAGGTATTCCCGCTGGATCAGGCCGCCGCAGCGATCAATGCGCTGGGACAGCGCAAGGCCGTGGGCAAGGTCGTAGTGCAGGTACGCTAGGTTGAGCCGGTGGCACGGATGCAATCCGGGAGGGCAGGACATGCTTCCCCGGATTGCATCCGGGCTACAAACTGCAGGGTGACGGATTCAGCTGCGCGGCGCATAGGCAAACACGTCGGCACGCATCCGCGCTGCCTCCATGCCTGCCTCAACCAG
>DATMWH010000155.1:0-1676 GCA_035562615.1 Pseudomonas sp. | reverse complement strand
TTGATCAGTTTGCGCTCGCGGTCGCGGGCACGCAGTTCCAGGCTGAACTCTTCTTCCTGACTGGCGCGGTCGGCCGGATCGGGGAAGTTGGCCGCTTCGTCCTGCATGTGATGCACGGTACGGTCGACTTCCTGCATCAGTTCCAGTTTCCACTTCTGCAGAATCTCGGTGAAATGCGCGCGCATTTCATCGCTCATGTACTCCTCGCCTTTTTTCTCTTTATAAGGCTGGAAGCCGGGCGTCAGCGGAGTGCTTTTGGGTTTTGCTTTGGTGGCCATCGAGAACCGCCCCTCACTTTTACTAATCCGTTGCGCAGGGTTTTCCTCAAGAAGATTGAGGGGGCCTGCGTTTGCAAGCGCGCGAAATTAGCAGATCGAACCGCTTAGCGCTACTCCCGGTTGTCGCGCATGCTGCCGTGCTGCACCGGCTTGGGTAGAATCGCGGCCTGAATTGCTCAAGGATAGTTCAATGTCACGTTTATACAGTGCCCGCAGTCGCGCCATTGAGCCCTTTCATGTGATGGCCTTGCTGGCGCGCGCCAACGAATTGCAAGCTGCCGGACATGATCTGATCCATCTGGAAATCGGCGAGCCGGACTTTTCCAGCGCGCCACCGATCATCGCCGCCGGGCAGGCGGCGCTGGCGGCGGGTCACACGCGTTACACCGCTGCGCGGGGCTTGCCGGCACTGCGCGAGGCGATTGCCGGTTTTTATGCGCAGCGCTACCGGCTGTCGATTGATCCCGAGCGGATTCTGATTACGCCCGGTGGTTCGGGCGCGCTGCTGCTGACCAGCAGTCTGCTGGTCGATCCGGGCAAGCACTGGCTGATGGCCGATCCCGGCTACCCGTGCAACCGGCACTTCCTGCGCCTGATCGAGGCCTCGGCACAGCTGGTGCCGGTGGGTGTGGAAGAGCGTTATCAGCTCAATCCGGATCTGATCAAGCAGTACTGGAACAGCCAGAGTGTTGGTGCGCTGGTCGCTTCGCCAGCCAATCCGACCGGCACGCTGCTTAGCCATGCAGAGCTGACGGCGTTGTCAGGTGCCCTCAAGCCGCGCAGCGGACATCTGGTGGTCGATGAGATTTACCACGGCCTCACTTACGGCTGTGACGCCACCAGTGTGCTGGAGGTGGATGACGAAGCGTTCGTGCTGAACAGCTTTTCCAAGTATTTCGGCATGACCGGCTGGCGTCTGGGCTGGCTGGTGGCGCCGCCGGATGCCGTGGGCGAGCTGGAAAAGCTGGCACAGAACCTCTACATCAGCGCGCCGAGCATGGCTCAGCACGCGGCGCTGGCGTGTTTCGAGCCAGCCACGCTGGAAATCCTCGAGCAGCGCCGTCAGGCCTTTGCCGAACGCCGCGATTACCTGTTGCCGGCGCTGCGTGCATTGGGCTTCAGGATTGCCGTCGAGCCGCAAGGGGCTTTCTATTTGTATGCCGATATCTCGGCGTTCGGTGGCGATGCCCAGGCGTTCTGCCGGCACTTCCTGGAAACCGAATACGTGGCCTTCACGCCGGGACTGGATTTTGGCCAGCATCTGGCCGCACAGCATGTGCGCTTCGCCTATACACAGAGCCTTGAGCGTTTGCAGCAGGCGGTTGAGCGCATAGCCCGCGGCCTGAAAAGCTGGCGTCCCGATGCAATTTGATCCGCCATTGGAAGAAGGCCGCCTGC
>DATMWH010000154.1:0-6473 GCA_035562615.1 Pseudomonas sp. | reverse complement strand
CGGCCATTTCCACTTCCAGCGCCGTCGGTGCGCCGTAGGACAGGCCGTGCTCCAGTTGCTTGCGCACCGCGTCCAGCACTTCAGGGTGGGCGTGGCCCAGAATCATCGGCCCCCACGAACCGACGTAATCCACATAGCGCTGGCCGTCTTCATCGATGACGTAGGCGCCTTCGGCGTGTTTGAAAAACAGCGGCGTACCGCCCACGCTGCGGAACGCCCGTACCGGCGAGTTGACGCCGCCGGGAATATGTTGCTGGGCGCTGGCGAACAGGCTGCTGGAGCGGGGGGAAGACTGGGACATGGCTGGATTCTCGTAAACGTTAAAAGGTGTTGAACAGTTCGCTGAAGGCGCGCGCGCGGCGCTCCACTTCGGCGGCATCGGGGGCGGCAAACAGGGCGTGGATGACTGCCAGCAAGTCGGCGCCGTGGCGGATCAGCGGGGCGGCATTCTGCGCGCTGATACCGCCAATCGCAGCCAGCGGCACATCGAGTTGCGCGCGGGCCTGACTGAGCAGTTGCGGGGTGGCCAGTACGTCGCCGGGCTTGGTCTGCGAGGGGAAGAAGCGGCCAAAGGCGACATAGCTGGCACCGTCGGCAATGGCGTTACTGGCCAGCTCCAGACGGGCATGGCAGGTGGCACCGATGATGGCGTGCGGGCCCAGCAGGGCGCGGGCGGCTGACACTGAGCCGTCCTCTTGCCCCAGGTGCACGCCGGCGCCGATCCGCGCGGCCAGTTCGGCGTCGTCATTGATGATCAATTGGGCGTCATATTGCAGGCAGAGGTTCTGCAAGGCTTCTGCTTCGCGCAGACGTTGCGCCGCCGGGCTGCTTTTGTCGCGGTACTGCAGCAGTTTGGCGCCGCCCTGCAGCGCCGCCCGGGCGAAGGGCAGCAAGCGGCCGTCAGCCAGCAGGTGGCTGTCGGTAATGGCGTAGAGTCCGCGCAGTCTGGCCATTGGCTTATTTAGTCGCAGAAGTCGAGGGGCAGACGGCGTGGCACATACTGGCCCTTGCCCGGTTGTTCGGCGTCGCGCAGGGTGCGCCAGGTGTAATCCAGCGCCGAGCGCACCGCGCTGAGCAGCGCTTCGCCCAGCGCCAGACGTCCGGCCAGCGCACTGGCCAGCGTGCAGCCGGAACCATGATAACTGCCGGGCAGGCGCGGACAGGTGAAGTCATGCCGGCTGCCATCGCGGCAGTACAGGCGATTGTGAATCTCCTGTTCGTCGCCATGCCCGCCAGTGATCAGCAGATTCTGGCAATGCGGCAGCAGGCGGGCGGCGCATTCGTCGGCAGTGCCTGCAGGCAGTTCGGCCAGCAGGCGTGCTTCCGGCAGGTTCGGTGTGGCGATCAATGCCAGCGGCAGCAGGCGCTCGCGGATGGCGTAGCCGACATCTTCCTTGCCCAGTGAACCGCCGCCGCCGGCGCGCAGCACCGGATCGCAGACCAGTGGCGTGTCCGGCAGTTGTTGCATGATCTCGACCACCGTATCGACCATTTCCAGCGAGCCGAGCATGCCCAGCTTGACGGCGGCGATCGGCAGGTCGGCGATCACCGCCTGCGCCTGTGCCAGTACCCAGGCGCGGTCGAGTACGCGGAAGTCGCGCACGTTGGCGGTGTCCTGCACGGTCAGCGCGGTGACTGTGGGGGCGGCGTGGCAGCCCTGGGCAAGCAGGGCTTCGATGTCGGCCTGCAGGCCGGCACCGCCACTGGGATCGTGGCCGGACAGGCAGAGCACAACCGGGCGCGAGGGCGGGATGTTCATGCTGATATTCATAGGCGGCGAAGCTTATCACTATCTGCCGGGCGGTTCGCGGGCTGACGTTAGGGTCTGTTGCCGTTTGGGCGCGACCAAACGGCAACAGACCCTAGCCAGGGATCGGCAGCGGCTGCTGTTGCTGCGCAAAACGTTCGAAAGCGTCTTCGGGAAGCGGTTTGCTGAACAGATATCCCTGATAGGAAAGACAGCCTGATGCGGCCAGGAATTGGCGTTGCTCCTGGGTTCCCACGCCTTCGGCAATCACTTCCAGTCCCAGGCTGTTGGCCAGCGCGACAATGGTTTGGGCAATCGCGGCATCGTTGCTGTCGGTCAGCACATCGCGGACAAAAGACTGATCGATTTTCAGCTGGTCCAGAGGCAGGCGTTTGAGGTAGGAGAGCGAGGAATAGCCGGTGCCGAAATCATCCAGCGAGAAACTGATACCTCGGGTTTTCAGGCGTTGCATCTTTTCAATCAGCTCTTCAATGTCCTGCACCAGCAGGCTTTCGGTCAGCTCCAGTTTCAGCCGGCAGGGATTGGCGGCGGTCTGGGCAATCACCCCCAGTACCTGTTCGACAAAGTCGGCATGGCGGAACTGCCGTGCACTCACATTGACCGCAATACTGATGTGTTCGAGTCCGGGGTTGGTTGACCATTGCGCGAGCTTTCGGCAGGCGCTTTCCAGCACCCACTGGCCGATGCTCAGGATCATGTCGCTCTCTTCGGCCAGCGGAATGAAGTGCGCCGGTGAAACCATGCCGCGGGCCGGGTGATACCAGCGGATCAAGGCCTCGGCGCCGGCAATCCGGCCTGTCGCATCGATCTGTGGCTGGTAATGCAGGCTGAACTGGCCCTGCGCGATGCCTTCCCGCAGGTCGCTTTTCAGCGCCTGTTCGATATCCACCTGAGCCTGCATCTGCGGATCGAAGAAGCGGATGCGGTTTCGTCCGGCGTCCTTGGCCTGGTACATGGCGATATCCGCGCGCTTCATCAACTCCTCGGCATCTTCGGCGTAACGGTCAAACAGGGTGATGCCGATACTCGGGGTGCTCAGGTGCTCTTGCGCACCCAGCGTGTAGGGAGCATTGAGTGTGCCGAGAATCTTCTCGGCAACGATCTCCACCTGCATCACCGCACCATGTTGGGTATCGCTGAGGTTGACCAGCATCACCACAAATTCGTCGCCGCCCAGTCGCGCCACTGTGTCGCCCCTGCGTACGCAGGCGGATAAGCGCCGCGCAACGGCTTGCAGCAGCTGGTCGCCGATATCGTGCCCACGGGTGTCGTTGAGCAGTTTGAAATTGTCCAGATCAATGAACAGCAAGGCTCCGGTCCGGCCACTGCGCGCACTGGAGGCGAGCGCCTGGCTGAGACGGTCATGCAGCAGCCGCCGGTTGGGCAGGCCGGTCAGTGCGTCGTGACCGGCCAGATGCTCCAGCTCCAGCTGGGTATTGATCAACTCTTCGTTATTGCGGCTGAGCTCACGCAGCAGCAGAACGCCTTTGGCGTACTGATGCCAGATGATCATGGAAACGATCAACGCCAGCACCGAGGCGGCAAACGAGTTGATCTGCATGCTCAGCAGAATCGATGGCGAGGGTGAGGCTCGCACCAGCAATTGTGCGAACACCAGGAAGGCCATGCCGAACAGCGGGGTGGAGATTTTCGGCGGCATCAGTGACAGTCCGGCGATCCCGAAACTGACCAGAATGAACGAAGCGATTCCCGAACCGATGCTCAGGTCCACGGCCGACACCAGGGCGCCATACAGCAGGTAAATGCTGCACAGCAGCACCTGCAGGACAACGGCAGTACGGGTTTTCAGCTGCGGGCGGTTGAGGGCCCGCACCACCACCAGCGCAAGAACCAGGGTGATAACGGCGGTGATCGAGTGGATGAGCAGCAGGTTACTGGCCCAGCGCTGTACGGCTGGCTCATCGGCGGGCGCCCGGTACAGGCCGAACCACAGCGCGAGCAGGCATTCCAGGGGGACAAAGAACCATAGCGTGATCAGAAAACGCCGCAGTGACTGGATCGCGCCCTGATCCTGCACGGAGTCATAGTTGCGCCTGATGGTCCGGGTCCAGTTCAGGAATTGTCAGATCGAACAGTCTGCGTGCACGGCGCTTCCTTGTCATTCTGTGCGGTTGCGGTCATCACCAAGCGTAGCCGCAAATCTGCCGTCCGACGCAGCCCGGAAATTGTGGCGCGGGAGGGGTGGCCTGGCGTGCCGTGATCGGCGCTTTTGCCGGTGGGCATGGCCGAAACGGCGCTTTCGGCAAAACCTGAATACTGATTCAATTGTTGAAAGTCTGAACCGGGATTCATTTATGGTCTATCGCACCACAAGCCTGCGCCTGGATCGAGATCAGGCATTGCGTGCGCGCATCCTTGAGTGCGCCTTGCAGCGGGTGGCCGAAAATGGTTTTGCCAGTCTGACCATGCAGCAGCTGGCTGCCGATGCGGGGTTGGCCACCGGCAGCCTGTACCGGCACTTCCGCAACAAGGGTGAACTGGCCAGCGAAGTATTTGCCATGGCCAGTCGTCGTGAAGTCGATGCCTTGGCTTCAGCGTTTGCCGCACCCGGTGCGCCGGGAGAGCGGTTGGCGCAGGGCATTCTGCAATTTGCTGCACGGGCCTGGCACAGCCGTCAGCTGGCGTTTGCCCTGATTGCCGAACCGGTGGAACCGGAAGTCGATGAGCAGCGCCTGTTGTATCGCGAGGCTTACGCGGAACTGTTCTGCGGACTGCTCGAGGAAGGCGTGCGCAGTGGCGATTTCAGGGTCGAGCAGATTCGCCTGGTGGCGGCGTGTCTGGTTGGCGCGATTGCCGAGTCACTGGTCGGCCCGTTGTCGCCCGCAGCGCAGGCAGCACGCGAATCCGGTCGGGCCGCGATCAATGCGGCGGATACCAGCCGTCATCTCATTACATTCTGTTTGCGCGCGGTCGGCGCCAAGGGGTACTAACCATGTCATTGCATCAATTTGCGGAAACCCATGAGGTGTTGAATCAGGTGCCGTCGCTGGAGGGTGCCAATCTGTATCGCCTCGATCTGCCGCTGCAGGAGTGGACACAACGCTTTGGTGGCGGCTGGGCCGAGGAACAGCTGAGCGTATACGGTGCCCTCGCCGGTGGCCCGCTGATGGCGGCCGGTTTTCTTGCCAACGAGAACAAGCCGGTGTTCAAGAGCCATGACCGCTATGGCAACCGGGTCGATCTGGTGGAGTTCCACCCGGCCTATCACCAGCTGATGCAGAGTGCGATCGAGCAGGGTATCCCCTCGCTACCCTGGACCGACCCGCGACCGGGTGCTCAGGTAGCCCGCGCCGCGCTGAACTACCTGCACAACCAGCCCGAAGCCGGCAATGCCTGCCCGCTGACCATGACGTTTGCCAGCGTGGCCACCCTGCGCCTGCAGCCGGACCTGGCCGAAGTCTGGCTGCCCAAGGTGTTGTCGCGCAGTTATGACCCACGCAATCTGCCAATCGAACAGAAGACCGGCGCCACCATCGGCATGGCCATGACCGAGAAACAGGGCGGCACCGATGTGCGCGCCAACACCACCCGCGCGCATGCCGTGGGTATCGCTGGCCCGGGGCAGGCCTATGAGCTGGTCGGGCACAAGTGGTTCTGTTCGGCACCGATGTGCGATGCCTTCCTGACTCTGGCGTACACCGACAAGGGACTGTCCTGCTTTCTGCTGCCGCGGCATCGCCCGGACGGCACGCGCAACCAGTTCTATGTGCAGCGCCTGAAGAACAAGCTGGGCAACTGGGCCAATGCCTCCAGCGAGGTCGAATATCGCGGTGCGCTGGCCTGGCTGGTAGGCGAGGAGGGTCGCGGCGTGGCGACCATCATCGAGATGGTTGCATTGACCCGTTTCGACTGCATGATCGGCTCGAGCAGCCTGATGCGGCAAGCGCTGACCCAGGCCAGCCACCACTGCGCGCACCGCAAGGTCGGCGGCCGGGTGCTGGCCGAGCAGCCGCTGATGCAGAACGTGCTGGCCGATCTGGCCCTGGAAAGCGAAGCGGCGCTGGCGCTGACCATGCGCATGGGCCGCGCGCTGGATCATCCGCATGACGAGCAGGAAGAAAAGTTCTCGCGTCTGGTCACCGCAATAGGCAAGTACTGGATCTGCAAACGCGCGCCGGCCATGATCGCCGAGGCATCCGAATGCATGGGCGGCGCCGGATACGTCGAGGAAACCATCATGCCGCGGCTGTACCGCGAGGCGCCGGTCAACTCGATATGGGAAGGCTCGGGCAACGTGCAGTGCCTGGACGTGCTGCGCGCGTTGTCCAAGGAACCGGGCGTGCTCGACGCGCTGTTCGCCGAGCTCGGTGATGGTCACGGCGACGCACGCCTGAAGGCGCAGATCGGCAAACTCAAGGCCGGCTTTGCCGACACCGCCGATATCCAGTACCGCGCCCGCCAGCTCACCGAGGACGTGGCGTTGGCGCTGCAAGCCAAACTGTTGCTGGAAGCGGGCAACAATGTGGTCAGCGACGCCTTCCTCGCCAGCCGCTTGGGCGGCGAAGGCGGCCGGGCCTGCGGTACGCTGCCGCGCGGTGTTGACGTAGAAGCGCTGGTGGCGCGCAGTACGCCGTGACCGGCGAGGCCGCCCGTGGCGCCGAAAGGCGCTGGCGTGGCGGCAGCCCTTCGACGCATAAAGATCGTTAATTATCGAATAAATTTGACACAATTCTGATTTTTTTAA
>DATMWH010000153.1:0-7133 GCA_035562615.1 Pseudomonas sp. | reverse complement strand
GTCGGGCCGATCCGCCGCGATCTGGTAATCAGCGATACCCAGATGAGCCTGCTGATGGGCTTGTCCTTTGCCTTGTTCTACACCGTGTGCGGCATACCACTGGGGCGACTGGCGGACACCCGCAGCCGGCGCGGCGTGATCGCCGTCGGCATTCTGTTCTGGAGCGCAATGACCGCTGCCTGCGGCATGGCCCGCCTCTATTGGCAGTTCCTGCTATGCCGGATCGGGGTTGGCGTAGGTGAAGCGGCCTTATCGCCGGCGGCCTATTCGCTGATTGCCGACAGTTTTGCCCCTGAGCGCCGGGCGACCGCCATCAGTGTCTACTCGATGGGTGTGTACCTGGGCTCGGGGCTGGCGTTCCTGCTCGGCGGCCTGGTAATCACCTTCGCCTCGGCACAGGGTGACGTCACCCTGCCAGTGCTCGGCGAAGTTCGGCCGTGGCAGTTGATCTTTCTGCTGCTGGGCGCCTTCGGCGTGATCTTCACCTTTCTCATGCTGGCGGTGCACGAACCGGTGCGGCGCGGCGTGGGTGCTGGGGTGGCGGTCCCGCTGGCGGAAGTCGGCCAGTACATCCGCGCCAACCGCAGCACCGTGCTCTACCACAACCTTGGTTTCGCCGGTTTGGCCTTCGCCGGCTATGGCGGCGCAGCCTGGATTCCGACCTTCTTTATCCGCACCTATGGCTGGGACGCCGGACAAGTCGGGATGGTCTACGGCAGCATCGTTGGCGTATTCGGCTGTCTGGGCATCGTCACCGGCGGGCGGCTGGCCGACTGGATGGCCAAGCGCGGCCGCAGCGATGCCAACATGCGCGTAGGCCTCTACGCCGCCATCGCCGCCGTGCCCTGCGTGCTGAGCTTTCCACTGATGGGTAGCGGACTGTGGGCCGCCATTCTCACCGCGCCCACGGTGTTTTTCCTGAGCATGCCGTTTGGCGTGGCACCGGCAGCAATTCAGGAAATCATGCCCAGCGCCATGCGTGGTCAGGCCTCGGCGATCTATCTGTTCGTCATCACCCTGCTCGGTCTGGGCATCGGCCCGACAGCGGTGGCACTGGTGACCGACTATGTGTTTGCCGACGACATGGCCCTGCGCTACTCGCTGCTGATCGTCAACAGCCTGGCCGTGCTGAGCTCGGTGATCCTGCTGGGCAAAGGTCTGCAACCCTACCGCAATAGCCTTGTGCATCTACAAGAATGGTCCCTCCGGCGGGCGTGATTTGCTCGCCGGCAATCGCTGCACACTTGAATCGGCGAGCATTTGCGGTAGGCTCGTCGCCTTTCATCAGAGGAGTACCCCCCATGGCCCGCGCCACAGCCCGTCACATCCTGGTTGCCACGCAAGACAAGTGCAACGAACTCAAAGCCGCTATCGAAGGCGGCGCCGACTTCGCCAAGGTCGCCAAAGAAAATTCCACCTGCCCGTCCAGCCGCAACGGTGGCGACCTCGGTTCGTTCGGCCCCGGCCAGATGGTCAAGGAATTCGACACGGTCGTGTTCAGCGCCCCGGTCAACACCGTGCAGGGCCCGGTGAAAACCCAGTTCGGTTATCACCTGCTGGAAGTGACCAGTCGCCAGGACTGATCCGTTTGACGCGCCGGGCTCGTGCAATGCAGCCCGGAGCACCCCTGCAACAATGCTTCGCGTATTGATACAAAGCGAAATAAACCGATACCCCGCCGAGACTTTCCAACGCCGCTGATCGAGCACTATGAATCACCTCCTCCGCACAGCAAAAGCAAGGTGAACATCATGGAAAGCTCGATCAACAACGCAAACCTCATCGCCAACCTGTCTGCCAATCTGCCTGAGGACACGGTTGAAAACCGCGCTCGTCTGCAGCTGCTGTTTATCGGCGCGCTGTTCGTCACCAGCGCCACCATCGGTTATCTGCGCTTGGGTGAACTGTTTGTCTCCACCCAGAGCGTACCGGTGCTTGGCACATTGCTCGGCATGTAAATCAACACTCACTGAAGCCATCAGGTGAACGCCATGAAAGTCTCAAGCAAAAAGCCATCCGCCATTACCAACCTGTCCGCGCATCTGCCGTCCGACACTGTTGAACACAGGGCCCGCTTGCAGTTGCTGTTCATTGGTGCGCTGTTTGTCACCTGCGCCAGCGTCGGCTATCTGCGCATGGGTGATCTGGTTGTCTCGACCCACAGCGTGCCGCTGATCGGCACTTTGTTGGGCGTGTAAAAACCGCTGTCAGACCTGAACTTACAAAGGTGATCATCATGAAAAACTGGACACAGAAAACCCTCATCACTGCCCTTGTACTGACCCTGTTCACGGCCCTGCTCGCGGGCTGCTCACGCCAGCACCATAGCGACTGGAGCGCTGAAGACACCGCCCGGATGCGCGACAAGGTCGCTGAAAAGCTTGACCTGAGCACCCCGCAACGGCAGAAGCTGACCGTGCTGGTCGACCAGCTGCTGGTTGTAAGGAAAGGAGTACGCGGCGAATCCGCCGATCCACGCAGCGAATTCTCCACGCTGATCAGCGGGGACACCTTTGACCGCACCAAGGCACAGGGCATGCTCGATGAAAAAACCAGAGCCCTGCAGGCCGATGGTCCGGCGACAATCACCGCTCTGGCCGACTTCTATGACAGCCTCGATCCACAGCAGCAGGCGAAAGTGCGGGAAAAGCTGGAACCCCGCCATGGTTGGTTCCACTGAACACGGGTTTTTGCGAGGAGGCAGGGTGGGCTTTAGCCCAGCGCAGCCCGGAAAGCATGTCATGGTGGGCTGAAGCCCACCCTGCACGTGCCCTACCCTCACCGATCAAACCTGAGTCCGCCGCCAAGCGGGTCTGCAGTTTGCGCAAAAACTGCCCACAGTTACCCACCCGCCCGATCACTGCTACATTCGGTGCGCAAGACGTCAGACGTTTCCAAAGAAAAGGCATCCCATGCACCGCATTCTGCTGATTGATGATGACGAGCAACTCGGTGGCCCGCTGGCCATGTATTTCCAGCGTTTTGAACTGGCCCTGACGCACGCCCTCAAGCCCAGCGAGGGTCTGGCGCTGCTGCGCGAAGGCGGTTTCGAGGCAGCCATTCTCGATGTGATGCTGCCGGAAATGGACGGTTTCGAACTCTGTCGCACCATCCGCAAGGACAGCGACATCCCGATCATCATGCTCACTGCCCGCGGTGAGGTGATGGACCGCGTGGTCGGTCTGGAGCTGGGCGCCGACGATTACCTGCCCAAACCCTTTGAGCCGCGCGAACTGGTGGCGCGCCTGCAGTCCATGCTGCGCCGGCGAGCGCCAAGCGCAGCACAGGCGGGCGGCAGCGAATTGCGCTTTGACGGACTGAGCGTCGACCCGGCCCGTCGCAGCGTGATCCGTCAGGGCGAGGAAGTCGAACTGACCGGTACCGAATTCGAACTGTTGCACTTGCTGGCCAAAGACAGTGGCCGGGTATTCACCCGTGACGACATCCTCAACCAATTGCGCGGCCATGAAGCCGAACTCTACTCACGGGCCGTGGACATCGTGATCAGCCGCCTGCGCAAGAAACTCGAACCGCTGGACTGCATCAAGACCCTGCGCAACGCCGGCTACTCACTGGCGCTGAGGAAGCTGCCGTGAGCCGGCGCAACAAAAAGGTCATGGGCTGTGACCGGCCGCGCTGGCATCAGCGCGCCCGTGATGCCGTCAGTCATTCACTGAAACTGCGCCTGGTAGCGGTTTTTCTGCTGCTGGCAGTGGCCGTCAGCGTGACCTTTTACCTGGGTGCTCAAGGCGCTTTCTCGCGCAACTGGCGCGATTCGGGCGGCCCCCTGCTGTTCGATTATGTGGACCGGGTCGCCAATGAGTTGAGCCCCGGTGGCACGCCCAGCATCGAGCGCGCCGAAGCCTTCACCAAACGTTATCCGGTATCGGTGATCATCAGCGGTCCGAGCATCAACTGGCGCTCGCATCCGCAGCAGGAACTGCCCGATTTCATGCGTGACGGCGAACAGCAATGGGACGGCCGCTACCACTGGAAAAACCTGCTGACACGCCGCACGGCTGATGGCCACACGCTGGTGTTCGACGTCAACCACGCCGCCTTCGAGCCCAACCCCTATGCGTTCGGCATCACCCTGGGCATTTTGTTGCTGCTGACCCTGCTGTCATTTCTGTTTATCCGCCGCATGCTCAGCCCCCTGGACGACATCCGCGCCGGTGCCCGGCGCTTTGGCGAAGGCCAGTTCGGCGAGCAGATTCCGGTGTGCCACCCGAGCCGCCCGGATGAACTCGGGCATCTGGCACAAACCATCAACACCATGGGGCATGACATCAATCAGATGCTCGACGCCAAGCGCGCCCTGCTGCTGGCCATCAGCCACGAACTGCGCAGCCCGCTGACCCGCGCCCGTCTGAACACCGAATTACTCCCGGAAACTGCCGAAGTTGCCCCGCAACGCGACGCGCTGATGCGTGACCTGCAGGAAATGGCCAACCTGATCAGCGACCTGCTGGAAAGCGAACGCCTGTCCAGCCGGCACGCTGCCCTGCACCGCGAACCGGTCGATCTGGCGCGACTGGCCAGTGATGTCATCCGTGAGTTGCAGGCCAAGCATGCCAACGCCGGCAGCATTGCCCTGCACCTTGCAGAGGATCTGCCCGCCCAATCCCTCGATCCCAGCCGCCTGCGCCTGCTGCTGCGCAACCTGCTGGACAACGCATTGCGCCACAGCAGCGAAGCACCGGCAGCGGTTGAACTGCATATCCGACACGAGGGTGCGAATCTGCAGATTGAGGTACGCGACCATGGCCCGGGGGTTGCCGAGGATCAACTGCCGAACATGGCCACCCCGTTCTTCCGCCCCGACGCCGCCCGCGGGCGCAGCACCGGAGGGGTTGGACTGGGCCTCTACCTGTGCCGGCTGGTGGCCGAAGCGCACAACGGCACCTTTAGCCTGAGCAATGCACAGCCGGGGTTGAGAATTTCAGTCAGTATTCCGGCGGGTTAGTTTCGGGCGGGGATTGGCAATCCGATGTATTCGGGTTTTACATTTCACCGATTTGCGTGAGTGTCTGACGTATCAATTCCGCCCTGCTGGGCGGGTCACTTTTGCCAGTCGCGCCTTGCCCGGCCGGGACAAAAGTAACCAAAACCGCTTGCCCCACGATACGGGTCTTCGCTGCGCTCAGACTTCCCTCGCTCCGGTATTGCTCCGCAGGCACGCGCCGAAGGGACGTCCTGTCCCATCGGCGCTTTCTCGGCGTCCTGCCTCGAAACCTGCTGCGCAACACCTGCGCTCGGCCTCCTCAACGGGGCGTTTTTGCGGCCACCGAATGACCCGTTGTAGCCCGGATGAAATCCGGGATAACGGCTTTCAGGTTCAAACATCCCCGGATTTAATCGGGGCTACGATTCAAAGTCATGCACGGACCGGAAGTCCCGTCAGGAGGGTGAGCGGAATCGGTGTGGAGGGGGTTGAGCGGCATGGATGCCGCGAAAGCTGCGATGGGCCAGGGACGGCCCTTCGCAGCGGGCCTCTGGAGCGCCGATGGAGCGAACGCACCCGGAATGTAGCGAAGCGAAATGGCGGGCCGGATGTCGGGTGCGTTTCTTCTTGGTTACTTCTTCTTGCCGCATAGCAAGAAGAAGTAACTCGCCGTGCAAGGCGAAACCTGTAGCCCAGTGCCGAGGAAAGCGTTAAGTAAGTAGTTGACGATCGAGCCACAACTAACAAAAGCACCGGATTGCCAAGCCAGAACCCAACACTCCTTCACTGCCGCAATACAACCAGACCGCTGCTACTCCAACACTTCAACCGGCATTCCAAGGCGCAGCTCACCGCACCCTTCGGCGATCAGGTTCTGCCCGAAATACACCTCGCCATCACGCTCGCGAAAGGTCTTCAAGGTCTGCAGCGGTTCGCGATCAACGCTGCGCTCGCCGGTGGCGGGATCCAGCGTAGTCATGATGCAGCGCGAACAGCCCTTGACCACCCGCAGCTCCAACTCGCCAATGCGGATGCGCCGCCAGCTGTCTTCCGCGTAGGGCGAGCTGCCCGACACCACCAGATTCGGACGGAAACGCAGCATTTCCAGGGGGCGACCGACCCGCCGCGACAGATCATCCAGCGACGCCTGACCTATCAACAGCAGGGGGAAGCCATCGGCGAATCCGACCTGCTCGCCCGGCCGGGCATAGACCGGATCAACCTGCCGGGCGTGCTGTGCAGGCACCTGCACCAGGCGGCAATCACGCTGCAGACAGTCGCTCAACCAGCGGGCCGCTGCATCGCCGGCGTCCGGCACTGACAGGTTGTCACTCCACACCGAAACGCAGCGCAGCGCCGTATCAGTGCCGGGCAGCGCAACCAGCAGTTCAGGCATGCCGGGGGCACTCAGGGCAAGGTCATCACCCTGCCAACGGGCCACCAATTGGGTCATGGCAGGCAGCAAGCGCTGAGTCAGGAAACGTCCGGAAGAGGTATCGACCACCATCCAGCGGCGGTCACCGCACAGCCCGAGGGAATCCACCCGGGCCTGTTCAAGGACTTCACCGCGACCGGACTTGAGCGGAAAACGATACAACGCAGACAACTGCAACATGCTCTGACTCGCTCAAGCATCGGGAAAAGTGGGTTATTCGAGCATTTCCAGGCGCCCACGCACCATATCGACCAGTTTGTCCGGCTGAAACTTGGAAAGAAAGTGATCACAACCAACCTTCTTCACCATGGCGTCATTGAAGCTACCCGATAGTGAAGTGTGCAGGACCACATACAAGTCCTTGAGGCGCGGATCACTGCGAATTTCCGTGGTCAGCCGGTAACCATCCATTTCCGGCATTTCCGCGTCGGTGACCACCAACAGCAACTTATCAGCCACATTGACGTTGGAGTCGGCCCACAGCTGCAACAGTTTCAGCGCCTTCAAACCATCGGTTGCACAGTGGCACTTGAGGCCGAGCTGACTCATGGTGTCCTTGAGCTGGTTCATCGCCACGCCGGAATCGTCCACCAGCAGCACTTCGCGGCCGATGGCTTTTTCCAGCAGCGGATCGACCAGTTTCTCGGCGCTGACCTTGCTGTTGAGTGGCACGATTTCCGAGAGCACCTTTTCCACGTCGATCACTTCGACAATCTGGTCATCGACCTTGGTGATCGCGGTCAGGTAATGCTG
>DATMWH010000152.1:0-18175 GCA_035562615.1 Pseudomonas sp. | reverse complement strand
TCCAGTAATGCGCTGCGCAATGGGGTGAGCGTTGCCGGCAGGGGCAGGCAGACCAGTTGCATCTTCGCGGATTGAGGCAGGCCGCGAGCGTGCGCCATGGAGTGAAACAACAATACCGGTTGCCGGGGGTGCAGCAATGGTTGCAGGTTGTCGAGCCATTGGCCGGGCGATCCGCCACTCCAGGGTTCCATCAGCACTACCAGCGGATTGTCTTGCGCGTGCTTCAGTGCCTCAGTCAGGCGTTGCGGGTCAAGGCAGCGCCGGCATTGCAGGCCAAAGCGCTGCAGCAGCTGGTCGAGAGCAGCGGCACCCTGGGCATCGTTTGAACCGATCAGCGCGGTTTTTCCGGAGAACAGGGCGAGCGTGCTGTCGGGTTCTGCTCTGGCTGCTTGCAGCGGCAGGTTGATGAGGAATGTCGTGCCCTGTTGCGGGGTGCTTTCCACGCCAATGCTGCCGCCCATCATCTCCAGCAGTTCCTTGCTGATCACCAGCCCCAGACCGCTGCCACCATACTGCCGTGTGGTGCTGGCCTGGGCTTGGCCAAATGACTCGAACAGCCGGTGCAGATGGCTGCTTTGGATGCCGATGCCGCTGTCGCTGACGCGCAGTTGCAGCATCGGCTTGGCGTGGGCACTGGTGGCCAGACTGACACGCAGGGTGACATGCCCGGTTTCCGTGAACTTGATGGCATTGCCCAGCAGGTTCAGCAGCACTTGCTTGAGTCGCGTCGGGTCGCCGAGGATAAAACGTGGAACGGCAGGCTCCACACTCAGGTACAGATGCAAGCGCTTCTTCAGGGCCTGGGCAGCGAACAGATTCACCGAGTCGGAGAGCAGTTCTTCCAGATCAAAGCGGATATGTTCCAGTCTGAGTCGGCCCGACTCCAGTCGTGCATAGTCGATAAGGTTGCTGATGACATCCAGCAGGGCATCCCCGGAGCTGAGCACGGTATCCAGATAGAAGCGTTGGGTGCGATCCAGCGTGGTTTCGCGCAACAGTTGCAACATCCCGAGTACGCCATTGAGCGGCGTGCGAATCTCGTGACTCATTTTCGCCAGGAAGCGGCTTTTTGCATGGCTTTCGAACGTGGCTTCCGCGGCCTTTTGCTGGGCGCGAAAGCCTTCGTCCTTGAGGATGTTGATGCGGTCAGCCAAGCCGATGGAGATCACCACCATCTCGATTGCGGTGCCCAGTTTGACTATCTCGTCGCTGAACGGTGTGATTGGTTCGATACCCAGTGAGCCCAGCGTGACCAGTATCAGCGAGGCCAGCAACACGCTCCAGGCGACGGTGTAGTAGGAGCCATAGCGCAGGCCCCTGCGCCAGACGTGAATGCCCGCCACCAACAGCAGCATCGAGGAGCTCAGTATGCTGACGCTGGCCAGCACGCTCCAGGGCTTGAGCCCCATCAACGGGCCTGCCGCAATGCAGAACATCAGGATGATGGTTACCCATTGCAGCACGTGGTCGATGCGTGGAAAGAACTCGGCTGTGTGCAGAAATGAACGGCTGAATTGCAGCGATGCGATACCGCAGGCGAACATCGCGATATAGATACCTACGGATTGAAAGGCAACACTGCCCGGCAGCAGGGTGAACAGCAGTCCGTCGAAGCTGGCGCCCATCATGGCGATCGAGATGTTGTAGGCCAGGTACCAGAAGTAAACCCGCTCACGCAGCGAGACAAACAGGAACAGGTTGTAACAGAACAGGCCGAACAGCAGCCCGTAGAACAGTCCGCTGACCAGCATCTGGCGCTCGATTGCCGTCAGCCCTGCCTGGTAGGTGCTGAACACCAGCGGAACGAGTGCCGTACTGCTGGTCTCAACCCGCAGGTGCAGGGTACTGGTGCCGCTGGGGAGTTCGAGGGGGAACCAGAAATTGCGCAGTTTGATCGGCCGCTGATTGAACCCGAAGCTGTCACCGGCTAGCTGCATCTGCAGCTGGTTGCTGCCGTCCAGGTGGAACAGTTTCAGCTCATCGAGCAGCGGGTAGTTGATTTCCAGCTGGCCACGCAGTGGTTGTCCCAGCTGGTTGTCCAGTCTGATGCGGAACCACCACACCGAATCATTCTTGCCCAGATTGGCGCGCTCACCGGGCACCTGGGTGAACGCACTGTCAGGCAGCGCACTGACCTCGGCAACCTGCAAACTGTGGTTCGGGTCTTCGAGATAGCCTGTGTACGGTCCGAGCATCAGCCGCACGTCATCACTGGAAAGTGTTGCAGCCGGAATCGCCCAGGCAGGCTGAATCAGGCAGAGCAGCAGCAGTGTCAGACATAGGCGTTGCATGGCGTAACCGGGTGATACATCAGGTGGATGGGAAGTGTCGGAAGCGACCTGTTGGCCAGGGCGCAGCGTCCTCTGAGTCTAGCCCCCGCGGATCAGATTGCGTACTGAAAAACGGTTCGGGTGACAGGCTTCGGCGACGCTGCGCGGCAGCGGCAGCGGTTCGTCCTCCAGCCATGCCGCCAGCAGTTCGGCCGCCAGTGGCGCGGTGATCAGGCCGCGCGAGCCGTGGGCGCTGTTCAGGTAGAGGCCGTCCAGCCAGGGGCAAGGGTGCTGCGGTGTTTTGCGCGCGTTCTTGCCCAGTGCGGCATAGCACTGCAGAAAGGCCGGATGATCGGCTACAGGGCCAACCACCGGCAGATAATCCGGAGCCGTGCAGCGAAACGCCACGCGTCCTTGCAGGCTTGCGCTGTCCAGTTGCTCAAGGTTCAGGCGTTGCCCAAGGTCGGGTGAAATGCTCTTGAGCATCTGCAGGTTGTCCTGATGTTCTTGTGCGCAGAGTTCGAGATCGCCGCGCTTGAAATCAAAACTGGCACCCAGGGTATGCATGCCGTGGTGTACAGGTGCCACGTACCCTTCGCCGCAGATCACCGTGCGCAGCGCTGCACTGGCGGGGGTGGCCGGAAGATAACTGATCTGGCCGCGAATGCGCTTGAGCGGCAGGTGCGCGGTCTGCGGAAGCTGGCAGACATCCGCGGCTCCGGCCAGTACCACGACCTCGGCGCAGGCCAGCAGGTTGTCCGCGTCCAGTGCCTGCCATCCTTCCGCAGTTTTGCGCAGCTCCAGGACGTTCTGGTGAGTCTTCAGTTGAATCTGCGGATGCTGGCTCAGCAGGTCACACAGTGCCGGTGGATTGACCCAGCCGGCGTCTGCAAAAAACAGCCCGCCGGCGCTCAGTTCAATTCCGGCAATCGCCTGTGCTTGCGCTGGATCCACGCTCTGCAGCAGATCACTCTGGTAAGCCTGTTGCAGCGCTTGCTGGCGCTGCTGTTCAGCCGCATTGAAGGCCAGTTGCAGGACGCCACAGGCTTGCCAGTGGTCCGGGCAGGGCAGTTGCTCAAGCAGCCGCCGGGTATAACCGAAGCCGCTGAGCACCAGCTGGGATTGCGCGGTGCGATGCGCCGAGAGCTTGAGGTACAGCACACCCTGCGGGTTGCCGGAAGCTTCATTCGCCAGGTGCGCATGGCGTTCCAACAAGGTGACTTGCCAGCCGCGTGCTGCCAGGCTGGCAGCACTGGCGCAACCTGCCAGACCGCCACCGATCACCAGTGCCCGGCGTTGTCGGGCCTTGAAGGAGGGCCGTGCAAACCAGGGCTTGGGCGGCGTGGCCATGGGACCGCTAAAACGCCCGGTGAGCATCTCCCACTTTTTTCCGAAGCCAGGTGTTTTGCGTACGGCAAATCCCGCGCAAAGCAGACCGCGGCGAACAAAACCGGCGCTGGTGAAGGTTGCCAGACTGGCCTCAGGCGCGGACAGACGGGCCAGTTGGGCAAACACCTCAGCGCTCCACATCTGCGGATTCTTGGCCGGCGAAAATCCGTCGAGGAACCAGGCATCAATGCGCGCATCGAGTTCCGGCAGGATCTCCAGCACATCACCCACCAGCAGTGTCAGAACCACCCGGCCGCCGGCAAACACCAAACGCTGAAACCCGGGATGCACACAGCGGTATTGCGCCAGTAACGGGTCGCCGTATTCAGCCAGCTCCGGCCAGAGCGCCAGGGCCCGATGCAGATCGGCGCGGCTGAGGGGGTATTTTTCCACGCTGACAAAATGCAGGCGGGCCGATGGTCGTGCCTGCTGCTCGAACAGGCGCCAGGCGCAGAGAAAATTCAGACCGGTGCCGAAGCCGGTTTCGCCAATGCACAGGAGGCCATGTTCAGGAAGTTCGGCAAAGCGCTGCGACAGGTCATTGCCACTGAGAAAAACATGCTGCGTTTCGGCAATCCCGGAGGTTCGGGAAAAGTACACATCACCGAAGGCGCGTGACAGTGGTTGTCCCTCATTGTCCCAGTCGAGCAGGGCTGTTAGTTCTTCGGACATGCAGAAAACCTGATTGGCGGGCGCGCATTCTAGCGGAACAGCGCTGCAATCGCAGGCGCCGTTAACGGCCATTTTCGACTAGGCTTGGCTTTTTCTGACTGAGATTTGCTTATGTTCGAGTCGGCCGAGCTGGACCATGCCATAGATCAGGCAACCTACGATGCGGCAGTGCCGGCATTGCGCGAGGCGTTGCTGCAGGCCGAGTTCGAGTTGCAACGCAAAGCCAGCTTCCCGGTGCTGATCCTGATCAATGGCATCGAGGGCGCCGGCAAGGGTGAAACCATCAAGATGCTCAGCGAATGGATGGACCCGCGGCTGATTCGGGTGGAAAGCTTCGATATGCAAACCGATGAAGAGCTGGCCCGGCCACCCGAATGGCGCTACTGGCGGCGCCTTCCCCCCAAAGGACGGATTGGTATCTTTTTTGGCAACTGGTACAGCCAGATGCTCAATGCCCGGGTGCAGAACCGTATCAACACGGCGCGCATGGATCAGGCCGCCCAAGCCGCCGAGCGGCTGGAGCGCATGCTCTGCGATGAAGGGGCATTGCTGTTCAAGTTCTGGTTTCACTTATCCAAGAAAAAGATGAAGACACGCCTGGAGCTGCTCAAGAACGATCCGTTGCGCAGCTGGCAAGTCAGTCCTTTCGAGTGGCAGCAGTCAAAGGTTTACGACAAGTTTGTCCACTATGGAATGCGTGTCGTGCGGCGTACCAGTCGCGATTACGCACCCTGGTATGTCATTGAGGGCTCGGATGCCAACTACCGCAACCTGACGGTGGGCAGGATCCTGCTCGAGGGGCTGCAGGCAGCGCTGAAAGCGGATACCCGGCCGAAAGTTCAGCCGCATGTGGCGCCGCTGGTGTCGAGTCTGGATAACATCTGCCTGCTCAACAGTCTGGATATGACCCAGTCTCTGGAGAAAGACCTTTATAAAATCGAATTGGCGACCGAGCAGGCCAGACTGGCGAGGTTGGTCAGTCACAAGCGCATGCGTCGGCATTCGCTGGTGATGGTCTTTGAGGGGAACGACGCCGCTGGCAAAGGCGGCGCCATTCGGCGGGTAACCGAGGCGCTGGATCCGCGTTTGTATCAGGTTGTGCAGGTTGCTGCGCCCACCGAAGAGGAGCGCGCGCAGCCTTACCTGTGGCGTTTCTGGCGGCACATTCCACCACGCGGCAAGCTCACGATATTTGATCGATCCTGGTATGGACGGGTGCTGGTGGAACGGGTGGAAGGATTTTGCAGTCAGGCGGACTGGCTGCGCGCCTACGGTGAAATCAGCGATTTCGAGGAAAGCCTGACCACTCACAATGTGGTGTTGGTCAAGTTCTGGCTGGCGATTGATCGTGATGTTCAGGAGCAACGGTTCAAGGAGCGTGAAGAGATCGGTTACAAGCGCTTCAAGATCACTGAAGAAGACTGGCGCAACCGCGAGAAGTGGGATGAGTACATGGATGCGGTCGGCGATATGGTTGACCGGACCAGCAGCGAAGTGGCGCCATGGACGCTGGTCGAGGCCAATGACAAAAAATTTGCCCGGGTCAAGGTGTTGCGCACCATCAATGATGCCCTGGAAGCGGCTTTTGCCAAACACAAGGACTGAGGTAAATGTTTGGGGCATAAAAAATCGCGCCGAGGCGCGATTTTTTATGGTTGCAGTGGCCGGCTACAGTCTGCTGGCAATGATGTCATTCGACTGGCGCATGCGGCGAATATAGAAAGCAATTTCCCGTTCGGCATCGTCTGGCGTGAAGTAAGGGCCTTCGAAGGTTCCTTCGCGAGTCGAGAAGAAATACTGACCATTCACCGAGCTGACTCGCTTGCTGCGGTAGTGGGTAGCGGGTACGGGGTCGATCGCGCGGCAGGCTAACATGGCTCTGGCTCCATTGTTGTTGTCTCAACCTTGGAGTGTAAGCCGTGAAAAAATTGTTGCAGAGCAATGCGACGAGCGGTCGAATTATTGACGGGGCTTGGGTTTTGGGCGCTATTCGCCATAAATTTGGCGACCAAATTCAGGCGGATAGTCGCTCTGTCCGTCAGTGCTTCCAGAACACCCGGGTGAACAACACCAGCACGGTGAGAATTTCCAGACGCCCCAGAAGCATGCCGATGGTCAGCAGCCATTTGGCGGCGTCTGGCAGTGTTGAGAAGTTTCCTGCCGGACCGATCACCGGGCCCAGGCCGGGACCGACGTTGCACACCGCGGTGGCCGCGCCGGTCAGGGCGGTTACCCAGTCCACGCCGGTCAGGGTGATGCCCAGGGCAATCAGCGCGATGGTGATGGCGAAGAAGAAAGAGAAGGTGATCAGGGAACGGACGATGTCCTCGTCGAGGTTGTGGTTGTTGTATTGCTGCTTGATCACCGCCCGGGGATGAATCAATTGCTGCAGGTTGGCCTTGAGCAATACATAAGCCACCTGAAAGCGGAAGATTTTCAGGCCGCCGGAGGTTGAACCGGAACAGCCGCCGACAAAGGTCAGGTAGAAGAACAGCAATACGGCAAAGCTGCCCCAGGTGGTGTAGTCGCCGAGGGCAAACCCGGTTGTGGTGACCACCGAAGTGACGTTGACCGCGACGATGCGCACCGCGTCCAGCCAGGCATGCTCTGAATGAGCCCACAGCCAGGTGCCGAAAATAAGCCAGGTCAGCAACAGAAACCCGATAAAACCGCGTACCTGATGGTCTTTTATCAGCGCGCGGCGATTGCCGCGCAGGGTGGCCACGTAGAGGGTAAAGGGGAGGGCGCCGGACATCATGAACACCACGGCCACCCAGTGCACGGCCGGTTGCTGCCAGTTCGCCAGGGAGGAGTCCGAGGTGGAGAAGCCGCCAGTGGCGATGGATGCCATCGAGTGGTTGATCGCATCAAAGGGGGTCATTCCCGCGGCCCAGAACGACAGGAAACCGAGGAGTGTGAGCAGGCTGTAAATGCCCAGAATGTATTTGGCTGCCATGTGCGAGCGTGGCATGACTTTCTCGCCCCAGTCCGAGGATTCGGTCTGGAACAGACGCATGCCGCCGACGCGCAGCAGCGGCAGAATGGCTACCGCCATGCCGATAAAGCCAATGCCGCCCAGCCAGTTGAGCATCGAACGCCAGATCAGCAGCCCGGGTGAGGCATGATCGAGACCGACAAGAATGGTCGACCCGGTGGTGGTAATCCCGGACATGGTCTCGAAAAATGCATCGGTGTAACTGATCTCCTGGATCAACACCATGGGCAGCGCGGCAAACGCGCAGACCAGCACCCAGCTGGCGGTGGTCAGCATGTACATGTCACGTGGGCGCAGCTGCACATTTTTCGGTCGTCCCGGAATGATCAGGGCCAGTCCGGCTGTCGCGGTGATGATGGCCGACCAGATAAAGGCGCTTTCATCATCGATACGATTAAACAGATAGAGGGTCAACATCGGGATCAGCATGCTGGCAGCAATGGTCAGCAGAAACAGACCGATGATAAAACCGATCATGCGCAGGGTAGGCAGGGCCATAGAGCAGGCTCTTGGACAAAGAAGGTAACAATTCTACGCCTGTCGGCATGGCGGTTAACAGCCGCCCGGATTGCTGGAGCGGAATTTCCGGCAAATCGGCTTGGTATTTGTACCGGTATCCGGTTGTTGCCGTGGGCGTTGCGGGCTTTGCGCATTAGAATGTGGCCTTTACGCCTGCTGGAGATGGTCAATGAATGTTCTCGAGGCCCTGCAAAATCGCGTCTCGGTTTCTCGCCTGTTTGAGCCAGCCCCTTCGGCTGAGCAGCGCGAGCAGCTGTTTGCGGCCGCTCTGCGCGCGCCGGATCACGGCCAGCTGAGTCCCTGGCGGTTTCTGACGATTGAGGGTGAGGCCCGGGAGCGGCTGGGAGAGTTGTTTGTGCAAGGCCTCAGCGCAACCAATGCCCCGGTCAAGCCCGAGGCGCTGGAAAAGGCGCGCAAAGGCCCCTTGCGCGCGCCGCTGCTGGTGGTAGTGGTTGCCTGCCTGCAGGATCATCCGAAAATCCCCCGGCAAGAGCAGTTGCTGGCCGCCGGCTGCGCGGCACATGGTTTGTTACTGGCAGCCCATGGGTTGGGACTGGGGGCGATGTGGCGCAGTGGCGCGCAGACCGAAAGCCCTGTCGTGCGACGCGGTCTGGGGCTGGCCAGTGATGAGCAGATTATTGGTTTTGTCTATCTGGGCAGTGTGGAGGGCGAGCGTAGGGCCCCGCGCAAGCTGGCCCCCGCCGATTTTGTGCAATCCTGGTCCGGCCCTGACGTCAGTTGATCCATTGCCGGCGTGATTTGCGACTGCCGCGCAGCAAGGCGCCAATCAACACGCCCAGCAGCGAGGCCGTTGCACCGATCAGAAACCAGGTCTGCTTTTCGTTGAGCGGGCTTTTGGGTTGCCTGGACTGAGCCTCACGCACCTGCAGTTTGAGCTTCTGATTGTCCTGACGCAGTCTGGCCATCTGGGCATTTTCCCGTTCGACCATGCTGCCTTCGAGTTGAGTCAGCAGCTCGCTGCGTTTTTGTTCGGAATCGGCCAGTTGGCGTTGCAGTGCTTCGATTTGCGCGTCGTTCGCGACTGGCGCTGCCGCTACAGCCGGGAGTTGTGTTTCTTCTGCGTGGGCAACTGTGCCGGCAACCAGCAACAGTGTCAGAACGTAATGGCGCATGGTGAGTCCTTATTGTTTTTATGAGAGCGATCGTAGCAAATCACGATTTCAAGGCAGAACCAGCTTGAATGGCTTTACCTGCACCTGTGCGTAGACACCGGCTTCAAGGTAGGGGTCGGCATCAGCCCAGCGTTGCGCCGCGCGCTGCGACTCGAATTCCGCAACGATCAGGCTGCCGGTGAAACCGGCCGGACCGGGATCATTGCTGTCGACGGCTGGATGCGGACCTGCCAGCACCAATCGGCCTTCGGTCTTGAGTTGCTCGAGCCGGGCAACGTGGGCGGGGCGCGCCGCCAGGCGCTGGCTGAGTGAGTCCGGATGATCGGTGGCGATAATGGCGTAAAGCATGCTGTTCCTTATTATCTGGGCGGTATTCCCCGGGCAGACCGAGCCTGACAGGGCGGTTGCAGGAGACAAATAACACTATTTGCGCAAGGATTCCGATGAATTGCTTCAGGGTGCAAGCCACGGGCGACGCGAGCCGGCATAATAACAAACCAGAATTGCGGCGATAGTTATTCCCATGCTCATTGATCTGCATTGTCACAGCACTGCTTCCGATGGTGCGCTTGCGCCTGCAGCCGTGGTCGCCCGGGCCTATGAGCGGGGCGTGCGGGTGTTGGCCCTCACCGACCACGACACGCTGGAGGGGCTTGCACAGGCCAGACAATCGGCTGCCGCACTCCCGGATTTGCAGTTGGTGAGCGGTATTGAACTGTCCTGTACCTGGGGCGGGGCGACCATTCATGTGCTGGGCTACGGATTCAGTGACGATGCTCCGGCACTGCTGGCGGCCATTGAAGACTTGCACCACGGTCGCTGGTCGCGCGCCGAAGAAATAGGCCGGCGTCTGGCCGAGAAGGGTATGCCGGGGGCCTTTGTCGGTGCCCGCGAAGCGCAAATGCAGCTGGGAGACAGTGCCAATGCGCCTGCGCGGCCGCATTTTGCCGACTTTCTGGTGCGTGCCGGCCACGTCTCGGACCGCGGCGAAGCGTTCCGCAAATGGCTGGGAGCAGGCAAGATCGGCGATGTGAAGCAGCACTGGCCAACGCTGGAGGTTGCGGTGGCTACCCTCAAGTCTGCCGGTGCCTGGATCAGCCTGGCGCATCCGGTTCAGTACGACTTTACCCGCACCAAGCTGCGCAAGCTGTTGGCCGAGTTTATCCGCTGCGGCGGGCACGCGATCGAGGTGGTCAACGGCTTGCAGCCGGCCGAGCAGATCGGCACCCTGAATATCCTGGCGCGCGAGTTCGGCTTGATGGTCACCGCGGGAAGTGATTTTCATGCACCCACTGACTGGTCAGAGCTGGGTATGTACCGGCCCATCCCCGAAGATCTGCCGCTGTTGGCCAATCGTCTGAAGCTCAAGCCTTTCGGCGATGGTCCGTCAGGGCAAGCGCAGGCCTCAGATGCCGCCGTTCACTGAGCAGGGAGCCGTTATGAGCCAGTTCTTCCAGATTCATCCGGAAAACCCGCAAGCGCGTCTGATCAAGCAGGCCGTCGAGATCATCCGCAATGGCGGTGTGGTGGTGTATCCGACGGACTCCTCTTATGCGGTTGGTTGCCACATCGGTGACAAATCGGCGGTGGATCGTATCCGCGCCTTGCGGCGGCTGGATGACAAGCACAACTTCACTCTGGTGTGCAGCGATCTGTCCCAGTTGGGCTTGTTTGCCAAAGTCGATACCAGTGCGTTCCGCTTGCTCAAGGCGCATACCCCGGGTCCTTACACCTTTATTCTCAGCGCCACCCGCGAAGTGCCACGCATGCTCATGCATCCCAAGCGCCGCACCATCGGCCTGCGTGTCCCGCAACATCCCATCGCACAGGCGCTGCTGGCCGAACTGGGTGAGCCGCTGATGAGCGTCACGCTGATTCTGCCCGGCGAAAGCCTGCCGCTATCCGATCCGTATGAGATTCGTGAGCAGATTGAGCATCAGGTTGATCTGATCATCGATGGCGGCTATGGCGGGCTGGAAGCCTCCACCGTGGTCAATCTGACCGATGGTGATCCGCAGGTGACGCGTGTCGGTTGTGGTGATCCGAGTCCCTTTACCCAGGGCGAGAGCGCATGACCGAGCTTTCTGCGCAGCAACAGCAGGAACTGCCGTTTGCGCTGGTCTACGGTCAGGCAGTGACCGAGTTACCGCTGGATCTGTATATCCCGCCGGATGCGCTGGAAGTGTTTCTGGAAGCCTTCGAAGGCCCGCTGGACCTGCTGCTTTACCTGATTCGCAAGCAGAACATCAATATTCTCGATATCCAGGTCGCGGAAATTACCCGGCAGTACATGGGCTATGTCGAGCTGATGCAGTCGGTGCGTCTGGAACTGGCTGCCGAGTACCTGGTGATGGCGGCCATGCTTGCCGAGATCAAGTCGCGCATGCTGCTGCCGCGCTCCAGTGAGGTTGAGCAGGAAGAAGACGATCCGCGTGCCGAGCTGATTCGTCGCCTGCAGGAGTACGAGCGCTACAAGGCCGCCGCCGAAGGGCTGGATGCCTTGCCGCGCGTCGGTCGGGATATCCATGTGCCGACGCTACCCGCCCCGGAGGCGCGCGCGCGCAAGCTGTTACCGGATGTCAGCCTGCAGGAGTTGCTGCTGTCGATGGCAGAAGTGCTGCGGCGCGCCGATATGTTCGAAAGCCATCAGGTTACCCGCGAGCAACTGTCGACCCGAGAGCGCATGAGCGATGTGCTGGAACGTCTCAAAGGCGGGGCCTTTGTGCCCTTTGTGCAACTGTTTCGGGCTGAAGAGGGGCGTCTGGGTGTGGTGGTGACCTTTATGGCGGTCCTTGAACTGATCAAGGAACAGTTGGTGGAACTGGTGCAAAACGAGGCGTTTGCCGCTATCCATGTGCGCGCCCGTGTTGAGTGAGTACGGATTTTAATGTCGTTGCAGAGGTTGATTGATGAACCTGTCTGATCCTCAGGACCTGGCCGGTCTGCTGGAGGCCTTTTTACTG
Source organism: Pseudomonas sp. (assembly GCA_035562615.1). GTDB lineage: Bacteria > Pseudomonadota > Gammaproteobacteria > Pseudomonadales > Pseudomonadaceae > Aquipseudomonas. Next base: position 6,234 of record DATMWH010000152.1, on the reverse strand, counting down.
GCAGCCGGGCGGCCGTTGTCGCTGGAGCGCATGGCAGAGCTGTTCGAGGAGCCGGAGCGGCCCGAGCCTGCCCTGTTGCGTCAGGCGCTGGAAGTCCTGCGTCAGCGTTGTGCCGGGCGCGCCTTCGAATTGAAAGAGGTGGCCTCGGGTTTTCGTCTGCAGGTGTGTGAGCGTTATGCGCCGTGGGTTGGCCGGCTGTGGGATGAGCGGCCGCAGCGCTACTCGCGGGCGATGCTGGAAACCCTGGCCTTGATTGCCTACCGGCAGCCAATCACCCGGGGTGAGATCGAGGATATTCGCGGCGTGGCGGTCAACAGCCAGACGGTCAAGACCTTGCTGGAGCGCGAATGGATTCGGGTGGTCGGTCATCGCGACGTACCGGGCAAGCCGGAAATGTTCGCCACCACCAAGGGCTTTCTTGATTACTTCAATCTGAAGGGGCTCGAAGACTTGCCCACACTGGCGGCCTTGCGTGATCTGGAACCGGAACCGCTGCTGGCGTTCACCGATGAACCTGCTGACCTGCCCGCCGTGCACGTCGCCACGGCCGACACTGAGGAACCGCGCGAAGAAGTCAATTTCCGCAGCCTGCTGGCGGAACTGGACACCATGGAGGAAGGGCTCAAGACCGACTTCCAGGATCTTCCGGCGATAGAGCCAGAGTCAGTTGATGACGCGCAATTACCAGCGTCAGGCAGTAGCGAGCCGATTTTGCATTAGTACTCGGCTGGCAGCATCTGGTCGGCCAGCTATAGTCTTGCCGTGCGTCTGGCGGGTGTTGCGCGTATGATGCCCGACCTTTTGGCGCTTGCCGCCAATCCTTTTTGTCATCAATACACCGGGAGGTGCCGACATGAGTGACATCGAAGAATACAGTCCCGCAGGCGAAAAACTGCAGAAAGTCATGGCGCGTATGGGCCTTGGCTCGCGGCGTGATATCGAAACCTGGATCACTCTGGGCCGGGTCAAAGTCAATAACCAGGTGGCCACGCTCGGTCAGCGGGTCGACAGCCATGACGCGATCAGTCTCGACGGACGTCTGCTGCGCCGCGAAGAACTGGAAGAAAGCACCCGGCGGGTGCTGATGTACAACAAGCCCGAAGGCCAGGTGTGTACACGCGATGACCCGGAAAAGCGCCCCACCGTATTCGAACATCTGCCACGCCTGAAAAGCGGACGCTGGATCAATATCGGCCGGCTCGACATCAATACCACCGGTCTGCTGATGTTCACCACGGATGGTGAGCTGGCTAACCGTCTGATGCATCCTTCCTATCAGATGGACCGTGAGTACGCGGTGCGGGTGCGTGGTGAAGTGGATGACGAGATGATCGAACGCCTGCTGGCGGGCGTGATGCTCGAGGACGGTCCGGCCAAGTTTTCCGATATCAAGAAAGCCCCCGGTGGCGAGGGTTTCAACCACTGGTTCCATTGCGTGGTGATGGAAGGGCGCAACCGCGAAGTTCGCCGCCTGTGGGAGTCCCAGGGCGTGGTGGTCAGCCGGCTCAAGCGAGTGCGCTTCGGTCCGGTGTTTCTCACCTCCGATCTGAGTGTCGGTCGCTGGCGCGAAATGGTTCAGTCCGAGGTGGATATTCTCAGCAGCGAAGTCGGTTTGTTGCCGGTGGCGTTGCCGGAGATGAAGGTCAAGTTGCGCGAGAAACTTGAACGCCTGCAGCGAAAGTCGCCCAAGCCGGTGGTGCCGCGTAGTCCGCGTCGCCCCGAGGGTGAGCGTCCGGCACGGGTGCTGCGTGATGAAAACGGTGCACCGATGGCACGCAAGCCGCGTCCGTCGTCGCGCGATGCCAACAAGGGCACGCCTCTGGCTGAGCGCCCGGGTGACGTTAACAAGAAGCGCCCGGGCAAGCCGTCGGCAGAACGTTCCGGTTCTGCTGCGGGCGAGCGTCCTGCACGCAAACCGGCTGCCGGAAAACGGCCATCGCCAAGCGACGGCCAGCGTCCTGGTTTTGGTCGCAAGCGTCCCTGATTTATCCGGTGGCGGAAAGCACAAAGGGGCTCAATTGAGCCCCTTTGTGGTTTTTGGCGATCAGTGATTAACCGGCCATGGCCAGCCGGTTACGACCATCACGCTTGGCCACGTAAAGCGCGCTGTCGGCGCGACGCAACAAGCTGTCGGTCGACTCCCCAGGCAGCAGGCTGGCACAGCCCAGACTGATCGAGACGTCGATCGCGCGGCCATGGGCCAGGCACTGCAGTTCCATCACGGCATGGCGAATGCGCTCGCCGACCATCGCGGCACATTCGCGGTTGGTATTGGACAGCACTACGACAAACTCCTCGCCGCCAAAACGGAATGCCATGTCGACATTGCGCAGCTGAGCTTTGAGCGTGGCGGCGACGGCCTTGAGCACTTCATCACCGGTGCTGTGTCCGTAGGTGTCATTGACGCGTTTGAAGTGGTCTATATCGAGCATCAGCATCGACAATGGCTGCTGGTTGCGACGGGCCAGATCCACTTCGCGCTTAAGGCTCTTGTCCATGGCAATGCGATTGCCGGTGTCGGTCAGCGGGTCACGCAGGGCTGATTGAATGGCGTTGCGATACAGCAGCGCGTTGCGCAGCGGGAACAGCAGGCTGGCCAGCAGGGATTCGAGCTGACCGAGTTCGTCTTCGCTGAAACGCAGGTTGCGGCGGAAGGTCAGTTCGCCCAGGTATTCGCCGTCATGGCTGAGGCGGTAGCTGGCAGAGTGGCTGGCGCGCGGACCCAATTCCAGACGCAGATCGTGGGCGGCGTGTTGGTAGCTGATCGCGTCCAGGCTGACCAGTCGCTGCACCTGCTTGAAGAACAGCGGCATGATGTTGTCGACTTCCAGGCTCGTTTGCAGTTGCAGGTTGAGCTGCTGGCGCAACTGCGCCAGAGAGATCGGGCGCAGGGAGGGCGAACGGCTGGCGGCATAGCCAAGGCGTTGCAGTTTGGCTGCGTCAAAATCGATGGTGTTGGATTGGTTGGTAGTGACCATGAAACTCAACCTCTGGCACGGTGTGCGACTGTGCAGGCTAGTAAGCGAGTTTCATGCCAATTGCATTATTATCAATATAATCAATTTGTTATGGTATTTATCTGAAGCTTTGCGGCAATGGTTTGCCGGTAATTTGGCGCCTCACCCGGCAAAGCTACACCGGTTTACTGGCGCCCGGCGGATGGGCTGTTGACCCTTATTGCGCGTCCAGCGCCTGCCCATTGACGCCTTTGCTGTCAGGCCCCATCAGGTACAGATACAGCGGCATGATGTCTTCAGGGCTGGGGTTGGTCGCCGGATTCTCGCCTGGATACGCCTGGGCGCGCATGTTGGTGCGGGTGGCCCCGGGGTTGATGCTGTTGGCGCGGGCGTTGCTGGTGCCTTCCAGTTCATCGGCCAGCACTTGCATCAGGCCTTCGTTGGCAAATTTCGAGACCGCATAGGCGCCCCAGTAGGCTTTGCCCTTGCGCCCGACGCTGCTCGAGGTAAACACCACCGAGGCATCTTCGGAGAGTTTGATCAGTGGCAGCATGGCCTGCGTCAGCATGAACTCGGCATTCACGTTGATCTGCATGACGCGCATGAAGTTGTCGCCTGACAGCTGCTCCAGCGGCGTACGCGGACCCAGAATGGCCGCGTTGTGCAGCAGCCCGTCGAGCCGGCCGAATTCGTTCTCGACCATGGCGGCCAACTCACCGTACTGGTGTGACAGGGCAGTTTCCAGATTGAACGGAATGACTGCCGGCTGCGGGTAACCAGCCTGTTCGATTTCGTCGTAGAGGTGGTTGAGGCTTTCTTCGGTTTTGCCCAGCAGCAACACCGTCGCACCATGGGCAGCGAACGCCTTGGCGGCAGCGGCACCGATGCCACGGCCGGCGCCGGTGACCAGAATGACCCGGTCTTTGAGCAGGTCGGGGCGGGCGGTGTAGTCAAACATGCGGGGTATTCCTCTGAGAGCTGGGTCGGTCGGTGCGTGGCGGGCGGCAATCATAAATGAAAAAGCCCCGTTTTTCAGGCGGGGCTTGAGCAGTTCTGCAGTGGATCAGGGCTCGATGATATTGAAATTGCCCTGCGGTTTGTCGAGCAGCTGGAAGAATTCCAGCAAAGACAGGCGGCTGCCTTCGATGCTCAGCTCATCGGAGAACAGCGTGTCCTTGAGCCCGGCACCGCCGGTGACCAGCTTGAGAAACAGCGGTTTGGTCAGGTTGACAGTGGCATCAGCCCCGGCCACCGGAGCCGCTATGCGGTGGTGCAGCACGGCGTTCTCAACCTGCAGGACATGATTTTCCTTGAGGTCGGTGAAGTTGAAGTTGACCAGCAGCTGTTTGCCATCGGCACGCGGGCCATTGAGGCTGGCGGCCATAGAGGCAAAGAACAGCGGCAGAGGGGTTTCTTCCAGCAGACGGGCGATCTCGCCGAGGTTGGTCACCTGAGTGGGCGGCCCCTTGCGCAGTTCATAGGCGCCGGTCAGATAGACGTCACGCCAGGGGCCGGACTCAGCCTGATAGCCGAGCTGGTCATAGGTCTTGGCCAGCAGTTCGCGGGCGGACTGGTTGTCCGGCTGGGCAAACACCAGGTGGTTGAGCAGTTCGGCGGTCCAGCGGTATTGGCCTTTATCGAATGACTGCTGGGCAATGTTCAGTACCTTGTCGGCGCCGCCGATGGCTTCGACGTAGGCGGCGCCTGCTTCGGCGGGCGGCAGCGGATTGAGGTTGGCCGGGTTGCCGTCATACCAGCCGAAATAGGCTTGGTAGACGGCTTTGGCATTGTGGCTGACGGTGCCGTAGTAGTCGCGGTTGGCGAAGTTCTTCGCCAGCGTGGACGGCAATTTCAGTTCGGCAGCGATTTCCTTGGGTGTATAGCCGGCATTGGCCATGCGCAGGGTCTGGTCGTGGATGTACTTGTAGCTGTCGCGCTGGCTCTTGAGGAAGTCGTTGATGCGCTGCTTGCCCCAGATCGGCCAGTGATGGCTGCCGAAGTACACCTCGGCCTCCTGACCGAACAGGGTGATGGCTTCATCGATATAGCCGCTCCACTTCAACGCATCGCGCACCTTGGCGCCGCGCAAGGTGTACAGGTTATGCAGGGTATGCGAGACCACCTCGGCGCCGCCAAAGGCTTTGAGCTGCGGGATATAGAAGGTCATTTCGGCCGGTGCTTCCGAGGCCGGGGTGTACTGGAAGACGATCTCCACTCCGTCGACCGTCAGGGTCTGTCCGGTCTGGCTGACGATATGGGTCGGCGCGAGGATGCCGATATCACCCCCAAACGGCGGCTGCTTGCCCAGGCCGGTGTCGACATGGCCGGTGGCCGAGCGCTCCAGCCGGCTGCCATACATGTACTGGGCGCGGCGCTGCATGGTCGGGCCGGCGAGGATGTTCTCGCTGGAGGCTTCCTCCATGAAACCTTCGGGCGCGATCACTTGCAGCTGCTCGCGCTCGTTGTCAGTGAGCACACCATCGATGCCGCCGAAGTGGTCGATGTGGCTGTGGGTGAAGATGATTGCCGAGATCTTCTGTTCGCCCAGTTGCTCGCGGGCAAAGGCCAGCGCATTGCGTGCGGTAGGGGCTGTGGTCAGCGGGTCCACCAGAATCCAGCCGGTCTTGCCCTGAATCAGGGTGATGTTGGCCAGATCAAAACCGCGTAACTGATAAATCCCGGGGGTGACCTCGAACAGACCGTGGATGTTGTTCAGCTTGGCCTGCCGCCACAGGCTCGGGTTGACGCTGTCCGGTGCGTCACCCTCGACAAAGGCGTATTTCTCCATGTCCCAGAGCACGTTACCGTCGGCGTTTTTAACCACCAGTGGCTTCTGGCTGGCAATCAGCCCGCGCGTGGCGTCCTCGAAATCCTGCTGGTCGTCCAGTGGCAACTGTTTGGCTATTTCGGCATTGATGGCCATGGTGTGGGCCGTGGCCGTGCTGCTGGAAGTGCCGGTGCTTTGCTCGTCACCACCACAGGCTGCCAGTAGAAGTGTCAGGCTCAGGATGCCCGCGCGCGAAGGGAAAGAATGCATGTTCGGAAGGCTCCTGACTGTAATTGGCACTCATGATGCCAGTATTTCGCCCGCCCGCGAAAGCGACCGCCTGTAACATTTATTGGCGGTCGCGCAGGTCTGAAGAGTATTTAAGGGGCGTCAGCAGCTACACAACGCCCGATCAAGCACAGCGCGCAGTTCCAGCGGGTGATCAACCAGCACATCGGCGCCCCAGTGCGCGGGGTTGTCGTCGGGGTGGATGTAGCCCCAGCTGACTGC
>DATMWH010000151.1:0-3008 GCA_035562615.1 Pseudomonas sp. | reverse complement strand
ACCCGCGAGTAGGGGGACGAGTTGCCATAGCGTGAACTGATGATGTAGCCCTTGCCGGCAAACAAGTGAGTTTCGACGAACTGCAACCCGCCCGCCTCGCGCACCGGTGAATAGAGCACGATGAACAAGGCATCGCCAAAGGTCTCCAGCTTCGGCCGGCTGTGCTGTTGCAGCGCATCCTCGACGGCCAGTTCGTGCAGGCCGAACTGTTGCTGCAGACTGCGCAATTGCGCCGCATCCGGCTGTTGCAGGCCGATCCAGACAAAGTGATCGGCTTGTGCCGCCCACTGGCTGCCTTCGCGCAGTTCGATGTCGGAAACTTTACGCCCCTGGTGATACACCGCGGCGGCGACCACTTGTCCCATGCTGAAACTCCTCTGCAGTGCTTTGTGCATTTGCGGCGTCAGGCGCTGATCTTCCGCCACTGAAGACTAGCTGGCTGCTGCCGCAAGGCGCTGATTCACCCAGTTCAGGGCATCAATCGGATTGTCGAAGAACTCGTCGGCAAAACTGGCCGTCTGAGTGGCGATCAGTTGCTGCAGGTCCAGCAAATGCTGGGCAGCGGTGCGCTCGCTGATGATGTACGCGGTGGCCAGATTGGCCTGCAGACTGGCCTGCTGAAACAGAACGGCCACTTCATCGGCGTGCCCTTGCTCGACACCTATGGCCTCGCGCAGATCAATCACCTCGGCCCAGGGACCGGCCTGCAGGGGCTTGCAGATAGTCAGATACTGCTGCGCAAATTCGCGGCCCTGGGCGCGGCTCAGCACCCCCCAGCGGCGCACAAACAGCAGCTGTCCGACGGCGCTGATGCTGAAGCCGGAATCGACCGCCTCACTCATGCGCGACCTCCCGCTCAGAAGGCATGCAGGTTGGACAGCACAAAGGCGTGCAGAGTGATGCGGTCGGCATCACTCATGGAGGCAAACTGGATGCCGGCAAACAGGCTGTCTTCATCGTCCTGCAGCGAGCGCACCTCGCCTTCGAGCGAAACAATCCGCTCGATACCACTGACGCTGATCTGCATGGTCAGGCGCACCTTTTCACCCGGCACCACGGGCATTTTCGGCGCCTGCAGGCGACAACCACCGAGGCTGATGTCCTTGAGCATGCAGGCCAATTTGCCGGTAAAACCCTCACCATGGTTCAGTGAACAGATCAACGACACCCGGGCGCGCACCGAGCTGCGCACCTCACCCAGCGTCAAGGCTTCCGGCTGCGCCAGATGCAGGTGTGCATAGGGCGTGCGCGACACATGCACCACCTGGCTGCGGAAGGCGCAGGCGCAGTTCAGCTGCTGGGCAAACAGGCGCACTGACAACTGTTCGCCGACCTTCAGCGGCAGAGCAGTACCGTTGACCAGCGGCGTGCTGACGATCAGCCCCTGACCGGCGCGATAACCGATCAACAGCGACTTGTCGCGGATCGCCTTGTAGCCGTCAAAGTCCAGCTGCAAGGGCTGTCCCGGCATCAGGCGCAGGTCTTCAAAACGGGATTTCTGTTCGTTCATGGACGATGAGTCGGTTGCTGTATCAATGGAGTCAGAGCGCTTCCAGCTTGGCATACCCGAGCATCAGCCACTTGCTGCCCTCGCTGGCAAAATTCACCTGCACCCGCGCCTGCGCGCCGCTGCCTTCGAAGTTGAGAATCACGCCATCGCCAAACAGGCTGTGACGCACCGCCTGTCCCAGATGGAAACCGGTGTCCGGGATGTCGCTGCCGGCGAACAGGTTGCTGTTGCCCATGCCGGTGCTGCGGGTGCTGCCGAACGGGCGCTGCACACTGTTGGACAGGCGCACTTCCTGAATCAGCGCCGGCGGAATCTCGCGGACAAAGCGCGATACCTTGTTGAACGTCTCACTGCCGTACAGGCGGCGGGTTTCCGCGTAGCTCAGGACCAGATGCTGCATGGCACGGGTGATGCCGACATAGGCCAGACGGCGTTCCTCTTCCAGACGACCCGGCTCTTCGAGGCTCATCTTGTGCGGGAACAGCCCCTCTTCCATGCCGACCAGAAACACCTTGGGAAATTCCAGACCCTTGGCACTGTGCAGGGTCATCAGCTGGATACTGTCCTCGTGATCGGCGGCCTGGGTTTCACCGGCCTCCAGCGAGGCGTGGCCGAGGAAGGCCTGCAGCGGCGAGAGGTCTTCTTCCTCGGCGCTGTTCTCGAAAGCGCGCGCGGCGCTGACCAGTTCCTCGAGGTTTTCCGCACGGGTCTGGCCCTTCTCGCCTTTTTCTTCCTTGTGGAAGGTCAGTAGGCCGGTCTGCTCGATAACGGTCTGCGTCATCAGGTGCAACGGCATGCCAGGCGCCTTGGCGGCAAGGTTTTCCAGCAGTTCGACAAACCCGTTCAGGGCACTGGCCGCCCGCCCGGAAAGCATCTTCAGCGCAAGCATCTGGCCGATCGATTCCCACAGCGAGACCTGATGCTCGCGGGCAAATTCGCGCAGGCCTTCAACGGTTTTTTCGCCGATGCCGCGCGGTGGCAGGTTGATCACCCGCTCCAGCGCCGCATCGTTGCCACGCCCGTCGAGCAGGCGCAGATAAGCCATGGCGTTCTTGATCTCGGCGCGCTCGAAGAAGCGCTGGCCGCCGTAAATGCGGTAGGGAATCTTCTCGCGCAGCAGGGCTTCTTCAAGCACCCGCGACTGCGCGTTGGAGCGGTACAGCACGGCGATCTCGCTGCGTTTGAGACCGTCCTTGCGCAGCGCATCGCTGATCGACTCGACCACATAGCGCGCTTCGTCGTATTCGTTGAAGGCGGCGTACAGGCTGATCGGCTCGCCGTGCTCGCCTTCGGTCCACAGTTCCTTGCCCAGCCGCCCCTGATTGTTGGCGATCAGTGCGTTGGCGGCCTTGAGGATTCCCGCAGTGGAGCGGTAATTCTGCTCCAGGCGGATGGTCTGCACGTCGCTGAAGTCGCGGCCGTACTGGTGGATATTCTCGATCTTGGCGCCGCGCCAGCCGTAGATCGACTGGTCGTCATCGCCGACCACCATCAGGCT
>DATMWH010000150.1:0-6724 GCA_035562615.1 Pseudomonas sp. | reverse complement strand
TCTGTTTGCGCGGGTGGAAAACCTGCCGCGCGAGACGCTGGCCAAGTGGCTGGACGGCAAGGTCGACTGGCGTACGCCGGGGCAGTACTACGAGCATCTGGAAACGTTGCCGCTGGGGCCGAACATCGCCACCCTGATGGGTCACTCCAACCTGCGTCTGGCGGTGCTCGGCAAGGCCCGCAGCCTGAAACCGACGCGCCTGGACTGGGGCGAAAAGAACGCCCTGCGCAGCCTGACCCATGAAGCCATGGAGGCCGGCTACCTCGGCCTGAGCATCGACATGCTGCAATGGCACCGCTGGAAAGGCTTCAAGTACAACGGTGCCTCGGCGCCTTCGCACTATGCGCGGATGAGCGAATTCCGCCTGCTCGCCGATGTGCTGCGCCAGCATGACCGCGTGCTGCAGGCCACGCCGGACGCCGGGCGGCGCTATCTGGTGCCGCTGCTGGCGCTGCTCAGTCACGGCATGGGTCGCGCCCCGCTGCGCATGAGCATGCTCACCAGTCTGGATTTCACCAACAACCGCAAGCTCGGCCCGATGACCCGCCGCCTGGCCAGCGTGATCAATGACGGGCTGAACGGCAATCTGCGCTTCCAGTCGCTGTCGGTGCCGTTCGAGTTGTGGAGCGACGGCTGCAACACCCCGGTGTTCGAGGAAATGCAGGCCAGCGCCTGCCTGATGAACGCCGACAGCGCCGCCCAGCGCCAGCTGCTCTATCGCGACAGTGACTGGCGCAAGCAGTTGCGCAGTGAATGGCTGAGCCGCTTCGGCGCGAGCTTTCACAAGGATCTGGCGCAGATGCAGATTGTCGGCTGCCCGGATACCGCACTGGTCGGCCGCAGCTTTGCCGATGTCGCCGTGCAGCGCGGTCAGGCGGCAGTGGATACCTTTATCGACCTGATCAGCGAGTTCGACGAAAACATCCGCTGGCACTCGGTGATCGCCAACGACCGCCCGGCCGAGATGCGCCGTTACCTGCAGCACCCCTATATCCAGCTGGGTTTCTCCGACGCCGGCGCGCACAACCGTAATCTGGCGTTCCAGAACTCGCACCTGTGGTTCCTGCGTGACTGCCTGCTGCATGCCGATGCCCTGCCGGTCGAAAAGGCGGTGTGGCGCATCACCGGCGAACTGGCTGACTGGTTCGGGCTGGATGCCGGCTATTTGCGCGAAGGCCGGGTAGCCGATGTACTGGTGCTTGATCCACAAGCGCTGAAGACCGACCTGAGCGGCCCGCAGGAAACCACCGATGCGCGCTTCGACGGCGCCATGCGCATGGTCACCCGCTCCGGGCGCGCCGTGCAGCAGGTGATCGTCGGCGGCCAGGTGGTGCTCGATCAGGGCCAGCCACATGCGCAATTCGAGCAACGGCGCTTTGGCCGCTTGCTGCGCAGTACACACAAAAAGCCGTAGGGTGGAAATCTCGCGCAGCGAATTTCCACCATGAAGGCCTGATGGTGGAAAAGGCTATCGCCGTTTTCCACCCTACGAAACTGAGCACCGATGGTTGGGCAATCAAGGGGAGAGGAATGATCGACACACTGCAGCAATGGAAAAACAGCGGGCGTTTTATCGACTGGCAGGGCCATCAGGTTTTCGTGGTCGACAGCGCCGATCAGGACCCGGCCGCCGGCGAAAAACCCGTGCTGTTGCTGGTGCATGGCTATCCGACCTCGACCTGGGACTTCAGCCACCTGTGGCCGCAACTCAGCGCACGCTTCCGGGTGGTCGGCGCCGATCTGCTGGGGCTGGGCTTCAGCAGCAAACCGCGCCCGCACCGTTACTGCATGGCCGAACAGGCCGATCTGATGGAATTCGTGCAGCAACACTCCGGCATCGAGAAGTGCCATGTGCTGGCTCACGACTACGGCGACACCGTGGTTCAGGAACTGCTGGCGCGTGATCTGCGGCGCACGCAGTCACGCTACCGGTCGGTGATTCTGCTCAATGGCGGGCTGTTCCCGGAAACCCACCATGCGCGCCCGATGCAGAAACTCATGGCCGGTCCGCTCGGCCCACTGCTGGCATACCTGACCAGCCGCAAGAAACTGCTCGGCACCTTCAGCTCGGTGTTCGGCGCGAAGACCCAGCCGGACGAACCAACACTGGAAGCCGTCTGGCAACTGGTCAACTACCACAACGGCCTGCACGTCCTGCCACCGCTGCTGGGCTACATCGCCGAGCGCCGGCAGTTCCGCGAACGCTGGGTCAAGGCCCTGCGTGAAGCACGCATGCCGCTAGCGCTGGTCAACGGCAGTGCCGACCCGGTGTCCGGCGCACACATGGTGGCGCGTTTCCGCGAAGTGGTCGGCACGCAACATTTCATCCGCGAGCTGCCGGGCATCGGTCACTATCCGCAGCTGGAAGCGCCGCAGGCGGTGCTCGATGCTTGTGAGGCGTTCTGGCGGGAAATCGCGGCCGCCTAGCAGGCTTATTCGGCGGGGACTTCCGCCTCCACCAGCTGAGCCAGCAGGACCAGCGAGTCCTGCCAGCCGAGATAGCACATCTCGAGCGGAATCACTGACGGAATGCCTTCCTGCACGATGTTCACCTGCGTCCCGCAGGAAACCGCCTGCAGCTCGACCGTGGTCTGCATGACGCCAGCCAGGTTCGGATCATCGAAGGTCTCGCGGTAGCGCAGCCGCTCGCCCGGCAGCAGCTCCAGATACTCGCCACCAAAGGCGTGTACCTGACCATTGCCAAAGTGCGTGAAAGACATCCGGAACGTGCCGCCGACCCGCGCATCGAGGTGCTGCACGCTGGCGGTGAAGCCATGCGGTGGCAGCCACTTGGTCAGGGCCTCGGCATTCAGGAACGCACGATAGATGCGCTCGGCTGGCGCGCGCAGGACGCGGTGAAATCGAACGGTTCCGCTGTTCATCGGGGGGTTCTCCATGGGGGTAGCGGCAAGGGCCGCGCCGGAATATTGCGGCAGTCCGTCCGCGAGCGGTTCCCAGGCTGCCTTCGAGTCGACATGGATATGGTAGACATGACTGCAGCTAAAAGGCGTCTCGACTGTCCCCAGGCGCAGCCGCCGGATTCCCGGCAGGTCATCCCCTTATTCGTCCCCTTTTTGCAATTGCGTGGTCAAACCAGACGCAATTTCGCAGGTTAATGCGGCCGCCCCTTTTTTCGGGCTGGTGGTTCAGCGGTCGATGGGTATCGCGATGCTCAACCCATCCTACGGGGTGAGCTTTTGTAGGATGGGTTAGCGCGAAGCGGCGTAACCCATCGCGAGTCACCGGCCTAGGCGAAAGCGTTGCCGCAGCAACGGCCACAACAGGTTCAGCGCCAGCCCGCCGATAATCAGCGCGGCAGCGGCGAGCTTCCAGCCCGGCAGTGCTTCGCCCAGCCACAGCGCCGCACTGCCCATGCCGAACAGCGGTACCAGCAGGGCCATCGGCGTGATGGTGGCCGCCGGGTGCCGCGACAGCAGCCAGGCCCAGGCCGCGTAACCAAACAGCGTATTGCCCCAGGCCTGCCACGCCACCGCCAGCCAGGTGCCGCTATCTGCCGCCTGCAAGCCGGCACGGATCGCGCCCCAGCCTTCCAGCCACAGCGACAACAGGGCCAGCACCGGCACCGCAAACAGACTCGACCAGACCACGTAGGCCAGCAGATTGATGCGCCCGGCCTGTCGCGCCACCAGATTGCCACCGGCCCAGGACAGCGCCGCCAGCAGAATCAGTGCCAGCCCGAACAAGGTGGTGCTGCCATCGGTATGCCGGATGATCAGGGCAATCCCGCCAGCACCCAGCAACAGTGCCAACCACTGCACCGGCTGCAGCCGTTCGCCGGAAAAGTACATGGCCAGACCGATGGTGAAGAACACCTGCACCTGAATCACCAGCGAGGCCAGCCCAGGGGTGATATGGCCATTCATGGCAAAGTACAGAACGCCGAACTGGCCGACACCGATCAGCAAGCCATAGGCCGCCAGATTGCCCCAGGACACCGCCGGGCGCGGAAAGAAAAACACGGCAGGCAGCGCCGCCAGAGTGAAGCGCAGGGTCGCAAACAGCAACGGTGGCAGATGCCCGAGGGCGAGCTTGATCACCACGAAATTGGTGCCCCAGACCGCCACGACGGCCAGCGCCAGCAGCAGGTGTCTGAAGGGAAGCGTTGCATGCATGAGAGATTCCGCAGGCTGCGCGGCAGCCGAGGCAGGGCTGGTCATGCTACGCGCGGCCAGCCGATGCTCGCAAGCCATGCTCTGCTGGTGGCTTGCCTGCGGCGTAGCGGATCGCCGCCCGGACCACCTGGCGCGGCGTGGCAGATTGCACGGGGTGGACAACGCTGCGCTTGTCCACCATCTTTGTCGGGCCTGGCAATTGCCTGCCCAAAACATCCAACAATAAGGTGCACTATGTCCTCCGCGTCCCCCCGTCGCCTGCTCAAGCCGGCCATCCTTCTTGCGCTGCTGCTGGGTCTGGCCTGGCTTGGCCACCTGGGCTATCGCATCTGGCAGTTTGAAACGCTGTTCGCCCCGGACAGGATTGCCGACAACTTCCGGCACATGCCCAAACTGTTCGATACCAACCTGATCCGCAACAACGGCCCGGTGTTCGAGCTGGAGGAAGCCACGCAGGCACTGCCGAAGGACTTCATCTTTCAGGGCAAGACTATTGCCATCGATGACTGGATCAGGGACTCGGATACCACCGGACTGGTGGTGCTGGCCGACAGCAAACTGGTCTTTGAAGGGTATTACCAAGGCAATACTGCCGAATCGCAGGCCATTTCCTGGTCGGTCGGCAAGTCCTTCGTCTCGACGCTGATCGGTTTCGCGCTGGCTGACGGCTCGATCAAGAGCCTGCAGGACCCGGTCGGCCAGTACGTCCCCATGCTCAAGGCCAGCGGCTATGCCGACGTTTCGATTCAGGATGTGCTGGAAATGGCCTCCGGTATCGATTTCAACGAGAACTACGCCGACCCGTCATCCGGCATTAATCAGCTGGGTGAAGAAATCTTCCTCGGCAACTCGACCAACGCCTGGATCGCCAAACTGCAGAAAGCCGGCCCGCCGGGCAAGGAACACCACTACATCAGCGTCAACACCCAGGTGCTGGGCATGGTGCTGGAAGCGGCCACCGGACAGAAACTGGCCGACTACATGGAGAAGAACCTGTGGTCGCGGCTGGGCACCGAAGCCGACGCCCGCTGGCTGACCGACGCCCATGGCACCGAGTTGGGCTTTGGCGGCCTCAATGTGCGCACCCGCGACTATGCGCGTTTCGGCCAGCTGTATCTGGATCAGGGCCGCAACCTGAAGGGCGAACAATTGCTGCCCGAGCAATGGATCAAGGATTCGGTGACCCCGCGCACCGCCTATCTGCAACCGGGGCGCAGCCAGTTCGAGGGCATTCCGGCGCTGGGCTATGCCTACCAGTTCTGGATTCCGCAGAGCGAGGAGGGCGAGTTCATGGCCATCGGCGTGTACGGCCAGTTCATCTACGTGAACCCGGCTCGGGGCGTGGTGATCGCCAAGAACTCCGCCTATGCCAACTACAACGTCGATGGCGACCGCATGGAATATCAGGCCATCGAAGCCTTCCGCGCGATTGCCCGGCAGGTCGGCCGCCAGCCCGGCTGAGCCGGCAGCCTCGGCCAGATCAGGCCAGCAGCACCAGCAGCAAGCCGAGCGCCGCCGGAACCGCCTGAATAAACAGAATCTTGCGGTTGGCGGTGGCGGCGCCATAGAGGCCGGCGACCAGCACGCAGCAGAGGAAGAACACCTTCACTGCGCTGCCCTCGGCACCCAGCCACAGCCCCCAGAACAGCCCGGCGGCGAGAAAGCCGTTGTACAGCCCCTGATTGGCCGCCAGCACCTTGCTCGCGGTGGCCGCTTCCAGCGTCTGACCGAAGGCGCGCAGCCCGGCCGGTTTGTCCCAGAGAAACATCTCCAGCACGAGGATGTAAACGTGCAGGAGCGCAATCAAAGCTACGACAAGGTTGGCAAGCAGGGTCATCTGGAACGCTCCGGTTCGGGGCTGAAGGAAGGTCGGGCGCCCGCAGACCGGACTCCCGAAAAGAGGGCAGATTGACTAGCTGTTATCCTTGATTGTGCTACTCGCGCCGTTGCTCTTGACGCTGGCAATGCCGTTGTCACGCGCCGCCTCTGATGAGTACATCTGACTGGAGCCAATCACCTGATGGTTGGCGGCCTTGAGGTTGAAGAATGTCTTGCCGTTGGCTGCCATCTTGCGCTCATAGCGCGTATCGTCTGTTGCATTGGCCTGGACCGATGCCACCCCGTTTTCAGCGGCTGCCTTGCTCTTGTAGAGCTCGCTGGTGAGGATGACTTCACCGTTGCCCGCCTTGAGCACAAAGCGGAATTGACCGTCGCTGCTGTTACTGAGTTCGAACCATCCAGCCATTTGCATTTACCTCCAGGGAATCGGGCGCGGGATGCGCAGCGGGCAGCGTTTTCATTCCCTGAAAGAGTGCCGGGCAGTCCGTGTCCAACCAGTCACCCGCGCAAAGACCATAGTCAGACGATACGCAACTGTCCATTGACGTAACGCTCAATCCAACCAGGCGCGGCCCTGCAGTTCGAGCAGGCTGTGCGCCTGCTCCGGGCCGTTGCTGCCGGCGGGGTAAGGCCGCGGACTCTGGTAGGACTCCTGCCAGCCTTTGATGATCGGGTCGATCCAGCTCCAGGCGGCCTCTACTTCGTCCCGGCGCATAAACAGCGTCGAGTCGCCTTCGATAACATCCAGCAGC
>DATMWH010000149.1:0-3990 GCA_035562615.1 Pseudomonas sp. | reverse complement strand
CAGCAACAAAATCAACCGAATCACTCGCCGGCATGAATTGCCATGGCTATAATGCCGCGCCGCCTTGCGCGTTCCTCTCTGACGCCAAATGCCTCCATTCCAATTATCGAGTTCTAGCATCATGAGTCTGTTTTCTGTTGTCGAAATGGCCCCGCGCGACCCCATCCTTGGCCTGAACGAAGCGTTCAATACAGATCCGCGCGCGCACAAGGTCAACCTCGGCGTCGGTGTTTATTACAACGAGCACGGCAAGATTCCACTGCTACGCGCCGTAGCTGCGGCTGAAAAAGCCCGCGCTGAAGCCCAGACCCCACGTAGCTACCTGCCCATCGAAGGGATCGCCAGTTACGATCAGTCAGTCCAAAAACTCCTCTTTGGGGCCGATTCATCACTACTGACCGAGGGCCGTGTGGTAACCACCCAGTCCCTGGGCGGCACTGGCGCCCTGAAAACCGGCGCCGACTTTCTCAAGCGCCTGCTGCCCAATGCCGTGGTTGCCATCAGCGATCCCAGCTGGGAAAACCATCGTGCATTATTCGAGGCTGCCGGCTTCCCGGTGCAGAATTACCGCTATTACGACGCACAGACCCACGGCGTAAACAGCAACGGGCTGCTGGAAGACCTGAGAAACCTGCCAGCCCAATCCATCATTGTGCTGCATGCCTGCTGCCACAACCCAACCGGTGTTGATCTCACGCCAGCCGACTGGCAAGCCGTTCTCGAAGTGATCCGCGAGCGCGAACATGTGCCGTTTCTGGACATTGCCTATCAAGGCTTTGGTGATGGAATAGAGGAAGACTCGGCTGCAGTGCGACTGTTTGCAGCCTCCGGCATCAGCTTCTTTGTCTCCAGCTCATTCTCGAAATCCTTCGGCCTGTACGGAGAGCGTGTAGGCGCACTCTCGATAGTGACCGAATCGCGCGACGTTGCCGCTCGCGTCCTGTCTCAGGTCAAACGGGTGATCCGCACCAACTATTCAAATCCTCCGACCCACGGCGCCAGTATTGTCGGGGCGGTGCTGGCCAGTCCGGAACTGAGAACCCTATGGGAGCAGGAGCTGGGACAGATGCGTGAACGTATCCGCAGCATGCGCCACGCCTTTGTGTCCAAGCTGGCAGAAAAAGGCGCCGCGCGGGATTTCAGCTTTGTAGCCAGGCAATGCGGAATGTTCTCCTACTCGGGCCTTACTGCCGAACAGGTTGAACGCCTGAAAGATGATTTTGGCATCTATGCCGTCAGCACCGGCAGAATCTGTGTCGCTGCGCTGAACGACAACAATCTGGATGCAGTGACACAAGCGATCGTAGAGGTGTTGTGAAGCCTTTGAGCGACCCAAACCCGGACTAAAAATGCTGCGCCAGTCTTGACATCCATTTCCGGTTTATTAGGATTCGCAGCGTTGTTCCGCGATAGCTCAGTCGGTAGAGCAAATGACTGTTAATCATTGGGTCCCTGGTTCGAGTCCAGGTCGCGGAGCCAAATGACAAAGCCCTTGTCACTCAGGTGACAAGGGCTTTTTTGTGGCTGCTTTCTGGGCTAAGCGTCTAGTTGACACTGAGCTTGGCGCGGTTTTTATCCAGCGTGGAAGCGCCTATGCCCTTGACTTCCAGCAACTCATCAACCGACGTGAAAGGGCCATTGGCGGAGCGGTACTCAACGATGGCCTTGGCTTTGACTGCACCCACGCCAATCAGCTCACGCTCGAGGGTGGACTCATCCGCAGTATTCAAATTGACCATAGCCACCGCCGCCGCAGACGGCGCCTGCTCGGTTTGAGTGACAGCGGGTTTGATGGTTTGTGCGGTTGCGTTGTCAGCTGCAGTTGCTGCAACAGAAACACCAGCCAGAAGGGAAAACAACAGAATAGCGATTGCGGATTGACGCATGATCAACACTCCTTGTATTTGAGAAAGCACAGAAATTCCATCACTGTGCAGATACAAAAATAGCCTGGAGTGCTTATCCGTCAAATCTGCAGCGGAAAACTGTGAACTGCCGCAAACAGACTGTGTGTTGCCACTTCAGACCTGTCGCTGGCCAAACGAGGGTGCCTCTGCATCCTTCTGGTTAATCAGCATCTCGAGCCCTTGCGGCCACGCGATTGCCAGCTCCGCATCATCCCAACGAATCGCCGCTTCACAAGCCTTGGCGTAATAGTCCGTGGTTTTGTAGAGAAAGTGCGTGTTGTCTTCCAGCGCTACAAAGCCATGGGCGAAGCCTTCCGGAATCCACAGCATGCGGTGATTGGTCTGGTTAAGCTCAACCCCGACGTTCTGGCCAAAAGTCGGCGACTGCGGGCGAATATCCACCGCCACATCAAACGCCGCCCCCCGCACAACGCGCACCAGCTTGCCCTGGGCATGCGGTGCCAGCTGATAATGCAGACCACGCAGCACGCCTTTTCGCGAACAGGAATGGTTATCCTGAACAAAGGCACGCGGCAGCGGCAGACCCAGCTGGGTCAGTGCGGCGTGAAAGCGCTGCTCGTTGAAGCTTTCCATGAACCAGCCACGATCATCTTCAAATACCTGCGGTTCGATGATCACCACCTCAGGGATGCTTGTCTGTATCAACTTCACCCTTAGCCCTCCTCAAGCAAGGCCAGCAAATACTGTCCGTAGCCGGTCTTCTTCAACCGCTGGGCCTGTTCGGCGACCTCTGCAGCGCTCAGCCAGCCATTGTGATAGGCAATCTCTTCCAGGCACGCCACCTTGAAGCCCTGACGCTTTTCAACCGTCTGCACGAAGTGACTGGCCTCCAGCAGCGACTCATGGGTTCCGGTATCCAGCCAGGCAAAACCGCGGCCAAGCATTTCAACGCTGAGGTTGCCGCTGTCCATGTACGCGCGGTTCACATCGGTTATTTCCAGCTCGCCACGCTCGGACGGTTTGATCGACTTGGCGATCTCGACCACACGGTTGTCGTAGAAGTACAGGCCCGTCACCGCGTAGTTGGATTTTGGCTTGAGCGGCTTTTCCTCGATGCTGATGGCGCGTCCTGCCGCATCAAACTCGACCACACCGAACCGTTCCGGATCCGATACGTGGTATCCGAACACCGTCGCGCCCTGCTCTCTGGCACTGGCGGCCTTGAGTTTGACGGAGAAGTTCTGGCCATAAAAAATGTTGTCACCCAGAATCAGACAGCAACTGTCGCTGCCGATAAATTCTTCGCCAATGATAAAGGCCTGGGCCAGGCCATCCGGTGATGGCTGCTCGGCATAGCTCAGATGAATGCCGAACTGACTACCATCACCCAGCAGCTTCTGGAAATTGGGCAAATCTTCCGGGGTGGAAATAACAAGAATCTCGCGAATCCCCGCCAGCATCAGCACGGAAAGCGGGTAATAGATCATTGGCTTGTCGTAAATCGGCAGGAGCTGTTTGGAGACCCCGAGCGTAATCGGGTGTAAACGCGTGCCGGAACCGCCGGCCAGGATGATGCCTTTACGCTGCATATCAGCTTCCTTGAATTTCTGTGAGCATTCGCGCGACGCCAATCTGCCAATCAGGCATGTTCAGATCGAAAGCATCGCGTAACTTACTGCAGTCCAGCCGCGAGTTTAAAGGGCGCTGAGCCGGTGTCGGGTAGTCGGATGTCGGGATGGCGGTTATGGCTTTAACGGTCAGATCCTTGCCTGCGTTGCGCGCATGCTCAATGACAAAATCTGCATAGCCATGCCAGCTGACCTCCCCGGCCGCTGCCAGATGATAAACCCCAGCCAGCGCCGGATTGCTTCTCGCGCAGCGAAGCGCATGCGCTGTTACATCGGCAATCAGCTCCGCACCGGTGGGGGCGCCGAACTGATCCGCAATCACCTCGAGTTGTTCACGCTCGGCAGCCAGACGAAGCATGGTCTTGGCAAAGTTGGCGCCGCGGGCGGCATACACCCAGCTGGTGCGGAAAATCAGGTGCTTGCAGCCAGTTTGCGCAATGGCCTTTTCACCCTGCAGCTTGGTCACGCCATAGTGGTTGAGCGGCCCCGTCAGG
>DATMWH010000148.1:0-24465 GCA_035562615.1 Pseudomonas sp. | reverse complement strand
CCGTCAGATTGACCCGCCAGCGCAGGCCCTCAGGGAAAAAGCCGTACATGAACTGACCGAAACGTTCGCGCACAAACACCCAGCAGGCACCCTCCCCGCTGCAATCGGCCCGCGTGCTGCCACTCCAGTTGGCATCGAGCAACGCCCAGTTCAACACCGGCGGCACAATCAGCCAGACCAGATAAGCGGCCAGCAGGGTCAACAGGGTGTTGAACCCGTTGGAAAACAGGTTGCTGCGGAACCAGGCCACGGTGCCGACGCTGGTCGACGGTGGGGGCAGATCGGGTTTGAAGGTATGGGTCTGCATGCGCTCACCTCTCGACCAGCGCAATGCGCTTGTTGTACCAGTTCATCAGCAGCGAAATGCTGATGCTGATGGACAGGTAGACGCTCATGGTGATGGCAATCACCTCGATGGCCTGCCCGGTCTGGTTGAGTACCGTGCCGGCAAACAGCGAGACCATGTCCGGATAGCCGATACCAGCCGCCAGCGAGGAGTTCTTGACCAGATTCAGGTACTGACTGGTCAGTGGCGGAATGATCACCCGCAGGGCCTGCGGAATGATCACCTTGCGCAAGGTGACGCCGGGTTTGAGCCCCAGCGAGCGGGCAGCCTCGGTCTGACCATGGCTGACCGCCTGAATCCCCGAACGCACGTTCTCGGCGATAAAGGCGGCCGTGTAAACCGTCAATGCCAGCGTCAACGCGATCAGCTCGGGGATCAGCACCAGCCCCCCCCGAAAGTTGAAGCCCTTGAGTTCGGGCACTGTCCAGTGAAACGGACTGCCGAAAATCAGCACCGCGAATGCCGGCAACAGTACCAGCATGCCCAGCCCGGTGAGCAACGCCGGAAAAGCTTGCCCACTGGCTTCAAAGCGCCGGTGCGCCCAGCGCGCCATCAGCAACACCGCCAGCAGTGCCAGACCCAGCGTGATCAGGAATGGCCAGAAACCCTCAGCCATTGAGGGCGCAGGCATATTCAGCCCACGATTGCTGAGAAAGAACGTGTCGCCAATGCTCAGGCTTTGCTTGGGTCCCGGCAGCGGCAACAGCACGGCGAAATACCAGAAAAATATCTGCAACAGCGGCGGGATGTTACGGAAGATCTCGATATACACAGTGGCCAGCTTGTTGACCAGCAAGTTCGGCGAAAGCCGTGCCACGCCAATTACAAAACCCAGCAGCGTGGCCAGCACAATACCGATCACGGACACCAGCAAGGTATTGAGCAGACCGATCAGGAACACCCGGCTGTAGGAGTCGCTTTCCGTGTAATCGATCAAGTGCTGGGGAATGCCGAAACCGGCACTCTGCTCGAGAAAACCGAAGCCGGAAAGAATGCCACGTTGGGCAAGATTGCTCTGGGTGTTGTGAAACAGATACCAGCCCAGCGCCACTACGGCCAACACCGCGACCACCTGGAACACCCAGGCCCGCACCTGAGGATCGGTCAACAGCGCGGAATGATTTCGTGAAGAAGTCACCGACATATACAGGAAAGCCCTCTAACCCCAGGCAAACACCCGACTGGCTTGGCAGCCGGGTGCCCGGCATTGCGAACAGCAGCGCCCCGCTCAAGGGGCGATGGCGGTGAGGATCAGCGTACCGGTGGCGCGTACTGCAAACCACCCTTGTTCCACAGGGCATTCAGGCCGCGTTCGATCTTCAGCTCGCTGCCGGCGCCGACGTTGCGCTCGAACGACTCGCCGTAGTTACCCACCTGTTTGACGATTTTTACCACCCAGTCATTGGGCAGCTTCAGATCGGCGCCATAAGTCCCCTCGGCACCCAGCAGGCGGGCAATGTCCGGATTCTTGGTGGTCTTGGACAGTTCCTCCACATTCTGCGAGGTCACACCCAGCTCCTCGGCATTGAGCATGGCGAACTGGGTCCAGCGCACAATGTGGAACCACTCGTCATCCCCCTGGCGTACTGCGGGTGCCAACGGCTCCTTGGAGATCACTTCGGGTAGCACGATATAGTCATCCGGAGCCGCCAGCTTGATGCGCTGGGCATAGAGTTGCGACTGATCGGAGGTCAGCACATCGCAGCGCCCGGACTCCAGTGATTTGGCGCTTTCATCCGAGGTGTCGTAAGTGATCGGGGTGAATTTCAAGCCATTGGCGCGGAAGTAATCGGCCAGATTGAGTTCGGTCGTGGTGCCGGCCTGAATACACACGGTGGCGCCATCCAGCTCCTTGGCACTGGAAATGCCCAGCTTCTTGTTGACCAGAAAGCCCTGACCGTCGAAGTACGCCACGGTGGTAAAGTTCAGACCCATGGCGCCATCACGGGAGCTGGTCCAGGTGGTATTGCGCGAGAGAATATCCACCTCACCGGACTGCAGGGCGGTGAAGCGCTCCTTGGCCGTCAACGGGCTGTAGCGAACCTTGGAGGCATCCCCGAAGACGGCCGCCGCCACGGCGCGACACACATCCACATCCAGCCCCAGATAATTACCCTTGGCATCGGCGTAGGAAAATCCGGGCAAGCCATCACTGATACCGCACTGCACAAAACCCTTCTTCTTCACCGCATCCAGCGTCACGCCGGCATTGGCGATGCCGCTCATACCCAGAACCGAAGCGGCAACCACGACTGCCAGAGTGGATTTCATCAACTTCATAAAGCCTCCAGATACATCTGTCTGATAGATAAACAAACCCTGCAGCCTGCAGGTGTAGGGCAACGCCATAACGGGTAGCACACGCATGTGCCGAAACCAGCCACGAGTGTAGTAGACGATCAGGCATACGCCCGCCTGATCTGGCCGGATGTACCGCAAGAATCCTGCCACCCGGCGCTGTGCCCGCAAGGCATTGCAAACTGAGACCTCAAACCATTGCATAATGCCGATAACGCTGCCTGATGCAGCAAGCGCACCGTTGTGGAGCAATCGATGACCGAAGCCCTGATTATCCAACCCGCTCAACCTGCCGATGCCTGTGTGATCTGGCTGCATGGTCTGGGCGCCGACCGTTACGACTTTCTGCCCGTCGCCGAAGCCCTGCAGGAAATCCTGCCGACCACTCGCTTTGTGCTGCCGCAGGCGCCGACCCGGGCGGTGACGATCAATGCCGGTTACGCGATGCCCAGCTGGTACGACATTCTGGCCATGAGCCCAGCACGGGCGATCAACCGTGACCAGCTGGAAAACTCGACCTTGCAGGTTATCCAGCTGATCGAAGCGCAACGCGACAGCGGCATAGACCCGGCGCGCATCATCCTCGCCGGTTTCTCCCAGGGCGGCGCCGTGGTACTGCACACCGCCTTCCTGCGCTGGCAGGGTCCGCTGGGCGGAGTGCTGGCCCTGTCCACCTACGCACCGACCTTTGAAGCCTCACTGCAACTGCCGGCTGACAAACAGACGCTGGCCACTTTCTGCATGCATGGCAGTCAGGACGAGGTGGTTCAACTGGCCATGGGGCGCGCTGCGTATGACTTCCTCGCCGAACGCGGCGTGCCCGCCAGCTGGCAGGAATACCCGATGGGCCACGAAGTACGACCCAGCCAGATTCGCGATATCGGTCAGTGGCTGAGCGCCCGACTGAGCACCTGTTGAGCCTGGCAAGCTCGCCGACAGGTCATTTTCAAAGCAACCCGGTACAAGGATGACTCGTCAACCTTGCACCCCCCACGCAGGGCAGCCCTTCATGCTCAAGAAAATCAGCGCGATAGCCCTGCTGGTCGCCAGCATCATCGCCGCCGCGGTGTTCTATACCGCGCCGGAGATCCTCGACTACACCGACACCACCCGCACCAGCAAGACACTGACGGTCGGTGAGAAGCACGCCGTGGTAACTGGAACGCCCTGGGCGACGCAGGCCGCCATGGATGTACTCGGCAACGGCGGCAGCGCCTGCGACGCCGCGATTGCGGCACTGCTGGTGATCAACGTCACCCACGGCGAAGCCGCCGCTTTCGGCGGTGTGACGCCCACGCTGTATTACAACGCACAAACCCGGCGTGTTCGCTCCTATATAGGCGTCGGAACAGCACCGGCGGCAGCCTCCATTGAAGCCTTCAGCGCCGCCGGCCTGCAGACCGTACCCAGTCTCGACATCCGCGCCCAACTGATCCCGGCAGCGCCGGATGTCATCGCCGCACTGCTCCAGGAATGCGGCAAGAAGTCCTTTGCCGAACTGGCCAAGCCGGCCATCGAGCTGGCCAGAAACGGCTTCCCGATGCACGCCATCATGCATCGGAATATGGACCTGCCCTGGTATCAGCGTCTGGGCATGCGCATCCTGATGCCCAGCACGGCCGAAGTATGGCTGCCCCACGGCTGGTGGCAGCCGGTTCGCCTGCACCAGAAAATGACCTTTCCGGACCTGGCCAACACCCTGCAAAACCTCGCCGATGCCGAGACCCGTGCCTTGCAACAGGGACACTCACGTCAGCAAGCGATCCAGGCCATGCGCGACTATTTCTACCGCGGCCCGATTGCCGAGCAGATAGCGCAATTCCATCGCCAGCATGACGGCTTTATCCGCAGGCAAGACCTGCAGCAATATCAGGGTGGCTGGGAGTCCCCCGTGAGCGCACGGATCGGGCGCTATACCTTCTTCGCGAACGGCACCTGGTCTCAAGGCATACTGGCACCACAGGTACTGCAGATCCTGCAAACCCTGCCCTTGAAAAACCTGAAGCACAACAGTGCTGAATACATCCACAGCGTGACCCAGGCCATCGAACTGGCCATGAGCGACCGCGACACCTACGTGGCCGACCCGGGTTTTGTGGCGGTGCCCACGGACCTATTGCTCAGCCCGGAATACGCGCTGGCCCGCCAGGCCGAAATGACCCCAAAGGCCTTTGACGGTCCCGCCAGGGCAGGCGAAATTCCGGGCTTTGGCGGGAAACGCCAGGGCCGCGAACAGCATTCATCGGGCAGCTGGAAAATGCTGCAGACCCTCAGCCATTTCAACGCCGGCCAGGACACCTCGCAAATTTCAGTGATCGACAGTCAGGGCAATGCCGTGGTGATTACCCCTTCGGACTTCCCTAAGAGCCCCATGTTGCCCGGCACCGGGATCAACCTCGGTGACCGCATGACCCAGTTCCAGCTGGACCCACAGCACATCAATGCGCTGCAACCGGGAAAGCGGCCGAGAATCACCCCCCATGCGCTGATGGTTTACCAGGACGAGCGCTTTCTGCTGGCTTTCAGCACCCCCGGCGGCGACATGCAAGCCCAGGCGCTGGTACAGGTGTTTCTGAACCTGCAGCTGTTCGGCATGGATATCCAGCAAGCCATTTCCGCGCCACGCTTTTACAGCATCAATTCACCGTCATCCTTCGCACCGCATGAGTCCACGCCGGCCGGACTGAGACTCGAGCAATCGCTGTATGCCGATCAGGCGCAAGCCTTGTCCGCACTGGGCTACCAGGTGCAACAGGACCCAGAGTGGGATAAAGACTTTGGTGCCGTCGGTGGCATACTCAAAAGTGCTGACGGAAAACTGCTCGCCGGTGCTGACCCCAGAGAGGAAACCACTGCAGCGGCACGTTAATCTGCACTCAATAACAACAATCAGAAACGGAACAACCGCCATGCGCAAAGCCTTGCTCGCCCTGCTGATTCTGCTGGCCATTGGCCTGACCATCTTCTTCAACGTTCCGCAGTATGTGGACCGGGACATGAACCGGGTGCTGCACCCTGCTCCTTCTGCAGTCAGCGACACCGCCATCAAACTGCATGAGCGCCTGTTTGTCGCCGACCTGCATGATGACGCGCTGCTCTGGCAACGCGATCTGCTGCAACGCATCGACTATGGCCATACCGATCTTCCCCGCCTGCTCGAAGGCAACGTCGGCCTGCAGGTATTCTCGGTGGTGACCAAGACCCCGCGCGGGCTGAACTACGAGCGCAACAGCGCCGACAGTGACAGTGTGACCCTGCTGGTGATGGCCCAGCGCTGGCCGCGTGCAACCTGGAACAGCCTGTTGCAGCGTGCGTTGTACCAGAGCGAGAAACTGCACAAGGCCGCTGCCGCCAGCCATGGGCAGCTGCGCATCATCAAGAACCGTGAAGAGCTGGCGGCGTATCTCAAGGACCGTCAGCAGCAACCCGAACAACTGGCCGGCCTGCTGGCCACCGAAGGCTTGCAACCACTGGAAGGCCAGCTGGAAAACGTCGACCGGCTGTATGACGCCGGCTTTCGCATGACCGGCCTGACGCACTTCTTCGATAACGAAGTGGGCGGTTCAGCCCATGGCATCGACAAGGGCGGCCTGACTGACTTTGGCCGTGAGGTGATCGCCCGACTGCAGCAGAAACACATGCTGGTCGACCTGGCGCATGCCTCCAAACCGCTGATCGACGACGTATTGGCCATCAGCACGCAACCACTGGTGGTCTCGCATACCGGCGTTGCCGGCACCTGCCCCGGCCCGCGCAATCTGAGTGACAAACACCTCAAGGCGATTGCCGCCACCGGTGGCATAGTCGGAATCGGCTACTGGGACGGTGCCGTTTGCGCCCCCTCGCTGGAGAACATCATCAAGGCGATCCGCTATACGGTCGACCTGATTGGCGTTGAACATGTCGCGCTGGGCTCGGACTTCGACGGCGCAACCACGATGCCGTTCGACACCAGCGCACTGGTGCAGATCACCCAGGGCCTGTTGGATGCCGGCTTCAGCGAAGCGGATATCGCCGCGATCATGGGCGGCAATCTGCGCGATCTGCTGCTTGAAACCCTGCCGCAAGCCTGATCACCCGGCCGTGCGGCGCGAGATACTTCGCCCAACGGCCTTCTTGCTTTACACTGGCGAGCGTTCATTCCTTAACCAATTGATGAGAATACCGTGCTCAAAGCACTACAGAACATGTTTTCCAAGGGCGACAAGCCTGCCACTGAGAATTCCGCCAACCCGCAAGAAACCGCCAGCACAGCCACGGCGGTGAACGAGACTGTCGCGGAGCGCAAGCCGCGCGCGGAAAAATCCCGCGCGCCCAAGCCGGCCCGACAGAAGCCGGCAAAACCGGCGAACACCTGGAAACTGGAAGATTTCGCCGTCGAACCGCAGGAAGGCAAAACCCGCTTTCATGACTTCAAGCTGGCTCCCGAGCTGATGCACGGCATTCACGACCTCGGCTTCCCCTACTGCACACCGATCCAGGCCCAGGTGCTGGGTCACACCCTGCGCGGCAAGGACGCCATCGGCCGTGCCCAGACCGGCACGGGCAAAACCGCTGCCTTCCTGATTTCCACCATCACCCAGCTGCTCACCACGCCGCCGCCGAAGGAACGCTTCATGGGCGAGCCGCGCGCGCTGATCATCGCGCCAACCCGCGAACTGGTGGTACAGATCGCCAATGACGCACTGGCGCTGAACAAATACACCGGCTTGAACGTGATGAGCTTTGTCGGTGGCATGGACTTCGACAAGCAACTCAAGCAGCTGGAATCGCGCTACTGCGACATTCTGGTCGCCACGCCCGGCCGCCTGCTGGACTTCAACCAGCGCGGCGAAGTGCATCTGGACATGGTCGAGGTGATGGTCCTCGACGAAGCCGACCGCATGCTCGACATGGGGTTCATCCCCCAGGTTCGCCAGATCATCCGCCAGACGCCAATGAAGGGCGAGCGGCAGACACTGCTGTTCTCCGCCACCTTCACCGAGGACGTGATGAACCTCGCCAAGCAGTGGACCACCGATCCTGCGATTGTCGAGATCGAACCGGAAAACGTTGCCAGCGATACCGTTGAGCAACATGTCTACGCCGTTGCCGGCAGCGACAAGTACAAACTGCTGTACAACCTGATCGCCCAGAACAACTGGATCCGCGTGATGGTCTTCGCCAACCGCAAGGATGAAGTCCGGCGCATCGAGGAACGCCTGACCCGCGACGGCATCAGCGCCGTACAGATGTCCGGCGATGTCCCGCAGCACAAGCGCATCAAGGCGCTGGAAGGCTTTCGCGAGGGCAAGATCCGCGTGATGGTCGCCACCGACGTGGCCGGGCGCGGCATTCACGTGGATGCGATCAGCCACGTGATCAACTTCACCCTGCCGGAAACCCCGGACGACTACGTGCACCGTATCGGCCGCACCGGTCGCGCCGGTGCCAGTGGCACCTCGATCAGCTTCGCCGGCGAAGACGACGCCTACGCCCTGCCCGCCATTGAGGCGTTGCTCGGACGCAAGATCAACTGTGAGCAGCCGCCCGCTGAATTGCTGGCACCGGTGCCGCGCAAGCACTGAGATTAGTGCCTTTCAAGAAGGGTGAACCCGGTGACGGCTTCACCCTTTTTTGTGCCATAGCGATTTATGCAACGGGGCAGCAACGGATTGGTAATCCGGTGCTTTTTTCTGTGGTTTGAGTAACGAGTTAAACCGCGGCGCTTTCCTCGGCACTTGGCTACAGATTGCGCCTTGCACGGCGCCTCACTTTCTCTTTGCACGCGGATCGCCGCCCGGCGCAAAGAGAAAGTGAGCAAAGAGAAAGCGCGCCCGACATGCGGCCCGAACCTGCGCTGCGCTTGATTCGGGTTCGTTCGCTCCATCGGCGCTCCAGGGGCTCGTTGTGATGGGCCTTCCCTGGCCCAGCACAACTCTCGCGGCATCCATGCCGCTCAACCCCTTGACTCGCTTCGCTCGCCCTTCGGGCCAGCCTGCGGCTGTTACTTCGCTACGCTTCGTTTCACACCGATTCCGCTCACCCTCCTGACGGGACTTTAAGTCCGTGCATGGCTTTGAATCGTAGCCCGGATGAAATCCGGGGATGTTTGGACATGAAAGCCGTTATCCCGGATTTCATCCGGGCTACAACGGCTGACGGGATCTTTCAGTCCGTGCAATTCGATAGTTATTCGCAAGAATTTCGGTAGTCGGCCCGTCCCCGTCAGGAGGCCGAGCGCAGGGGCTGCGTAGAGGGGCATTTGGCATGGATGCCAAATGAGGCGCGATGGGCCAGGGATGGCCCTTCGCGACGACCCTCGGAGTGGCACCGGAGCGAGGGGAGTCTGAGCAAAGCGAAGACCCGGATGCCGGGGGGCCTTCTTTTGCTTACTTTTCTTGGGCAAGCAAGAAAAGTGAGGCGCCCGGCGGGGCGCAACTAAAACTGACTATCAACAGCAATAATCATCCCGGCAAAAAATCATCACCGAATTACCAATCCAAACCCACCCACTACTCCCACCGCCGCGCCGCCTGCTGGTCGCTGTCACGCCCCTCGACCCAGCCAGCATCCGCACTACCGGTTTCCTTCTTCCAGAACGGCGCACGGGTTTTCAGATAGTCCATGATGAAATCACAGGCCTCGAAGGCTGCCTGCCGGTGCGCACTGCAAGTGCCGACAAAGACAATCGGCTCGCCCGGTTGCAGATTGCCGACCCGGTGCAGGATATCCACATTGAGCAGCGGCCAGCGCAGGCGGGCTTCGGCCTCGATCTTCGCCAGCGCCTTTTCCGTCATGCCCGGATAGTGCTCGAGGAACATGCCCTGCACCTCCTGACCGGCATTGAAATCGCGCACATAACCGACAAACCCAACCACGGCGCCAATGCCCAGATTGGCCGCGTGCAATGCATTGAGTTGTGCACCCGGGTCAAAGGCTTCCAGCTGCACACGAATGGCCATGACTAGCCCCCGGTGACTGTTGGAAAGAACGCCACCACATCGCCATCACTCAGCGGCTCGTTGAGGCTGCACAACTCCTCGTTGCGCGCACACATCAGGTTCTGCTCTTCCAGCACCTGCCAGACCCCGCCACGGCTGAGCAGGTGCTCGCGCAGATCATTCATGCAGGTCAGCCCGGGCGTCCACGGCAGCTGCTCGGAGTCCTGCCCGAGGGCTTCTCGATAACGGGCGAAGTAGTGAATCTGCAGCATGGAAAAGTTCCTATTGAGCGGCATCGGCCTGGTAGTGGCCACTCTTGCCACCGACTTTTTCCAGCAGACGCACCTGTTCGATACACATGCCGCGATCGACCGCCTTGCACATGTCATAGATGGTCAGGGCTGCAATGCTGGCGGCAGTCAGGGCTTCCATTTCCACCCCGGTCTGCCCGGCCAGCTTGCAGCGGGCGATGATATGCACGGTATCTTCACCTTCAGCGGCGAGTTCCACCTTGATGCTGGTCAAGAGCAACGGATGGCACAGCGGGATCAGGTCGTGGGTTTTCTTCGCTGCCTGGATCCCGGCGATGCGCGCCACGGCGAACACATCGCCCTTGGGATGCCCGCCTTGCTGGATCATCTGCAAGGTCTGCGGCAGCATGCGAATACGCGCCTCCGCCACGGCTTCGCGGAATGTCACCGCCTTTTCGGTGACATCAACCATATGGGCACGGCCCTGATTATCAAGATGGGTCAGCACGGCAGACTCCTGTTCAAATGAATGCCGATTGTAACCCGCCAATCGCCGGTGACGGCATCGAATACGCGGCAGCGGCCAGTGCATAGACTTAAGTGCAATGGCCTTTGCGTGGCTGCCTGGCTATGTTGGGAAAATAGCCGGTTAGCCTTTTCTGCGAGGACAGCATGAGCAAAGCGGACGCTTTTGATCAGACCGGCAAGATTGCCGTGCAGCAGAACATTCAGGGCACGCTGGATTTCCTCAAGAAATCCCCGCCATTCAATCTGATGGATGTCAGCCACCTGGCCTTTATGGTCGAGAACTGCAAGCTGCGCTTCTACGCCGCCGGCGAGTCCATCATCAAGCCCGAAGATGGCCCGGTCGAATATTTCTATGTGGTCAAGCAAGGTCTGGTCAGCGGCAAGCGCCCCACCGGCGAAACCGGTGACGGACAGAACACCTTCGAGATCAGTCGCGGTGAATGCTTTCCGCTGGCCGCACTGCTGGGCGAGCGGGCCACGCGCACCGAACATATCGCGGCGAAAGATACCTTTTGCCTGCTGCTGGCCAAACCGGCTTTTGTCCGGCTGTTTTCCACCTGCAACCCGTTTCGTGATTTCTGCCTGCGCGGGGTCAGCAGCCTGCTTGATCAGGTCAATCAGCAGGTGCAGTTACGGGCCGCAGAAACGCTGGGTTCGCAGTACTCACTGGAAACCACGCTGGGCGAACTGGCGATGCGCGAGCCGCTGACCTGCCCGCCGGAGGAAACCCTGCAGGGAGCAGTCCGCCTGATGCACCAGATGCAGGTCGGCAGTATCGTGATTGCCAATGCGGACATGCAGGCGCTGGGCATTTTCACCCTGCGCGACCTGCGCAAGGCCATTGCCAAAGACGGCACCGATCTGCAGCAACCGATCAGCCAGCTGATGACACCCAATCCGTTTCATCTGCCATCGCGCGCCAGCGCCTTTGATGCCGCCATCGCCATGACCGAGCGGCATATTGCGCATGTCGTGCTGGTCGACAAGGGCCGCCTGTGCGGCGTGGTTTCCGAGCGCGACCTGTTTTCCCTGCAACGCGTTGATCTGGTTCATCTGGCGCGCGCCATCCGCCAGGCCGGCTCCCTCGAAAGCCTGATACTGATGCGCGCCGACATCCGCCATCTGGTCGACAACATGCTGGCCCATGGTGCCAGCTCGACCCAGATCACCCATCTGATCACCCTGCTCAACGACCATTGCGTGTGCCGGGTAATCGAGCTGTGTATCGAGGAGCACGGTGATCCCGGCGTCGCCTTCAGCTGGCTGGTATTTGGCAGCGAGGGGCGCCGCGAACAGACCCTGCATACCGATCAGGACAATGGCATTCTCTTCGAGGCCGCCGATCATCAGGAGGCCCAACGCATCCGTCAGCTGCTGCTGCCACTGGCGCGAAAAATCAACGAAGCCCTCGACCAGTGCGGTTTCAGCCTGTGCCAGGGCAACATCATGGCCGGCAACCCCGAGCTGTGCCTGTCACAACGCGAATGGAGCCGGCGGCTGGGCGATTTCGTCCGAGAAGCCACACCGGAAAACCTGCTGGGCTCGACGATCTACTTCGACTTGCGGGTGGTCTGGGGACCGGAACAGGGCTGCCAGCAATTGCGCCGGGAGTTTCTTGAAGAAATTGCCGGCAACAGCGTGTTCCAGCGAATGATGGCGGAAAATGCCTTGCGCCACCGCCCGCCACTGGGCGGGCTGTTCCGCGAATTCAGCCTGACCCGCAAGGGCACCGACAAGCACACCCTCGACCTCAAGGTGCAAGGCCTCACGCCCTTTGTCGATGCGGCGCGCATACTGGCCCTGGCCAACGGGATCGAGGAATGCAGCACGCTGGAACGGCTCGATCAGCTGGTCATGCGCGGCGTCATCGAAGCGCTGGATGGCGCGGCCTATGAGGAGGCTTACCGCTATATCCAGCTGATCCGCATGCAGTTGCACCAATCCCAGGCCAAGGGCGGGCTGCCCTTATCCAACCGCATCGATCCGGATGACCTGAACGATCTGGACCGGCGCGTGCTGCGCGAATCCTTTCGTCAGGCGCAGCGCCTGCAATCCAGCCTGACCTTGCGTTACCAGCTATGAAACGCTTGCTGGAATGGTTTGCCCCGACCAGAAAGTCCACCCTGAGCAGCGAGCAGCGGACGCGCTGCGCAGCCCTGCCAGCGCCCAGAACCGCCGATGCGTGCCCTCTGCATGCACAGCGGCTGGTGGTGCTGGATCTGGAAACCACCGGCCTGAACGTCAACCGTGACCACGTGCTGTCGATTGGCGCACTGGCCATCGAGGACGGTTGCATTGATCTGGGCAGCCAGTACGAAGCCACCCTGCAGGGCGACCACAAAGTCAGTGAGAGCATCCTGATTCATGGCCTGGCACCCAGTACCATTGCCGCCGGACTTGACCCCGCGCAGGCGCTGCTGGATTTCCTCGACTTCCTCGGCGACAGCCCGGTGATCGGTTATCACGCCCCCTTCGACCAGCGCATGCTGACGCGGGCGCTGCAAAGCACCTTGGGCTATACATTGCGCCACCGTTTTTTCGATCTGGCCGAAGTGGCCCCGATGCTCTGCCCTCAAGCGGCAATCCACAAAGGCGGGCTGGACGCCTGGGTCGAATTTTTCGGCCTTGAGGTCCTGGCCCGGCATAGCGCCAGTGCCGATGCCCTGGTCACCGCGGAACTGGCCTTGATCCTGTTCAGCAAGGCCCGCCAGCAAGGCATCGACAGTCTGGCCAGACTGGATGACCGCCTGAGCAGTTGGCGCAGCCGGCAAAACAGCCACGCCTTTTAGCTGCTTCGCGCACAAACAACGCCCGACCGCTTAACCGGCCGGGCGTGCGCCACTACATATTGGCCTCGGCGTACTCGGCCAGAATCGAGCGCGGAACCCCCTGCAGCGACACATGCACACCGTGCGGGAAGTCCTTGAAGCGCTCGGTGAGATAGGTCAACCCGGAACTGGTGGCAGACAGATAGGGCGTATCGATCTGCGCCAGGTTGCCCAGACACACGACTTTCGAACCATTGCCGGCACGGGTGATGATGGTTTTCATCTGATGCGGGGTAAGGTTCTGGCACTCGTCGATCAGGATCAGGCTTTGCTGGAAGCTACGTCCGCGAATGTAGTTGAGTGATTTGAACTGCAGCGGCACCTTCTGCAGGATGTAGTCGACGCTGCCGTGGGTGCTCTCGTCGTCCATGTGCAGCGCTTCCAGGTTATCGGTGATGGCACCCAGCCAGGGCTCCATTTTCTCCGCCTCAGTGCCCGGCAGAAAGCCGATCTCCTGATCCAGCCCCTGCACGCTGCGGGTGGCGATGATGCGCCGGTAGCGCTTGCTGACCATGGTCTGCTCGATCGCCGCAGCCAATGCCAGAATGGTCTTGCCGGAACCGGCGGCACCGGACAGGTTGACCAGATGGATATCCGGGTCGAGCAGCGCATACAGCGCCAGCGACTGATAGACATCGCGCGGGCGCAGGCCCCAGGCTTCCTGATGCAGCAACTGCTCGTGGTGCATATCGAGGATCAGCAACTCACTGCCGTTGACCTCCTTGATCCAGCCGACAAAACCCTGCTCATCGACGATGAACTCATTGATGTGCGCCGGCAGTTTTTCCAGCATTTGCACGGTATGCCAGGTCTTGCCGTGGCCCTGACGGGTCTCGACCTTGCTCACGCGATCCCAGAACGAGCCATCCAGTGTGTGATAACCACGCGACAGCAAGGAGACGTCATCCACCAGCTGGTCGGTGTGATAGTCCTGGGACTCGATGCCGCAGGCACGCGCCTTCAGGCGCATGTTGATGTCTTTGGTCACCAGCACCACGCTGCTGCCCGGATGGCGACTGCGCAGCTCGACCAGCTGATTGATGATCTTGTTGTCGTTGAGATTTTCCGGCAACAGCATGATCGGCTCGGCGCGCCGGCTCATCAGGATCGACATGCTGCCGCGCGGCCCGCTCTTGCCACGCTGGATAGGCACACCCTGCTCAACCTGCTCCGGCGTGGCCTCGCCCAGCACCTGATCGATCATGCGGATCGCCTGACGGCATTCGGCCGCCACCGAGTGCTTGCCGGCTTTGAGCTTGTCCAGCTCTTCCAGCACCGTCATCGGAATCGCCACGTGGTGTTCTTCGAAATTCAGCAGCGCGTTTGGATCGTGGATCAGGACATTGGTATCAAGGACGTAGAGGATTGGCAGCTCGGTTCTTGCGCGTCCGTGTTGATCCATACTCGGTCACCTCATGCTGATGGCGGTGACGGAAGGCCAGTGCGGCGCTCCGCCGGATTGAGACCGACCTGCCGCAAGAAGCAAGGCTGAAGACGCCACCTGTGTCGGCAGGTTGCGGCGGTCTGTGTTGTTAATACCGCATTCTTGACTACAGAAAAAAGCGCTTTTCACCGTCTGAGATTATATTTTTTCAATCGGCAAATAGTGCTTGGCGTGCTCCGCCAAGGCCGTTAGAGTCGCAAGTCCAGCCCTGCAAAAAATTCCGCATTTTCGCCCGCACGAAGATCGCCTCCTGCATCCGCGGAACTGGCTCAGCCGCTCGACCGACCGGCCGCAGCCACACCTGGTAACACCGTGCTTCTGGGTTAGAATCGCCCGCCACACAGGAGCACATGCATGCTGATGGTTATTTCCCCGGCGAAGACGCTGGATTACACCTCAACACCCGTCACCCGTCGCTTTACCCAGCCGGAACATCTCGATCAGGCACAGCTTTTGATCAATCAGCTGCGCAAGTTGACCCCGGCACAAATCGCCGAACTGATGAGTCTGTCGGACCCGCTGGCTGGCCTCAACGCCGCCCGCTACACCAGCTGGCAACAGCCGTTCAGCGCGGAAAACGCCCGCCAGGCCTTGCTGGCATTCAAGGGTGATGTGTATACCGGTCTGCATGCCGAAGACTTCAGCGATGCCGATTTCGACTTTGCCCAGCAGCACCTGCGCATGCTCTCCGGCCTCTACGGCGTGCTGCGGCCGCTGGACCTGATGCAGCCTTATCGCCTGGAGATGGGCACCAAACTGGCTAACGCGCGCGGCAAGGATCTCTACGCATTCTGGGGCGAGCGCATCACCGGCTGGCTGAATCAGGCGCTGGCCGAACAGGGTGATTCGGTGCTGCTCAATCTGGCCTCGAACGAATACTTCAGTGCGGTCAAACGCAAGGCGCTACAGGCGCGAATCATCGACACCGAATTCCGCGACCTGAAGAATGGCCAATACAAGATCATCAGTTTTTATGCCAAGAAAGCCCGTGGCCTGATGGCGCGTTACGTGATCAAAAACCGGATTCGTGACCCGCAGGCGTTGCAGCAGTTCGACCTGCAGGGCTATCGCTATTGCGCAGAGCAATCAGGCGTCGACAAGCTGGTGTTCCTGCGCGACCATCCTGCAGACTGACTCAATACCTTTCCCCCAGCCACCGGAGCTTCGCCCATGCCCGATCCCGTTGTTCTGATCAGTGGTTGTTCGAGCGGGATCGGCCGTGCGCTGGCCGACACTTTCAAGGCCGCTGGCTACAGCGTCTGGGCCGGCGCACGCAAGGAGGCGGACCTGGCGCAACTGAGCGCCGCCGGCTTTACCGCGGTGGCACTGGACGTCAACGATGCCAACTCGATCGAGCTGGCCAGCGGGCGCCTTGAGCGGGAAGCCGGCCGACTGGATGTGCTGATCAACAATGCCGGTTACGGCGGCATCGCGCCGCTGCTGGATGGCGGCGTGGAAGCCATGCACCGGCAATTCGAAACCAATGTCTACTCGCTGGTGGGCGTGACCCGCGCCTGCTTTGGTCTGCTGCGGGCGAGCAAGGGACTGGTGGTCAATATCGGCAGTGTTTCCGGGGTGCTGACCACCCCTTTTGCCGGTGCTTACTGCGCCTCGAAGGCAGCCGCGCATGCACTCACCGACGCCCTGCGCATGGAGCTGGCGCCCTTCGGCATCGGGGTCATGGAGGTTCAGCCCGGCGCCATCGAGTCCAACTTCGGCGCCAATGCCAGCCAGCATGCGGAACAACTGATCAACCAGTCCTCCGCCTGGTGGCCGCTACGCGACGGGATCCGCGCGCGCGCCAATGCGTCCCAGGACAAGCCCACACCGGCCAGCGAATTTGCCGCCGGCGTACTGCGTGCTGTCGGCAGATCACCAAGACCTCGCCTGCTCAGACTGGGTAACGGCAGCCACAGTTTGCCGCTGATGGCTCGCCTGCTGCCACAAGGCTTGCTGGAAAAAACCCTGATGCAACGCTTCGGCCTGAACCGGCGACTGGATTAATCAGCAGAGCAGCACAACGGCTTGCGGCGAGACGACTAGACTTAACGCGGCACCGGTCTGGCTAACCGGGGGCGTGCCGGAGGGAACCGCACGCACTCACCGCTTGAGCCATCGACGCTGGCAACTGTTGACCGTCAGACGGTTCAATGTCATCAGGGAGCGACAATGACGAACACGCTTAAGACGTTTGCCGGCGGACGCCTGTCTCGCCGCATCCAGTTGCAAATCGGTCTGGTAATTGCCCTGGCCATCATTGCCGTGACGCTGCTGAGCTACCAATTGAGCATGGTCAGCCTGCGCGCAGAATCACTCGACGCGCTCAAGCGTAATCTGGAAGTCCGCGCCCAACTGGAGTCCGAAACGTTTCTTCAAGCCCAGCAGAATACCGTTCAACTTCGCCAGGAGTTTCAGCATCGACTGGCACAACTGGGCGACAGTGATCCGCAGGCCGAATTCGATCAGTGGTTTTCGCGCAGTCCCGACGGCCTGATCCGGGTGCGCCCGGAACTGGATAACCATCAGCGCTTGCCATCGATCTATATCCGCAAGCAAGTCGAGTTGAACGCCAAGATCCGCCGCGAAGTGCTGACGGCCTTCCAGTTGCTGAGCGAGTGGGGGCCGCCGATGACCTCACGCTATTACTCAACCTATATCGATCTGCCGGCAATCGCCCTGATCATGTTCTCGCCATCGGTCAACTGGGGCCGGGAAGCCAACGCAGAATCCAACAACTTCGACTACCCGCCCGTGCGCGACTCCGCCCCCGAGCGCAACCCTGAGCGCTAGAACATCTGGACCGAGGTCTACTTCGACGACAAGGCCGGTGTCTGGATGCTCTCCACCGTGACGCCCATGGACCTTGACGGTCGCTGGATTGGCACGCTGTCCCAGGACATTTCAGTGGAACAACTGCTGCGCCACACTCAGGACGAATTGCTGCCTGGCACCTACAACATGCTGGTCGACAGCAAGGGCAAGCTGCTGGCACACCCCAGACTGATGCAGCAAATCCGCTCATCGGCAGGCAGCCTCGAACTCAATGCCGAGTCAGACCCGCAACTGCACGAGTTCGCCAATGCCGCCCTGCAAAGCCCAGACCGGGCGAGCATACTGACCTCTGCCGACGGCCAGCACTATCTGGGCGTGGCGCGGATTTCCGGTCCTGGCTGGTACTTCATCAGTGTCATGCCCAAGTCATTGCTGGAGGAGAAAGCCTTCGGCTCTGCCCAGCGCATTCTGCTGGCCGGCCTGATCGGCCTGATCATTCAGCTGATGCTGCTGGCCTATATCCTGCGCCGCCAGGTTGCCAGACCGCTGTCCGCCCTGCGCCAAGCCACCCATGCGATTGCTCAGGGTGACCTGTCACCCAAGCTGGACACCCAGCGCGATGACGAACTGGGCCGTCTGGCCAGCAGTTTCGTGGACATGGCCCAGCGCCTGCGCGAGCGCGATGAAACCCTGCAGCAACGTGCCAGTGAACTGGAACACGAGATCCACGAGCGCGAAGTCGCGGAAACAGCTCGCCAGCGACTGGCTGATCGCCTGTCAATCGCCGCCGAGGTGGCCTACCTGGGCGTCTGGGAGTGGGATATTTCTTCACTCAGCTCATTCTGGGATGCACAAACCTACCGTCTGTACGGTCTTGAGCCCTTCAGCATCAAAGCCGAAGCCGCCATCTGGCTGGATCTGGTGGTTCCGGATGACCGCAAGGTCGTGCTCACCGCCATCGAAAACGGCCGCCACGGACCACAGACCCGCCACGAACTGGAGTACCGCCTGCAGTGGCCCAATGGTGAAGTACATACCCTTTCGTGCATCTTCCACGTGACCTTTGATGTCGACGGCAAAGCCATCCGGCTGACCGGGGTGCAACTGGACATCACCGAGCGCAAGCTCAGCGAAGAGCGCATCCTGCACATGGCCACCCATGACGGACTGACCGGACTGGCTAACCGCGTGCTGCTCAGCGACCGCCTGCAGCAAGCCATCGCGGTGGCACAACGCGACCCGCGCATGATCGCGCTGCTGTTCATCGACCTCGATCACTTCAAGCAGATCAATGACACCCTGGGTCACAGCGTGGGCGATGAGCTGCTCAAACACGTTGGCGAAAAAATCAGCACGCTGATGCGCCAAAGTGACACCCTGGCGCGCATCGGCGGTGATGAATTCATCGTCTTGCTGCCCTCGATCCGATGGCAAGGTGAAAGCATTGCCGTAGCCCAGAAGATCATTGCAGCGCTGGATGAGGAAATCGTCATTGATGGCGTGAGCTTCAATATCAGCCCGAGTATCGGCATCAGCATTTACCCCAGTGACGGCGCCGACGCGGAAAGCCTGCTGCGCAATGCCGATATCGCCATGTACCGCGCCAAGGCCAGCGGGCGCAACACCTACCAGTGCTACACCGCCGACATGGGCGAACGCGCCAGCGAGATCATGCGACTGGAAGGCGCATTGCGCAAAGCCATCGAAAACAAAGAATTCCTTTTGTACTTCCAGCCCAAAATGGATGCCGTAACCCTCAAGCCCAGCAGTGCCGAAGTGCTGTTGCGCTGGAACCGCCCAGGCTTCGGCCTGCAATCACCGGCTACGTTCATTCCTTTTGCCGAGGAGCGCAATCTGATCGGCATGATCGACCAGTTCGTATTGCAGGAAACCTGCCGGCAGCTGCATGAATGGCGCCAGCAGGGAGTCGCGCTGCAGCCGCTGGCGATCAATCTTTCCTCCAACTGCTTCGCCCAGGACAGCCTGGTCGGATCACTGCTGAAACTGCTGGAAACCTACGGCCTGCCGGCTGAACTGATCAAACTCGAGGTCACCGAAGGGCTGTTTCTGAAGGAAAGCGATACGGTCCAGAGCAACCTTGCCGCGCTGCGCAGCATGGGCGTCAAGATCAGTATCGATGACTTTGGCACCGGTTACTCATCGCTGTCCTATCTGCACCGGTTCCCGGTTGATGAACTGAAAATCGACCGCTCCTTTGTCAACAACATCCTTGACCTGACTTCCGTAGCACCGTTGGTCAACGCCATCATCGGCATCGGCCACAGCCTGAATCTGTCGGTGGTGGCCGAGGGCGTGGAAACCAGCGGCCAGGCCGACTACCTGCGCCAGCACGGCTGCGAAGAGTTGCAGGGCTATCACTTCTACCGACCCATGCCGGCCGGCGACTACCTCAAGTTGCTCAGCACCAACGAGCTCTGAAGCTGGCGGAATATCAAGTGCAAAGCGGATCAGCTGCAAACGTAGCCCGGATGCAATCCGGGAGCGGAGGTCAAGGGATTCTTCACCAACCCGGATTGTATCCGGGCTACTTATTCCAGAAAGCAAAAGCCCCGCACTAGGCGGGGCTTTTGTGGAGCGGCGAGGCCGGTCGGCTTACATCATGCCGCCCATACCGCCCATGCCACCCATGTCCGGCATGCCACCAGCTGCTGGCTTGTCTTCCGGAATTTCGGCAATCATGGCTTCGGTGGTGATCATCAGACTGGCCACGGAAACCGCGGCCTGCAGAGCAGAGCGCGTTACCTTGGCCGGGTCGAGGATACCCATTTCGATCATGTCGCCGTAGGCGCTGGTCGCTGCGTTGTAGCCAAAGTTACCGCTACCCTGCTTGACCTTGTCGACCACTACGCTTGGCTCGTCACCGGAGTTGGCCACGATCTGACGCAGCGGCGCTTCAACAGCGCGACGCAGCAGAGCGATACCCACGTCCTGATCAGCGTTGTCGCCTTTCAGTTCGGCGATGGCCTGCAGAGCGCGAACCAGAGCCACGCCACCGCCAGGTACCACGCCTTCTTCAACGGCTGCACGGGTCGCGTGCAGGGCGTCTTCAACGCGGGCTTTCTTCTCTTTCATTTCGACTTCGGAACCGGCGCCGACCTTGATCACGGCAACACCGCCAGCCAGTTTGGCCAGACGCTCTTGCAGCTTCTCTTTGTCATAATCGGAAGAAGTGTCTTCAACCTGCTTGCGGATCTGCGCAACGCGGGACTCGATGTCCGCCTGCTGACCAGCACCGTCGATGATGGTGGTGTTTTCCTTGCTCAGGATCACGCGCTTGGCGTTACCCAGATGCTCAAGGGTGGCACCTTCCAGGCTCAGACCGATTTCTTCGGAGATCACGGTACCGCCAGTCAGAACAGCGATGTCCTGCAGCATGGCCTTGCGACGGTCACCGAAGCCCGGTGCTTTGACAGCAGCGACTTTGACGATACCGCGCATGTTGTTGACCACCAGCGTAGCCAGAGCTTCGCCTTCAACGTCTTCAGCCACGATCAGCAGCGGACGGCCGGACTTGGCAACGGCTTCCAGAACCGGCAGCAGCTCGCGGATGTTGGAGATTTTTTTGTCGACCAGCAGAATCAGCGGACCGTCGAGTTCGGCGGTCATGGTGTCCGGCTTGTTGACGAAGTAAGGAGACAGGTAGCCACGGTCGAACTGCATGCCTTCTACAACCGACAGTTCGTTTTCCAGACCCGAACCTTCTTCAACGGTGATCACGCCTTCCTTGCCGACTTTTTCCATGGCTTCGGCAATGATGT
Source organism: Pseudomonas sp. (assembly GCA_035562615.1). Classification (GTDB taxonomy): domain Bacteria; phylum Pseudomonadota; class Gammaproteobacteria; order Pseudomonadales; family Pseudomonadaceae; genus Aquipseudomonas. The sequence goes on along the minus strand of DATMWH010000148.1, from coordinate 3,296 downwards.
CGCCGATGGAGCTGTCAGAGTTGGCGGAGATGGTGCCTACCTGAGCGATGGCCTTGGTGTCAGCACATGGCTTGGACTGAGCTTTCAGCTGGGCAACGATGGCTACAGTGGCCTTGTCGATACCGCGCTTCAGATCCATCGGGTTCATGCCGGCAGCGACAGCCTTGAGGCCTTCGTTGACGATGGCCTGAGCCAGAACGGTAGCGGTGGTGGTGCCGTCACCGGCATCATCGTTGGCGCGCGAGGCGACGTCCTTGACCAGCTGGGCGCCCATGTTCTCGAAACGGTCTTTCAGCTCGATTTCTTTGGCAACGGAAACGCCATCCTTGGTGATGGTCGGAGCGCCATAGCTCTTCTCGATGATCACGTTACGGCCTTTCGGGCCCAGGGTTGCTTTGACAGCGTCAGCCAGAACGTTCACGCCAGCGAGCATTTTCTTGCGGGCGGAATCGCCAAATTTAACTTCTTTTGCAGCCATGATCAGTATTCCTCAATTCATTTCGTGGAACAGAATTCGTAGCGACGATGCGTGAAAATCAGCCTTCAACAACGGCCAGAATCTCGTTTTCGCTCATGACCAGCAGGTCTTCACCATCAACCTTGACGGTGTTGCTGCCGGAGTACGGACCAAATACCACCTTGTCGCCCACCTTGACGGCCAGCGCACGGACTTCCCCGTTATCCAGCACACGGCCGGTGCCAACAGCGACGATTTCGCCACGGTTCGGCTTCTCGGCAGCCGAACCCGGCAGCACGATACCGCCGGCAGTCTTGGTTTCTTCTTCACTGCGACGAATAACGACGCGGTCATGCAGAGGACGAAGCTTCATTGTCGATCTCTCCCAACTGTGGATTATTTTTTGCCAGTGCAAGCACCGGCGGTTTGCTTTGGTCCGGCTGCGCCGGATGCAGTGCGCCAAGCACACTGCGAAAGTCTGTTTGCCTGAACGGCAAGCACCTTGCGGTGAGCACTAGATGGTGGGCTGACAAGGTGATTTCAAGGGCCAGAACGATTTTTTTTACGGATCGCGGCGTTCGAACTCGCCTTCAATCACATTCGGCTGCACCGGGCTGTTGCGCGCTGCCAGATCATCGGCAAAGGCCCGCTGACGCAAGGCCTGTTCCTGCATACGGTCGAGAAAGCGGCGCAAAATCAGGCGGCGGGTGAACGGCAACAGACACAGCAGGCCTATGACGTCACTGATAAAGCCCGGCAACAGCAGCAGACCGCCGCCGACCGCGATCAGCATGCCTTCGAGCATTTCCTGCTCGGGCATTTCCCCTCTCGCCAGTTTTTCCCGTGCGCGCAGGGCCGTCGCCAGACCGGCAACACGCAGCAGCAGGCTGCCAAGAATGGCCGAACCGACAATCAGCAGCAGGGTCGGCAAGACACCAATCGCCGTGCCAACCTTGATCAGCAACGCCAGTTCGAGAAAGGGAAACAGCAGGAACAACAAGAAGAACACAGGCATCAGCAAAGTCCTTGGGGGATAAAAGTATCCGACAGCCTTTTAATGAAGGCGCCGGCCGGGCAATTCAAGCCGCTCACTCACCACTGGTCGGCTGCGCCAGTGCCACCAGCGCCTTGCGCACACCGCCTGCCGTGTCACACGCCACCGGGAATGCCAGCCAGTGCACGGCCTGCCCGATCCGCAAATGAAAACCCTCGCGGTCTATCCCGACCAGCTGCGCCGGCTCCAGCGCGGGCAGACCCGCAAGCTGCACGTAGTGAGCAATGGCGCCGGCATGATCGGCATTCATGTGTTCGAGCATGCCCGATTCAACGTCCCCGGCAAATGGATTGGCCAGCAACAGCTGATCCAGCCAGTGAATAGCACCAAAGCCACCGATATAGCGGGCGCGCACCGGCTCCAGACACCAGAAGTCAAAATCATGCACCCGATGATAATCGCGTGACTGCGGAAAGTAGCGATAGTAACGGGCCGCAGCGGCTTCGATCTCCGCCTCCACGGTCAGCTGCCGCGCCTGCGCCAGCACGGTCAGACGCCCTGCGGCCTGCACATCTTCGGCTGCCCGCTCGCCGACCAGCAGCGAGCATTTAGCGTCCTCAAGCAAGTTATGCGTGTGCTGGGCAATGCGGCTGATCAACAGCAGTGGGCGGCCCTGCGCATCCAGGCAATAGGGCACCACTGAGCCAAAGGGATAGCCTGGCATGGCCTTGGAGTGGGTGGAAAGTACGCCGCGGTATTCCTTGAGAAGCAATTCTCGGGCATTCTTTGCGGCCTTCGAGCTCACCTTGTGACTCCTTGAGCATTATTCGTCATAAAAAAACCCGGACTTGCCAGTGCCTTGTCAGCACCAGCAGGCGCACAGCAATCCATATCTTCAGGGGATAAGCAAATGCAACTGACCGATAAAGTCATCATCATCACCGGCGGTTGCCAGGGTCTGGGCCGCGCCATGGGTGAGTACCTTGCCGCCAAAGGCGCCAAACTGGCACTGGTTGACCTCAACCAGGAACGCCTGGACGAAGCGGTCGCCGCGTGCAAGGCCGCCGGCGGAGAAGCCCGCGCCTACCTGTGCAACGTCGCCAATGAAGAGCAGGTGACGCATATGGTGGCTCAGGTTGCCGAAGACTTCGGCGCGATCAACGGTCTGGTCAACAATGCCGGCATCCTGCGTGACGGCCTGACCATCAAGGTCAAAGACGGCGAGATGAGCAAGATGTCTCTGGCTCAGTGGCAATCGGTGATCGACGTCAACCTGACCGGCGTGTTCCTCTGCACCCGCGAAGTGGCTGCCAAGATGATTGAGCTGAACAACCAGGGCGCGATCATCAACATTTCCTCGATTTCCCGTGCCGGCAACATCGGCCAGGCCAACTACTCCGCAGCCAAGGCCGGCGTAGCGGCTGACACCGTGGTCTGGGCCAAGGAACTGGCGCGTTACGGCATCCGCGTGGCCGGCGTGGCGCCGGGCTTCATCGAAACCGAAATGGTCGCCAGCATGAAGCCGGAAGCACTGGAAAAAATGTGCAGCGGCATTCCGCTCAAGCGCATGGGCAAGCCGGCCGAAATCGCCCATTCGGTGGCCTACATTCTGGAAAACGACTATTACACCGGTCGCATTCTGGAACTCGACGGCGGCCTGCGCCTGTAACGGCAAACCAGACGCTGAAAAGGCCCGCAAGGGCCTTTCAGACTGCTGACAAAGACCCTGGCCCAAAGCCGGGGTCTTTTGTTTAATAGGCCATCGTTTCGACAGGAACAGGCCTGATGCTTAGAGACCCTTCCCCCAAGCAGCATGCGCTGGAAATGGTGACCATTGAAGAGCTG
>DATMWH010000147.1:0-4471 GCA_035562615.1 Pseudomonas sp. | reverse complement strand
ACCGCCCCGATAATCCGGTATGCGTTAACAATGTTGTCGCGAAACAGCAGCTGCAGGTTGATGAAAATGAACACCAGCGCATTGGCGATGGCGATGACATTTTCCAGCACAAAGAAGGAATACGGGTTCTCCCCAAAACGGATCAGTCGCAGCGACAGGTGAATGCTGAAGAGAATGGCAGTAAGGGCAATCAGCCACACGTTGCGCGTGGAAAATATCCCCGAAAAGAACACGCTCAGCAGCAGTATGTTGAACAGCAGCACGCCGTGATTACTGAACTCCATGATCACCGGCAGTACAAATACGGCGGCAACCAGCATGATCAGCAAGGTCACGAAGCTGGTATCCGCCAGCCAGTAAGACTGGAAATTCCTGATCAGATTTCGCATGGAGAAAGCACACTCGGGTTGGCAAAACGTTTGGGTGGGAGCGGGGATAAATAGGCTTGCCGGGGCATTCATTCAGGCTTCACCGGCACGCCAGCTTAATGATTTTTTAGCGTGCAGTACCGGGTGCGAAAGGGCAATCACTTGACCGCAAAATGCACTGTTGCTGACCCGCCATTTGCATTCGCGTTGACCACTGGCTGGAACCATCGTTTCGTACAATATGCTTCTGGATCAATAGGGTTAATGTTTGATTGTCGAATCTCAATCGAGATCCAGTCGCGATATTAACGGTGGTGAGTGTCATCTTGGGCCGAATCTGGCTGCCAGGCTGGCTGCTTGGTGAGCCCGCACGGCTGTTATGAACACTCTAGCGTGTGATGCGCTGCGGCCATGCTAGCGCGCCAGGTTATCCACGAGTTTGCGTTCGCGCTTGTTGCTGTACATCGCTTTGTCTGCATGCTCCATAAGCCCTTCAAGGTTTGATCCGTCTTTCGGGGCGATTGCTGCCCCAATACTGACCCCTAGCTGCAGCCAGTTTGACTCGAACTCGAAGGGCTTGGAGATCACCTCTCGAAGACGTTCTACGCCTTCTGCCAAATACGACATGCCGTTGGTTGGCTGCAAGAGGACACCAAACTCATCGCCGCCCAGGCGAGCAATGGTGTCTGATTTTCTGAGGGCCTGACTGGCACGGCGAGCCACTTCGCAAATGGCAGCATCACCCGCGCGATGGCCGCAGTTGTCATTAATGGCTTTGAGTCCATCCATGTCGATGATCAAAAGTCCGAACTCCGATCCATCCCGTGCAACACGGGAAAGATCACTCCTTAACCGGTCAAAGAACAGCGCACGGTTAGCAACACCGGTCATTTCGTCATGGGTTGCTCGGTGATAGAGATCTTGGGCTGCATATCTGGCAGCCATGAACATGTCAGCGCCCAGGACTTCTGCTAGCAAGCCCAAGACCGCTTCATCAGCATCATTGAAAGCCGCGACAGCTTTAGACATGACCTTCAAAACACCTACAGTGGTGCCCTCGTGCTGCAGAGGGACTACCAACATCGAGCGGATGTGCATGCGTCTGCAGGCCGCACGGTCAACACGCTCGTCGGTTTCGGTATCGATACAACGCAGGATCTCGCCGCTCAGTACACAGCGCCCAGACAGACTGCTTGCAAGTTTTAGTCGCAGCCCCAGTTGGTCTGCAGCTATACCTGAGGCGGCGCGATAGACCATATCCTCGTCCTCTGCCAGCTCAATAACTGCCCCCTCTGATTTGATCAGCTCAAGCGCACGTTCCACCACGACCGACATTACCTGAGCAAGATCCAGCCCTTGCCGGGCAATTTCAGTCTGGATACGGATGATTGCGATCAACTGATCGCGGCTTGGGAGCGTCAGATCTGACTCACGAGGCATACAGCACCATGCCTTACGGGGTATGAGATAGTGTCAGCGTAGTGGCGAATTGCCTTCATGGTGTTTTGAGCGGCGACTTATTGACGAGCGGTAGATTGGATAACGACGAGACAGGCTCGCAGGTCGGGTTAGCGTAGCGTAACCCGACGCTTTGCGGTGACACGCATCCCCGCCATGTCGGGTTACGCCCTGCGGGCTAACCCGACCTACGGTTGTGAGCGTTTCAATGGCAGAACGCCTGACTCGCAGGTCGGGTTAGCGCAGCGTAACCCGACGTTGGCCACCTGCATCCCACCATTGCCCTGCATCACTCTGCGCCAATCCCGGTGGAATCCATCTTCTCCTGTCCCCAGTCAGCCGGATAAAGCCCGGCCTCGACATAACGATGGAGACTGGAGTACGGCCAGGCAATGGCCGTAGCAACCACGCCATGCTTGACCGGGTTGAAGTGGATGTACTCGACATGCCGGATAAAATCGTTTTCGTCGCGCAACAAATGCTCCCAGTAACGATGTTGCCATACCGCCTGCTGTTTCTTTGCCACCCGTGCAAGCCCCGGCGCAGGACGCAGCTGCGAATGGCATCGTTTAGTGAACCAGGTTTTGATCAAGCGCCAGCGTGTCGCAAAATCGGCATCTCCCGGTGGAAACGTCCAGATGCAGTGCAAGTGATCGGGCATTACCACCATGGCCACCACCTGAAAAGGGCGCTTTGCGCGCACCGCCCGAAACGCGCCACGCAGTAACGCCACATTGTCAGCCTCGGCCAACCAGGGCCGGCGTTGTTCGGTAACCAAGGTAAAAAAATAGGAAGCGCCAGGGACAAAGGCACGGCGATAGTTCATTGCGTAATCATCCTTGATTATGGTTCGGGTTAGGCTGGGCTACCCCGACCTACTGGCTGAGCGAACCCATAAATACCTCGACGGCATCGGTGTAAGGGTTTGCAGCGCCCAGTTGCTGGTTGATCTCCTGGTGTGAACGATCCTGTTGCAACACGCTGGCGCGCACCCCCAGTGCCGTGGCTTTTTCGACAAAGCGATTCGCCTGCGGGCAGGATTCGGTGCGCTGCGACGAGCACACAGCCAGCAGCGGCGCGGTTTTTTCAGACAGCCCGTGCACGGGTGACACGGCTCTCCAGTACGCCGGGTCTTTGCCAAAGGCCCGGTCATAAAAGCGTGCATGCCGGGCCTGCATGATCGTCACCACATCGAGCGCGGCGCTGTCGAGCAGGACGCTGCCCAGCCAGGGTTTTGCCCCCGCCCTCCGGACTATTTCAGGTGATGTGGCCACAAGGGCGACTAGGTGCGCGCCGGCGGAGTGCCCCATCAGGATGAACCGTGTCGGGTCACCTCCCCACGAGACGGCCTTGGCTTGGGCCGTAGCCAGCGCACGGGCGATGTCCTCTGCCTGCTCAAGCGGCGCGGTATCGGGCAACAGCCGGTAATTGGTCGAGATGAAAATGAAGCCCTGGGGTACCCAGCGCGCCACTTTGTTTTCGACGACGGCCCGCGCGTCTTTATCGCCCAGCCGCCAGGCGCCACCATGCACCATGAATATCACCGGAGCGCCCGCCGGCTGGCGGGGCAGATAGACATCCATGCGTTGCTTGCCCTCGTTGGCGTAGGGCACATCTTTCAGAAGGCGCATCCCACCGGCCAGCGCTAAACGTTCGGAAGGCTCGCCAATCGCGACCTCTTGCGCCTGATCGGTTGAGCGCCGCTCAACAAGCCGCTCGCGCAGTGTCCCGGCGGAGGAAAATTCCCACGCCAGCAACAGCGCCAGCGTGAATAAGATCGAGCAGGTCGATCGATAGGGATGGCCGGATAAGCGCATGAGTCTTGCTTTCTTCTCGAGATATCTCGTCTGTGGCGCTGCTTTCAGACTGGCAACAGTGACTCCAGTATTGCGGTCATCTCAGCGGGCGTCATGTATTTCGGTACGCCATAGGTGCCGTGGGTTTCAGCAAAGGCGGCAGTAATGATCCGGCTGAAATCCGCTGGCTTTAGCTCCTTAACCGTCAGCGGTATCTGCAGGCTGGCATTGAATTGGCGGATGCGCTCGATCAAGGCGTCGGCCAGTTCGCTATCGCTGGCGCCCGCCGGGCCTATGCCGGCAACCCGCGCCAGATCGGCCAGCCGGCTGCTGCAATCGGTTTTGGAAAAATCCAGCACATAGGGCATCACGATGGCGTTGGCCAGACCATGGGGTACGTGGTAAAGCGCACCCAACTGGTGGGCGATGCCGTGGATATAACCGACTCCGGCACGGGTGATCGCCAGCCCGGCCATGCACGAGGCCACTGCCATGCGTTCGCGGGCTTCGAGGTTCTGGCCATCGGCATAGGCGATCGGCAGGTGCTTGAAGATGCTGGCACAGGCCTTGAGCGCCATGGCGTCGGATTCGGCGCAGGCGGTCGTGCTCAGGTAAGCCTCGATGCTGTGAGTCAGCGCGTCCATGCCGGTGGGCGCGGTAATGAAGGGCGGCAGGCCGGTCATCAGTCTGGGGTCGAGCGCGAGCATTTCCGGGACCATTTTCGGGTCGATCAGGGTGCATTTGATTTGCTTTTGCGGGGCGGAAATCACCGCGCCGATGGTCACTTCCGAGCCGGTGCCGGCGGTGGTGGGCACGGCGTAGAGCGGCAGACCGGGTTTGCGCGGTTTT
>DATMWH010000146.1:0-2154 GCA_035562615.1 Pseudomonas sp. | reverse complement strand
AGCCGCATGGCTGCGCCTTGCCCGCCTCCCCGGAAGAAGACTTCGCGTATGGCCTGCGCCCGCTGGAACTGGATCAGCGAACTCGATGCTTCGCCAAGGCTGGCCTCACCCATGTTTCGGAAGCTCCACGGGCGGGTCGATGTATTGACGAAAGGCGCCAGATTCTTCTGAAAGAACTCGTCGATCACGCCGCCGGCGGAGAAGAGACGCGTGAAATCTTCCTGGGTAACGTCGCGCGTGCTGCCTTTAACGAATGGATAGCGTCCGGCGATCGCCTTGTTACAGAATTCATAGACCGAAGCTTTCATGGCCTGGCTAAGATTGGAACGCGTTACCTCCATGGCCTGGCTCGTGCCGCCGCCCGACAGCGTCAATAACAGGGAGCGAACGGGTTCTGGCATGCGGCTGCCTTCCGCCTTGATCTTGTTCGGAATATCGCTTGGCGGCGGCGTGCTGCCGCCTTTTACTGCCGTCTCCGTAGCGGTCAACAGCGTGTGGAGTTCATTGATCAGGCCGACGGTGGCATCGATCGGCGCCGGAGCGCCGCCCTGGCTGCGAACCATTCGCCGGAGATTGTCGAAGCGCTGGTCCACGATGTTTTCCGGGCGCGCAAGAGCCGTTGCGCTGGACGTCGGCTTTTGCTGGCCAAACAGCTTGAGCAGATCCTCGCGCGAAGTCTTCACCGTGTCGGTGGCTTTTTCGATCGCCGACTTGTCTGCCTCTTCCACCTGGACCAGGGTGACTTCCTTGACGATCGCGCGCAGCAGCAGTGGCAACGGCGAGTCAGGCGCCGACAGGATGCGGGCAAGCTGGATGCTTTGTTGCAGATTGCCGGCGCGCAGCAGCTTGATGTCACTGACGAACGCTTCCCATATCCTGGCGTAATCTTCCAGGTAGAGCCGCCGCACGTCCTCCAGCAGGCGCGCCCGGGCGGCCACATCGGCGAGGCGGGTGGCTCCCTGGGTGCCAAGCACCCATCCCTCCTCGTCGGCCAACTGGACAGTGACACGTACCGATTCGGCCACGAATGCCTTGTGATATCCATTGAAACTGTATAGCCCCGGTACCCCGCTGGTCAGTGGCTTGCCGCTGGCGCGCACAAAGACCAGCGCGGCGGAAGGGCCGGCCGCGGAGGCGATGGAAAACTCCGGCAGATTGGAAGCGATGCCCTGACGCTTGAGGCGGTTGTAAATGCGTGCGGACAAGGGAGTGCGCGCAATGGCATTACGCGCATCCGCGATCAGCCGGGTATCGGCCAGAATCGGTGAAGCAGCGGCATCGCCGCTATCGAGCAGGGCACTCAGATGTCCTTCCAGTTCCTTGCGCTGGCGGCTGGTGATCTCACGCGGCAAGCTGTTTTCCCAGTCAGCGGTTATGAAGGCTTTCAACGCAGCAGCATTGAAATGTTCCGGGTCATGCAGCATCAAGTAAGCCTTCAACCCTTCATACAGGAGTTCCGGGTTGTCGCGTGCGTCGCTGCGCAGTTGCTGTTCGATGCGCATCGCCAGTCGCGGCAGGAAGGTATCCTGCAGCAGTTTGTGATATGCATTGCGCGAAGCAGCGGCCAGCTTGTCACCCTGATACAGACCGAAACCCATCGAGAACGGAACTGTGTCACGGTTGACACCGGGAACGTCGGCTATCTCCTGCACCGATGCCAGCACCGGCAGCAAGGCAACGACATCGGAACTGCGACTGATGCCGAGGCTTTCCACCCGATTGGCGATGGCCTCGCGGCGGGCTTCGACTTCCGCCACGTAGCTGCGGTTACGCGTATAGCTGATGGTCCACGCGGCAATTGCTCCACAGGCGAGCAGCACCGCCGCTGCCAGTGCGCCGGCTTGCAGCAGCCAGCGCCGCCGTTCCCAGCGCAGGTTGGTTCCCGCCAGCCCGGCCTCCTGGAACACCACATCTTTCAGCAATCGGGTGATGAAGAAGCTTTTGCCGCTGGGCCGGTTCGGCATGAGCAACTTCTGGTCGAGTTGCAGTGCGCGCCCAAGGTTGCCCATGACCCGGTCAATCGGACTCCCCTCCTGTGTGCCGCTGGTGAAATAGACGCCACGCAGCAATGGCTTTTCGGTGAACTGCGATGCTTCAAACAGGCTGGCGATGAACTCGTCAAGCACCAGCTTGAGGGTGTTGAGTTGCTGGGGG
>DATMWH010000145.1:0-3416 GCA_035562615.1 Pseudomonas sp. | reverse complement strand
GCCGGCCAGTTGCCACCAGTGAACTCCTTCTGGTCGATCACCCTGTATGACGGCGAGACCCAGTTTCTGGTGAAAAACCCGATCGACCGCTACCTGATCAACTCGCCAATGCTGCCAGGCCTGCAGAAAAACACCGATGGCTCGCTGACGCTGTACATCCAGAAGGACTCGCCCGGCAAGGACAAGGAATCCAACTGGCTGCCGGCACCGGACGGCCCGATCTACCTGGTCATGCGCCTGTACTGGCCAAAGACCGAAGCGCCTTCGGTCCTCCCGGCCGGTAGCGGTTCCTGGTCGCCACCGGGCATTCAGAAAGTTCAGTAACCTCCACCCGGACAGCCGGGGCCCCGTGCCCCGGCTGTTGCCCTCCACCCGGATGTCCCGCCCATGCTGCGCACTGCCCTGCTCTGGCTGCTGATGCTGCACTGCGCCCCCTTGCTGGCCGAGGATGCACAGATTGCCCGGCTGCTGGCTGATCAGCAGGTCAGCGGGACTCTGGTGATCAGTGCGCTGCGCAGCGGCCAGACCTACATCCATGACGACGCCCGCGCGGCGCAGCGCTTTACCGCCGCCTCGACCTTCAAGATCCCCAACAGCCTGATCGCCCTGCAACTGGGCGTGGTGGACGGCCCGAACGCGCCGTTCAAATGGGACGGCACGCGTTACAGCATTGCCAACTGGAATCAGGACCAGACCCTGACCTCGGCCTTTCAGCGCTCCTGCGTCTGGTGCTATCAGCAACTGGCCCGGCAGATCGGCAAGACGGCTTACCGCGACTGGCTGTCGCGCATCGGCTATGGCGCGCTGCATGAACCCTTCGCGCTGACCACCTTCTGGCTCGACGGCTCACTGACCATCAGCGCGCTGGAACAGGTGGCCTTCCTCAAACAGGTCTACCGGCGCCAGCTGCCCTTCTCGGCCGCCAGTTACGACACGCTGCGCGAGGTCATGCGCAGCGAGCAGAGCGCCGACTTCACCCTGTACGCCAAGACCGGCCTGGCCGGCGACAGTCAACCGAAGATCGGCTGGTATGTCGGCTATGTGGAAACAGCGGATGACGTGTGGTTTTTTGCGACTAACCTGAACATCACTGCCGACCCGCAATTGCCGCTGCGCCTGCAGCTAACGCGCGAAGCCCTGCGGGCCAAGGGCATAGTTCCCTGAGCCGATCCAACCGAACAAGGATTCAGCATGTACTTCTGGTTTACGCTGTTTGCCGGCCTGCATGGATTGCTGCTCACCCTGCTGGCCATGAATGTTTCGCGCTGCCGAATCAAGCACCGGGTCGGCAATGGCGATGGTGAGGTTCGCGAACTGAAACAGGCCATCCGTGCGCACGGCAATGCGGTGGAGCACAGCCTGCTGTTTGCCCTGCTGGTGCTGGCACTGTGTATACAGGGCCAGGGGGCCGGCCTGACCGGTTTCCTTGTGATCGCGTTCACCGGGGTACGCGTCCTGCATGCGCTGAGCATGTTGCAGGCACGTTTCAAACTGCGCCAGCTGACGGCAGGCGGCACTTACGCCCTTGAGCTTATGGCCAGCTTGCTGGTGCTGACTCAGGCTCTGGCCGGCTGACGCCCCGCTGATTTCCCGCCAGATTGATTCTGGGCACTTGACCGGAGCCATCGCCAGCCATGTTGATACATATCGAAAAGACCACCCTGTACGGCAAAGGCGCATGCCGGCGATTATCCCAAAGACCAGATCGAGTAAAAATTCATCCCGCTTGCGGGAAAGCGTTTCCACACCTTCCAACTCCCGGAGAGACTCATGCTGACCTGCATCCGTATGCGCCCGCTTTACCTGCTCACGCTGCTCTTCGCCTGCTCGGCGATTACCGCCCAGGCCGCGCCGCCGGCCATGAACCCGCCGGCGGAGTCAAGCATTCCGCCAGGACCGGTTGGCGATGCCATCCGGCTGGGCAAAACACTGATCACCGACACCCGCCGGCAATTGCCAAAGAACGTGGGCAACGGCCTCAACTGCAGCAATTGCCACCTCGGCGGCGGCACTGTGGCCTTTGCCGGTCCCTATGTCGGGCTGTGGGGCGTGTTCCCCGAATACCGTCAGCGCAGCAACTCGATCAACTCGCTGCAGGAGCGCATCAATGACTGTTTCGAGCGCTCGATGAACGGCCATCCACTGGCCTACGACTCAAAGGAAATGAACGCCATGCTGATGTACATGCAATGGCTGTCCACCGGCGTACCGACCGGTACCCCGGTGCAGGGCCGCGGCATGGGCAGCATCGACCAGTCACTCGTGGCCGATGCCGATAACGGCCGCAAGCTCTACGCGGAAAAATGTGCGGCCTGCCACGGCGCCGAGGGTCAGGGCCTGAAGGCGGCCGACGGCAGCTATACCTTCCCGCCCGTGTGGGGCAACGACTCGTTCAATATCGGCGCCGGCATGGCGCGCACCTACACGGCAGCCGCCTTTATCCAGCACAACATGCCGCTGGGACAGGGCAACAGCCTGAGTGCCCAGCAGGCGCTGGACATTGCCGCTTTCTTCACCCATCAGCCGCGCCCGCCTTTCGCCGCGGCAAAGAATGATTATGCCGGCGGCAAAAAGCCCAAGGATGCGCGTAACTGAGAGGGACGCCAGGCAGATACATAGACTGCTGAGGAACCTGAGCGGCATCCGGATGCACTGCCGTTGGGCTTCGCTCCGCTCAACCCAACCTACTGGTGGATAACCTGCCCGCGCAGTTTGGCCAGGCGCGCGATCAGCCGATTCTGCACCGGCACTGCAATGCCCTCGCTGTCCATCGCCTTGATCAGGTCCTCGACCAGCGCATTGAACTCGGACGGGCTGATGTCGAGCCCGCGGTGCACCTCGGGCATGCTGTCGCCGGTATAGGTGCAGGGCCCGCCGGCAATCTGGCAGAACTGCTCGACCAGTTTGTCGCGCACCCGCTCGATATTGGCATCGCGGAAACGCTCGGCAATCCGCGGGTCGCGTGCCACATTGAGCAACATGCCTTCAACTATCCGGATCAGTCCGGCCTCACCACCCAGCTCGTTGTACAGCGGATCAGGGCCGGCCGTTGGCGAAGAGCAAGCACTCAGCCAGAGCGCACAGCACAGTGTGGAAAACAGGCGCCGGAGCATCAGTAGCTCCCCTGCAACGACAGGTACACACCGTTCTGCTTGTCCAGCGTGGCGATAGTGCCCAGCCGTGCATAGGCCAGCACCAGTGACACGCGCTTGTTGGGGAAATAACCGATAAATACGTCGCTCCAGTCGCTCTCCCCTGCGAAGTTCAGGTTGTCGGGTTTTTCGCGGTATTCCACACCGAGTGCCCATTGCGGGTTGAGTAACAGCGCCACCGAACCCTCCTTGAGTACTGAACGTGTATCGCGACGATCCCCGCCAAAGCCGAGCAGGCCCATTTCGTTGGCCCGGCTGTAACGC
>DATMWH010000144.1:0-6710 GCA_035562615.1 Pseudomonas sp. | reverse complement strand
GCGCAGTGCGCGAGTACCTCGAAGCCCTTGATGAAGAGGCGCTGGCTGAGGCTCTTCCCAAGAAAATTTCGCTCACCGATCCTCAGTCCCGTTGGACAGCAGCGCCAGGTGGCCCGGCCTTTTTTGCCTACTCCACGAATTACCTGATCGACACTGAGCACGGTGTGATCATGGACGTGGAAGCTACCCCGGCGCACCGTACCGCCGAAGTCGATTCGACCAAGACGATGGTCGAGCGTGTCGAAGCGCAGTTCGATCTCACACCGGAACGCCTTATCGGCGATACCGCTTATGGCACCGCCCCGATGCTGGCCTGGATGGTCGAAGAAAAGGACATCGAACCGCATGTGCCGGTGTGGGACAAGACCGAGCGCAAGGACGACAGCCTCTCCAGTAACGACTTCCACTGGAATCAGGACGCCAATGAATATTGCTGCCCAGCCGGCAAACCGCTACGCAGTGAATGGCGCGCCTTCACCCAGCAAAGGTCGCGGGTAACTAAGGCCAACACCGTCATTTACCGCTCCAGCCAAACCGACTGCGCCACCTGCCCGTTGAAAGCGAAATGCTGCCCCAACACACCGAATCGGAAGATTGTCCGCAGCATCCATGAGGCTGCCCGCGACGTGGCTCGACGCATCGCCAAGACACCGGAGTACCTCGTCTCTCGCTGCGAACGAAAGAAGGTGGAGATGCTTTTCGCCCACCTCAAACGGATCATGAAACTCGACCGTTTACGACTGCGTGGCCTAACGGGTGCCACTGACGAATTCACCTTGGCTGCGATGGTGCAGAACCTGCGCCGCATGGCCAAGCTTTTGCCTCAAGGGCCACCGCTGACGGGATAGGTATGCCTGCTACGAGCAGAAACCCTCAAATTAACCCTTAAACCTGAGCAAGGACGCTCAGTGAAACGCCGGAAGGCAACTTGAAGTGGCTTGCAGCCACTTCGACAGCAGGCACACTTGATCGGCAGGCTGCCGCTGAAGCTACTTTTTCAACAGAATCGGTCGTTACCAGTCACTCCGCCCCCTTATCCCGCAAAAACCAGCTTTATGCGTCATAGAATTTAACCGTATTGCGACCCGCCGCCTTGGCCTGATACATGGCCAGATCTGCCCACTTGAGAATGTCCGACGCGGAGCTTTCTTGCTTGCCGAACAACACGGCGCCGATGCTTGACGTGCAGTGGTGCTCAACAGAAGTTTCAACAGAACCTTCGTTTTGGATGCTCAACAGGTAGGGCGCAGCAAGTGCCGAGCGGATCTTTTCTGCGACCATGCTGGCTTGCGTGGCCGATGCGGTTTTGTCTGCAACCAGCTCGCTGAGTACCACGACAAACTCATCGCCGCCGAATCGGGCAACGGTGTCCACCTCGCGCACACAACTTCTGATCCTGCGTGCGACTTCCTTCAACAGCAGATCCCCATAATCATGTCCGTGCTGGTCATTCAGGGGTTTGAAGTTGTCCAAATCCAAAAACAACAACGCGCCATAAAGTCCTTTGCGTTTGCTCGCAGTCAGGGCCTGTTTGAGGCGGTCAGTCAACAGGCGGCGATTGGGAAGCTCTGTTAACGCGTCGTAGAAAGCCAGCTTGCGGACTTCGTCTTCCATTTGTTTGCGTTCTATCGCGATGCTCGCCAGCCGGGCGGATTGTTCGATGACGTAGATGTCTGCTTCAGTCGGTGCGTGTTTGTCTCGATGGTAAATGGCAAAGGTACCGAGTACCTGACGCGATGGGGAGAGGATGGGTTGCGACCAGCAAGCACCGAGCCCGGCTCGTGATGCAAGCTCGGAGTAAAGTGCCCAGTTGGGATGTGTGGCAATGTCTTGGACTATCACGCGCTCTGCCGTATAGGCAGCTTCACCACAGGAGCCAACTCCTAATCCGATTTCAACACCGTCCAGGGCGGCGTTGTAAAAGTCGGGCAGGCTGGGTGCTATGCCCTTGCACAGATGCTTGCCCTCACCGTCGAGTAGCAAAATGCTGCACAGCATGGCGGGGTTGAGTTGCTCCACACCCTGCACAATGAAGTCGAGCACCACGTCTAGCGGGCTTTCTCCCGTCAGCAGTTCAAGTGTCGAGTTGCGGAATTGCTCATGTTGCGCGGCTTGTTTGCGTTCGGTGATGTTGTGACTTATTCCCAGAATTCCAATCAGATGGCCTTCGGCATCCAGCATGGGTGTCTTGGTGGTTTCCAGTAACTCGCGATGCCCGTCATCAGCAAACGTTACCCACTCCTCATTGACACTTGGAGCTCCCTTCGCCATGGCAATTTGGTCATGCTTCCTGAAGGAGTCGGCCAGCTCCTTGTCGACGAAGTCGTAATCAGTCCGGCCAACAATGTCGTCTTCCAGTTTGCCAAAAAATTTTTCAAAGCGCTGATTACAGGCCAGGTAAATGCCGTCTTTATCTTTCAGCCAGATCAGATCGGGGAGCGTTTGCAGCAGTATGCGCAGGCTGCTTTCGGTGTACTGGGTCAGCCGGCTGAATTTTTTATTCATCTGTGATGTCCAGTTCGCGAAGAGTCTGTGTGCCGGTCACGTTTGTAATCATAGACACGCCACGCATCAACGGAGTGAATTAAAGGGGCGAAGTGAACAAATTTTGATCAGTTACTGGTCTGTTTAACTCCGACCTCTTCTTCGCTGGCCATCGGCTGTTCAGTCGTTCGCCGCTAACAGCCCTCTACCGAATCCGTTTTCAGCAAATGCCGCTGCGCTTAGCCCCATTGCCGTTTGTCGCTTATGCCTGTCCCAGCCGCTGGATTTTGCCGATCAGCCATTGCAGCGCCGCATCGCGCTCGCGCTGGGCGAGGCTGGTGATATGCAGGTGGAATGGCCCCAGGTGGAACGGCAGGTCATACAGTTGCAGCGGCAACAGCCCGGCAAAGTAGCGCGCCAGCCGGGTCGGCAGGACTGCGAGCAGGTCGGTGGTGGCGGCGATATGCGCGGCCTGCAGGTAATTGGCCGTGGTGTAGGCGATCTGCCGTTGCAGGCCTTGGTCGTTCAGCCACTGATCGACCATGCCTTTGGCCTGCCCGCCATGCACCCACAGGTGGCGCAGCCCGAGAAAGGTTTCAAGGTCGGGCGCCTGTTGCAGCAGCGGATGGTCGCGGCGGACTGCCAGTTGCAGGGTTTCGCTCAGCCACTGGCGGCGCACGAAGCGTGCCGGCACGTCCTCGAAGCGGCCCAGCGCCAGGTCCAGCTCGGCCTTGTCCAGCGCCTCGGCCGGCAGTTGTGGGCTCAGGTGCAGGGTTTCGATCCGTATATGCGGTGCCTCTACCGCCAGTTCCTGCAACAGACGCGGCATGCACAGCAGTTCGACGTAATCGGTCAGGGCAATGCGGAAGTGCTGATGGCTGCTGGCCGGGTCAAAGTGCACACCCTCGCTGAGGCTTTGTTCGATCTGCTGCAGTGCTGCGCGGATCGGCGTTTCCAGTTCCAGCGCGCGCGGTGTGGGTTGCATGTTGCGGCCCACACGCACCAGCAGCGGGTCGTCGAGCAGGCCGCGCAGGCGCCCGAGGGCATTGCTCACCGCCGGCTGGCTCAGGGCCAGACGCTCGGCGGCACGCGACACATTGCGCTCGCGCAGCAGGGCATCGAGCACGCGCAGCAGGTTGAGGTCGAAGGTCGATATATTCATTTGAAAAATACCAAGTATCACAAGAATAAATTTCTCAAATAGTAGCGGCTTGCCTAAGGTGGCGGACGAGTTTTTTCGGGCTGTGCGCTTGATAGCTATGCACGGCACGAACCTTGACCCCGTAGGTTGCGGTTGAGCGCAGCGAAGCCCAACAAAAGTCTCGCGCGACCCAGTTGGGCTTCACCGCGTTGCGGTTCAACCCAACCTACGGAAGCCCCTCTCCCTGGCCCTCTCCCCAAAGGGGCGAGGGGAAATACGCAGACAACACATACCGGGTAGATAGTTTTTTCATCGGAGGATTTCCATGAGCAACGCTGTATTCACTGTCCAGCAGGCCGCCGTGATCGGCGCCGGCACCATGGGGCGCGGGATTGTCATGAGTCTGGCGAATGCCGGTATTCAGGTGCTGTGGCTGGATAACAATCCGCAGATGCTTGAGCAGGCGCTGGCCGCGATTGCCGACACCTGGGCACACAGCGTGCGCCAGGGCCGGATCAGCGAAGAACAGGCGGCCCAACGGCGCGCCTGTGTCAGCGCAGCGGCGGATTACCCTGCGCTCAAGGACGCCGATCTGGTGATCGAGGCGGTCTATGAGAACCTCGAACTCAAGCAGCAGATTTTCCGCACGCTGGATGGCCTCGCCAAACCCTCGGCAATCCTCGCCAGCAACACTTCGGCGCTGGATATTGACGCGATCGCTGCTGTCACCGCACGGCCACAGCAGGTGCTCGGCCTGCACTTCTTCAGCCCGGCGCACATCATGAAACTGCTGGAGATTGTGCGCGGTGCCAAGACTGCCCCTGCGGTGCTGGATGCCGCGCAAGAACTTGGCCGGCGCATCGGCAAGGTCTGCGTGGTGGCCGGCAACTGCGACGGTTTCATCGGCAACCGCATGCTCGCCAGCTATGTGCGTGAGGCCCGCCTGTTACTGCTCGAAGGGGCCTTCCCGCATGAAGTCGACGCGGCGCTGCAGGGGTTCGGTTTTGCCATGGGCCCGTTCCGTATGTACGACGTAGTCGGCATCGACCTCGAGTGGCGTGCCCGCGAGCTGGCCGGCAAGGGTCAGGATGAACCGACCGTGCAGGTCGACAACCGCCTCTGCGAATTGGGCCGCTTCGGTCAGAAGTCGCGCATGGGCTATTACCGCTATGCCGAAGGCAGCCGTCAGGCCGAGCAGGACCCGCAGGTGGATGCGCTGGTGCTGCAGGTTTCTGAAGGGCTGGGTTTTGTCCGTCGCCCCATTGGTCAGGAGGAAATCCTCGAACGCTGCCTGCTGGCACTGGTCAACGAAGGCGCGAAGATTCTGCAGGAAGGCATTGCGCAAAGCAGCCACGACATCGATCTGGTCTACCTCAACGGCTACGGCTTCCCGGCCGAACGCGGCGGGCCGATGAGCTGGGCCGACAGTCAGGGCGCGGCAGACCTGAAGGTGCGCCTGCAGCAGTTGCAGGCCCGGTTCGGCAGCCACTGGCAGCCGGCGCAGCTGATCGAGCAACTGGCCGGCAGCGGCCAAGCCTTTTCCAGCGTGCAGGGAGGTGCCGTATGAGCTATCAGGCGCCGCTGCGCGACATGCGCTTTGTCCTGCACGAACTGTTTGCTGTTGAGGCTCACTGCGCCTTGCTGGGCAATGGCCTGGACCGCGAGCTGATTGATGGCGTGTTCGAAGAGGCGGCGGCCTTTACTGCGGACGAAATAGCCCCGCTCAATCGCAACAGTGATGAGCAGGGCTGTGTGCTGGCGGACGGCAAAGTCACCACCCCGGACGGCTTTGCCGAGACCTACCGGCAGTATGTCGATAACGGCTGGGCGAGCATGACCGGTCCGGTCGAGTTTGGCGGTCAGGGCTTTCCGCAGATGGTCGCCTGCGCCTTCCACGAGATGCTGATGGCGTCCAGCCTGTCATTCCGGGTCTATTCCGGGCTCACCGAAGGCGCCGTGCTGGCCTTGCACAAGCACGGCAGCGCGGCACTCAAGCAGACCTATCTGGGCAAGATGGTCAGCGGCCATTGGGCGGGCACCATGTGTCTGACCGAACCGCAGGCCGGCACCGATCTGGCCCTGCTGCGCACCAAAGCCGAACCGCAGGCCGATGGCAGTTACCGGGTCACGGGCAGCAAGATATTTATCAGCGGCGGCGAGCAGGACCTGACCGAGAACATCGTGCATCTGGTGCTGGCACGTCTGCCCGATGCACCAGCGGGGGTTAAGGGCATCAGCCTGTTGCTGGTGCCGAAATTCATCGCCAATGCCGATGGTTCTCTCGGCGCACGCAACGAACTGAGCTGCGGCGCCATCGAACACAAGATGGGCATCAAGGGCGGTTCCACCTGCGTGATGAACTTCGACGGTGCCTGCGGCTGGCTGATCGGCGAAGCCAATCAGGGGCTGGCCTGCATGTTCACCATGATGAACGACGCGCGCTTTCAGGTCGGTTTGCAGGGGCTGGGGATTGCTGAGGCAGCCTTTCAGGGTGCGCTGCGCTATGCCCGTGAGCGCCTGCAGTCGCGCGCCCTGAGCGGGCCGGCGGAACCGCAGAAGGCGGCTGACCCGATCATCGTCCATCCGGATGTGCGGCGCATGCTGCTGACGCAGAAAACCCTGGTCGAAGGCAGCCGCATGCTCGCGGTGTACACCGCGCGCCAGCTGGATCTGGAACACGGCCATCCGGACACTGCAGCGCGCAAGGCCGCCAGCAAACGTGCGGCGTTGCTGATTCCGATCGTCAAATCCTTCTTCACCGACATGGGCCAGGAAGTCGCCAGCCTTGGCGTGCAGGTGTATGGCGGGCATGGCTATATCCGCGAGTGGGGTATGGAACAGCTGATGCGCGACAGCCGCATCACACAGATCTACGAGGGCACCAACGGCATTCAGGCGCTGGACTTTATCCGGCGCAAACTGCTGGGTGATGGCGGGGCCGAACTGAGTGCCTTGCAGGCCGAATTCAGCGAGTTGTGCGATAGCCAGTCGCAGCGGCCGGTACTGGCGCAGATGGCCGCGGTGGTGCTGGAACGGCTGGGCGAGTGGCGCGAACTGACCGCTGAAGTGATCGCCATGAGCCAGC
>DATMWH010000143.1:0-2086 GCA_035562615.1 Pseudomonas sp. | reverse complement strand
TCAGGAAGAAGTGCCCGGCAGCGTGGTGATGGCCACCTGGGAAGGCACCCGGCCGATGCTGGTCGAGGTCCAGGCGCTGGTCGACACCAGTCACACCAACAACCCGCGCCGCGTCACCCTCGGCCTCGACCAGAACCGTCTGGCCATGCTGCTGGCGGTATTGCACCGGCATGGTGGCATTCCGACCTACGATCAGGATGTGTTTCTCAACGTGGTCGGCGGGGTCAAGGTGCTGGAAACCGCCTCCGATCTGGCGCTGATGGCCGCGGTGATTTCCAGCCTGCGCAACAAGCCCTTGCCGCATGACCTGCTGGTGTTCGGCGAAATTGGTTTGTCCGGCGAAATCCGCCCGGTGCCGAGCGGTCAGGAGCGTCTGAAAGAAGCCGCCAAACACGGCTTCAAGCGCGCCATCGTGCCCAAGGGCAATGCACCGAAGGAAGCGCCAGCAGGCTTGCAGGTGATTGCAGTGACGCGCCTGGAGCAGGCGCTGGATGCGTTATTTGAATAGGACGGAGAGCTTAGCGACCAATCAAGCCTCTTCGCCCAGGGTCGCCAGTTCGCGCTCCAGCAGCTGTTCATCGCCCAGATTGAGTTCCACCAGCCGCCGCAGATGGCTGATCGACTCCAGATCGATATGCCGGCAAATAAAGCCCAGCATGCCACCGGCGGTGCGGGTCAGGACGACCTCCATCTGGATGCAGGTTTGTTCATCCAGCTGAATTTCCGCGTTGAACGGCTGATCGGGATCGCCATTCCAATCCGCCGGACACCTCACCAGCAGGCCTTTGAGCGACACATCATGCAGCTCGACACTCCAGCTGCGCTGGCCCTGCAACAGCCGGGTGGCGGCATCGAAGGCGATGCGGTGAAAACGTCTGCGCTCGCTGGCTGAATCAGTCATCTGAAGACTCCTAAACTGTGCGCGCCACCCGCCCGGCGGGTGGAAGTGTTGATCATTGGGCTCAGTGTAGCGGCATACCGCCCGCACTGCCGTGGCAATCCGCGGCGCTTTTATTCCACCAGCAAACCATCGACGCGCTGGAAGCCACGAGGCAGCTTGTTACCACGCCGGCCACGTTCGCCTTTGTAGTGCTCCAGATCATCCGGCTTGAGCGACAAGGTGCGCTTGCCCGCCTGCAACACCAGCGTGGCACCGGTTGGCAGCACCGCCAGGCCGCTCAGGAACTCCTCCCGGCTGGCCACGCGTTCGCCGGGAATACCGATGATCTTGTTGCCCTTGCCTTTGCCCAGTTGCGGCAGGTCGCGCACCGGGAACACCAGCAGTCGACCTTCGGTAGTCACAGCGGCCAGCCAGTCATCCTCACGATTGGCCAACGGCTTGGGCGCCACCACCAGCGCCCCGGCCGGCAGACTGAGCAGCGCTTTACCAGCCTTGTTCTTGGCTTGCAGGTCTTCGCCTTTGACCACAAAACCGTAACCGGCATCCGAGGCAATCACATACAGCGCGTCATCTTCCGGCAGCAACAGGCACTCGAAGCTGGCGCCCGGTGGCGGCATCAGGCGCCCGGTGAGCGGTTCGCCCTGCCCGCGTGCGGACGGCAAGCTGTGCGCCGCCAGCGAATAGCTGCGCCCGGTATTGTCGATAAACACCGCATATTGATTGGAACGGCCCGGCGCTGCGGCCTTGAAGCCATCGCCAGCCTTGTACGACAGACCGGTGGCATCGATGTCATGGCCCTTGGCGCAACGTACCCAGCCCTTCTCGGAGAGCACCACCGTCACCGGTTCGGTCGGCAGCAGTTCATTTTCCGACAGGGCTTTGGCCTCGGCGCGGGCCACGATCGGTGAGCGGCGCTCGTCGCCGTACTTCTCGGCATCGGCGAGAATTTCCGCACGCACCAGTTTCTTCAGCTTGGCTTCGCTGCCGAGCAGGCTCTGCAACTTGTCGCGCTCCTTGGCCAGCTCATCCTGCTCGCCGCGGATTTTCATCTCTTCCAGCCGCGCCAGCTGACGCAGGCGGGTGTCGAGGATGTAGTCGGCCTGATCTTCACTCAGCGCGAAGCGCGCCATCAGCACCTGCTTGGGATGATCCTCGGTGCGGATGATATGAATCACCTCATCCAGA
>DATMWH010000142.1:0-9730 GCA_035562615.1 Pseudomonas sp. | reverse complement strand
GAGCTGATTGAGCGATTCAATGCCGGTCTGGCCGCACTGCAGGCCAGCGGAAAATATGCGCAGATTATCGAGCAGTACAGCCAGGCACCCGCCGATTGATAGCACTAGAAGCTGATTTATCCCGCGGCGGTGGCTAGAACTTCTCCGGGCGCAGCACGCGTACCTGCGATAGGTAGCAGACCATGGCGTAGTTGGCGTAGTAGCGCTGCTGCAGATGCTCGGCGATGCGCTCGGCCAGTTCCTCGCTGCAGATGATTTCCAGACGGATATTGCCTTCGGTGTCCCAGCCGGCACTGCGCACGCCACGGCCACCGCGGCCACGGGCGTCGGAAATGGTCCAGCCCGGCGCGCCGAGCTGTTCCAGATCGGCCACCAGCTTCTTTTCCAGTGCCGCTTCGCAGATCACGGTGAGCAGGGTACGGTTTCGCGCCGGCATGTCAGAGCCCCCAGGCAATCAGTTGTTCGGCCAGCGCCAGATAGAGCGGAATGCCGATCAGGATGTTGAACGGGAAGGTAATTCCCAGCGAAGCGGTCAGTGACAGCGACGGATTGGCCTCCGGCAACGCCAGACGCAAGGCCGCCGGAACCGCAATATAGGAGGCACTGGCCGCGAGCGTGGCGAGCATCGCCGTGCCGCCCAGCGACAAGCCCATGAAGCGTCCCAGCAACGCACCGATCAGCGCCCCCAGCAACGGCATGAACAGGGCAAACCCGAGCAGGCGCAAGCCGAACTGTTTCAGCGAACCGAGCTGCCCGGAGGCAATCAGCCCCATCTCCAGCAGGAAGAACGCCAGCACCGGTTTGAACATGCTGGTGTACAACGGCTCCAACGGCTTGATGCCTTCCTTGCCGGCGATCGCGCCAATCACCAGACCGCCGAGCAACAGCATGATGCTTTTGCCGAGGAAGATTTCGCGGCCCAGTTCCTTCCAGTTAGTGTCACGCGAAATGCCCTTGGCCAGCACGATACCGACCAGAATCGCCGGCACCTCGAGAATCGCCACAAACAGCGGCATGTAACTCTCGAAATCAATGCCCTTGGAGACCATGAACGCCACCACCACGGCAAAGGTCCCCGCACTCACCGAGCCGTAATGCGCGGCGACAGCGGCGGCATTCACCCGGTCAAAACGCAAGCCGCGCAGCAGCCCGAACGCCAGGATCGGCAGCACCACCCCCAGCGCCAGCACCAGTGCCGACTGCCCCAGCAGACGCGCACTGGCCTGCTCGGCCAGCTCGACACCGCCGTGCAGGCCGATCGCCAGCAGCAACAGGATGGACAGGGTTTCGTAGAGTGCCGGTGGCAGTTTCAGCTCGCTTTTCAGCAGGCCCGCCAACAGACCGAAGACAAAGAACAGTACAACCGGATCCAGCGTCATTCTTCAGCTCCAGGGAATTCAAAAGCCCTGCCCTTGTGAAGCAGGGGCGGCAACCCGGGCCGGTTCAACCCAGGCGTCGTGCGCCAGCGCCAGCCAGTACACGCCCTCCGCCAGCGGGAGGGGGAAATTTCGACACCGATTACCATCATTGGTGGGCAACGCTGCGCGGTTGCCCACCCTACGCCCGAGGGGTAGCCTTGCGCGGGTTTAGCCTTCGATCTCCACCAGCACATCACCAGGATTGACGCGGTCGCCCTTGGCCACATGCAGCGCCTTGACGGTGCCGTCGATCGGTGCCTGCACCTCGGTTTCCATCTTCATGGCCTCGGTGATCAACACCGCCTGACCGGCCTTGACCACATCGCCGACCTTGACCAGCACCTCGACGATATTGCCCGGCATGGTCGTGCTGACATCGCCCGGCGCACTGGCCTGCTTGCGCCGGTTGCCGCCTTCGCTGACAAACTGGTTGAGCGGCTCGAACACCACCTCTTCCGGCATGCCATCAATGGACAGGTAGAAGTGCCGCTTGCCATCGGTTTTCACACCGACCCCGGTGATGTCGACCCGATAGCTCTCGCCATGCACGTCCACCACAAACTCGGTCGGCACGCCCTCGCTGCTGGGAGCAACGTCCATTCCCGGCAACTGGATGGGCAGCAAGGCTTCCGGTTTCAGGGTGCCGGCAGCACGCTCTTCGAGGAACTTGCGGCCGATGTCCGGGAACATCGCATAGGTCAGCACATCTTCTTCGCTGCGCGCCAGGTTGCCGACTTCTTCGCGCAAGCGGTCCATCTCCGGCTTGATCAGGTCTGCCGGACGGACTTCGATCACCTCTTCACTGCCAATCGCCTGGGCGCGCAGGGTTTCGTTGATCTTGCCCGCCGCCTTGCCGTAACGGCCTTGCAGGTAGAGTTTGACCTCGTTGGTGATGGTCTTGTAACGCTCGCCAGCCAGCACATTGAACACCGCCTGGGTACCGACAATCTGCGAAGTCGGCGTCACCAGCGGCGGGAAGCCGAGGTCTTCGCGCACCCGCGGGATCTCCTCGAACACTTCGTTGATGCGGTGCAGCGCGCCCTGCTCCTTGAGCTGATTGGCCAGGTTGGACATCATGCCGCCCGGTACCTGATTGACCTGTACGCGGGTATCCACGGCGGTGAACTCGCTTTCGAATTGGTGGTACTTCTTGCGCACGCCGTAGAAGTACAGGCCGATTTCCTGGATCAGTTCCAGGTCCAGACCGGTGTCGTATTCGCTGCCCTTGAGCGCTGCCACCATCGACTCGGTGCCCGGATGGCTGGTGCCCCAGGCAAAGCTGGAAATCGCCGTGTCGATGCGGTCGGCGCCGTTCTCGATGGCCTTCATCTGGCACATCGAGGCCAGACCGGCAGTGTCGTGGGAGTGAATCACCACCGGCAGGCTCAGCGCTTCTTTCAGCGCCTTGACCAGATCGCCGGTAGCATAGGGCGTGAGCAGACCGGCCATGTCCTTGATCGCAATCGAGTCGACGCCCATCGCGGCCATTGCCTTGGCCTGCTCGACGAATGCGGCGGTGGTGTGCACCGGGCTGGTGGTATAGCAGATAGTGCCCTGGGCATGCTTGCCGGCCGCCTTCACTGCCTCGATCGACACACGCAGGTTACGCACATCGTTCATCGCGTCGAAGATGCGGAATACGTCGATACCGTTGACCGAAGCCTTGGCGACGAAGGCGCGCACCACGTCGTCGCTGTAGTGGCGGTAGCCGAGCAGGTTCTGTCCGCGCAGCAGCATCTGCAGACGGGTATTGGGCAGCGCGGCCTTGAGCTGACGCAGACGCTCCCACGGGTCTTCCTTGAGGAAGCGCACGCAGGCATCAAAGGTGGCGCCGCCCCAGACTTCCAGCGACCAGTAACCAACCTGATCGAGCTTGCCGCAGATCGGCAGCATGTCGTCGGTGCGCATGCGCGTGGCCAGCAGCGACTGGTGGGCATCACGCAGGATGGTATCGGTAACCGTGATTTTTTTGCTCATTCTGTCTGATCTCCTGTAGCCCGGATGCAATCCGGGATGCTGCAACCCCGGATGGCATCCGGGCTACGATGCGTTAAAGGCCGGCGTGGGCGGCGATGGCAGTAGCGATGGCGATGGCCAGATGCGACGGGTTTTTCTTGATCGAGTAGTCGAGCAACTCGGGGTGGCTGTCCACATAGCTGGTGTTGAACTGGCCGCTGCGGAAATCCGGATCACGCAGGATTTCCTGGTAATACGCGGCGGTGGTTTTCACCCCCTGCAGACGCATGTCATCCAGCGCGCGCAGACCGCGATCCAGCGCTTCTTCCCAGGTCAACGCCCAGACCACCAGTTTCAGGCACATCGAGTCGTAATACGGTGGAATGGTGTAACCGGTGTAGATCGCCGTGTCGGTGCGCACGCCCGGACCACCGGGGGCGTAATAACGGGTGATCTTGCCGAACGAGGGCAGAAAGTTGTTTTTCGGATCTTCGGCGTTGATGCGGAACTGCAGGGCAAAGCCACGGTGAATGATGTCTTCCTGCTTGACTGACAGCGGCAATCCGGAGGCGATGCGGATCTGTTCGCGGACGATGTCCAGACCGGTGATTTCCTCGCTGATGGTGTGCTCCACCTGCACCCGGGTGTTCATCTCCATGAAGTACACCTCGCCCTCGGCGAGCAGGAACTCCACGGTGCCTGCGTTCTCGTAGCCCACCGCCTGCGCGGCGCGTACCGCCAGATCACCAATGTAGGCGCGCTGCTCGGGGGTCAGCTGTGGACTCGGGGCGATCTCGATCAGTTTCTGGTTGCGCCGCTGGATCGAGCAGTCGCGCTCGAACAGGTGCACCACATTGCCGAAACTGTCGCCAAGAATCTGCGCCTCGATGTGCTTGGGATTGACGATGCACTTTTCCAGGAACACTTCGGCGCGGCCAAAGGCCTTGGTCGCTTCTGAGATCACCCGCGGATAGGCCTGCTCCAGCTCTTCGCGGCTGTTGCAGCGGCGGATACCGCGGCCACCGCCACCGGAGGTGGCCTTGAGCATCACCGGATAACCGATGCGGTCACCCTCGATCAGCGCTTCGGCGATGTCGGCCACGTTGCCTTCGGTGCCCGGCGTGACCGGCACGCCGGCCTTGATCATGCTGCGGCGTGCCTCGGTCTTGTCGCCCATGCGGCGAATGACTTCCGCCGAGGGACCAATGAACTTGATCCCGCGCTCGGCACAGATGTCGGCCAGCTCGGCGTTTTCCGAGAGAAAGCCGTAACCCGGGTGCAACGCATCGCAACCGCTTTCCACCGCCAGGTTCACCAGCTTGCGCGGGTTGAGGTACCCCTCCAGCGGCTCGGCACTGATGCAATGCGCCTCATCGGCGCGCTTGACGTGCAGCGCATGGCGGTCAGCTTCGGAATAGACCGCCACCGAGCGCACGCCCATTTCGGCGCAGGCACGCACGATACGGACGGCAATCTCGCCACGGTTAGCAATCAGAATTTTCTTGATCACGGACAGCCTCCTCGATCGGTGGGCAGACAACCGGACGTACCGGTCGGCAGATGACCGG
The DNA here is from genome assembly GCA_035562615.1 of Pseudomonas sp. Taxonomy (GTDB): domain Bacteria; phylum Pseudomonadota; class Gammaproteobacteria; order Pseudomonadales; family Pseudomonadaceae; genus Aquipseudomonas. The sequence continues at coordinate 4,788 of DATMWH010000142.1, read as the reverse complement.
CAAGGCAGAACCAGTCAGGTGACTCACCTTAGCCGCTGCATTGGATTAACGAAAATCAATAATAATTGGGCTGTGCATTAGCGATACCTTATAGTTGTTCCGGATCACTTATGAAGAAAGCCATACATAATGCGCAAGTCCTTGTTGCGGATCACTTTTCGTCAGTTGCAGGTATTTCGTGCGGTGTGCACCAGCCTGTCCTACAGCCGCGCCGCGGAGGAGATGTCACTGACCCAGCCGGCCGTCAGCCTGCAAATCCGGCAACTGGAAGAACTGCTCGACCAGCCACTGTTTGATTACGTCGGCAAGAAGCTCTACCTGACAGACGCCGCCCAGGCACTGCTCAAGGCCAGCGACGATATCTTTGCCCGCCTCGACAGCCTCGACATGCAACTGGCCGACCTGCAAGGCACGCTGCAGGGCCAACTCAGCCTGGCCGTCGAGTCCAGCGCAAAATACTTTACCCCGCATCTGTTTGCGGCCTTCCGCCAACAGCACCCGGAAGTCAGTCTGCAGCTGACGGTGGTCAACCATGCAGCGGCGGTCAAACGCCTCAGCGTAAATCGTGACGACCTGCTGATCATGTCGCAGGTGCCACAGAACATGGCGCTGGAATTTCTGCCGTTCCTCAATAACCCGATTGTGGCCGTGGCCCGTCCGGATCATCCGCTTTGCCAGCAAGGCACGCTGACCCTGCAGGACCTGACGCATTGGCCACTGCTGGTGCGCGAAACCGGCTCGGGCACGCGCCAGGCCAGCGAGGAATACTGTCACCAGAAGCGCGCACACTTCGCCCAGAGCATGGAACTGGGTTCGCTGGAAGCCCAGCGCGAGGCCGTGCAGGCCGGCCTTGGTCTGGCCTTTCTGCCCCGGCATGCCGTCAGCCTGGAGCTGGCCAGCGGGCGACTGCACGAACTGCCGGTGCAGGAGTTACCGTTGCACCGCAGCTGGTGCATTGTGCATCCACGCGGCAAACGGCTCTCGCCGGTGGCGCAAGCCTTTATTGCCTTTATCCGCAGCGAGCGCGCGCTGATCGACGAGCTCGCCCGGCGCTTCAGCGGAGCGCACCCAACCCCACATTGAGGTAGATTCCGCAGATAAGGCCGGAGTAATCATCGCCCAGCTCCCGTTCGATCCGGCGCAGCTCAGCCCGCTCCTCAATGGCGCGGCGATAAGCCATGCGGCGCTGGTCTTCCAGACGGTTGCGGGCTTTTCTTTCGGAATAGACTTCATCATGACGAGCAGACATGGCAGTACTCCCACCCAGACGTTTCAGGGAGCATCAGCCTGCCGGCACGGCATGACAATTAGCGGTCAGAACCGTGAAGTTTTTGCTGCGCCCAACCGTCCTTCTGGAGAATCCCCATGACCCAACCCGTGGTATTGATCACCGGTGCCGCCGGCGGCCTGGGCAGCGCGATTGCCCGGCGCTTTGCCAGTGGCGGCTGGCGCGTCGCAGCAACCGATCTGAATGCCGAGGGACTGCAGGCACTGGGCCGCGACACCGCACTGGCCGCCAGCCTGGCGCTGGACCTCGGTGAAAGTGGCGCCTGCCAGCGCCTGCTGGATCAGGTGATAACAGACTGCGGGCGCCTCGATGCGCTGGTGAATGCCGCCGGCGTGTGGCGCGAAGGGCCGGTGGAAAGCTTCAGCGAGGCGGACTTTGACCTGCTGATGAACGTCAACGTCAGGGCCGCTTTCTTCACCTGCGCCGCCGCTATTCCCCACCTGCGTGAAAGCCGTGGCACGATCATCAATATCGCCAGCGATGCCGGTCATCAGGGTAACCGCAACGCCGCCGCTTACTGCGCCAGCAAGGCCGCACTGACCCTGCTGAGCAAGACCCTTGCGCTGGACCTGGCGCCGGACGGCATCCGCGTGAATGCCGTCTCGCCGGGCGACATCGCCACGCCGATGCTGGAGTTTCAGGCCGAGCGTTATGGCAACGGCGATCCGCAAGGCTATAAACGCGGCCTGCTGGAGCTCTATCCGCAGGGGCCTGACGCGCGCTTTATCCGCCCCGACGAAGTCGCCGAACTGGTCTGGTTTCTCTGCCAGCCCCATGCACAGGCGATTACCGGCGCCAATCTGGCGATTGATTTCGGCTTGTCCGCCGGAAAATAGGCGCTTGGGTCTAAGCTCTGCTGAACAGCCTGAAGAGAACGCCGCATGTCCACAACGAACACCCTCACCCAGCGCTCCTGGCTGGAGCGCCTGCACCCCGGTCTGTTTGCCATTGCCCTCGGACTGCTCGGGCTGGATGGCGCCTGGCGCCGGCTGGAGCAGATGCAGGTAGCCGATGCCCGGCTACTGGCCAATGCCCTGCAGATTGCGGGGCTGGCGGTGTTGTTGTTGCTCAGCACGCTGTGGCTGCTCAAGCTGATGCGCCACCACGGGCAAGTGCTGCGCGAATTCCACCACCCGGTGCAAGGGCCGCTGCTGGCCCTGCTGCCGGTGTCCATCCTGCTGGCCGTCAGCCAACTGGCCACCGCATACCCCGAGGCGCGGGCAGCGCTGATGACGGTCAGCCTGCTGGCGCTGGCCCTGCAAGGCGTGATTGCCTGGCGCGTGGTCAGTCAGCTGTCGACCGGTCAGATGCCCGAGGAGCTGATTACACCGGTGCTGTATCTGCCGATTGTCCCGGGCGGCCTGGTCGGCGCCATGGCGTTGTCGGCACTCGGATTACACGGCTTTGCCGTGCTCATCCTGGGCATGGGGCTGGGTGGCTGGGCGCTGCTGGAGATGCGCATTTTGCACCGCCTGTTTGACGGCCCGTTACCGCTGGCCCTGCGTCCGACGCTGGGGATTGAAATGGCACCAGCCGCCGTAACCGCCCTGAGCATCAGCTTTGTCTGGCCGCAATTACCCGCCGATCTGCTGCTGATCGCCCTGGGTATTGCCTGTGGCCCGGTAGTGGCGGTACTGACCCGGTGGCACTGGTGGAGCAGTACACCGTTTTCCTTCAGCTTCTGGTCATTCTCCTTTCCGCTGGCGGCCCTTGCCTCGGCCATCGTCGAGGCCGTTCACCGCGGTGACTGGCCCGTTGAAGTGGCGCTGACGGCAGTACTGCTGGCCAGCGCGGTGATTGCCTATCTGGCGTTGCGCACCCTGAGCCTGCTGATTCGCGGCCAGCTGTTAACGCCCAACTGAGACTATCGCAGCCCTGTGGTTTAAGCTTGCCCGGTGTTGCCCATGAGAATCTGCCCATGCTGTCGTTGTTCGATCTGGCGCTGTTGATGCTCTGTGCCGCCTTTGCCGCCTGGCTCTGGCGCGGTTATGGCATTCGCGAAGTGGCACTGCAGCTGGCGCGCCGCCATTGCGAAAAACTCGACATCGAGTTGCTCGACGAAAACGTCGCCCTGCGTGGGCTGCGGCTGTTGCGGGACCGTCAGGGACGCGTGCGGCTGGCGCGCGATTACAGTTTTGAATTCACCGTCACCGGTGATCAGCGGCTGGCCGGTTGCATTACCCTGTTTGGGCACCGCCTGGCCAATATTGAGCTGCAGCCACATCCTTTCAATTCACAGCACGACAACGCAGATCAAGGGCGCCCGGCAGATACAATCGGCGGGGAGGTCATTGTGCAGCAGGCCCCGCCCGCGAACATTGTCCGGTTGGCGGACTGGCGCCGCGAACATCCCCAGAGCACGCGAAAACCACACTGACGCACCGCTCGCCCTTGGCTGCGAGCTTGTTTTTCACAGCCGGCGCTCTCACAGGCGGCAGGCCAGCAGAGCGGACTGCAGCCTGTCGGCGTCCTGCGCCCGGCTAAAAATCAGTTCCAGCCGCGAGTCCTTGCGCCACTCGCTGGCCTGCCAGTGCAGAGGTGCCCCGTCCAGCGCGTTAGCGGACAGCCAGCCGGCGTTGGTCTGCAGCACCAGCTTGGCGCGGCGCCACTCCAGCGCGGCAAGCCAGCGCTGGAGCTGCATCAGCTCGAACACCTGGCCGGGATGAAAGCGCCAGCCGATGCTCCAGCCTTCCGGCTGATCCTGAATCTGACAGATCGGCTGACCCGGGTCCGGCCAGAGTGCCGGCAGGGCGCCCGGACCCGATGGCAAGGCTAGGTCAGCGTTGCTCTGGCGCGCCTGCACCGTGATGCCTGGCAGGTCAGCGATATCCAGCTGACCTTGGGTGGCCCAACGCACGGTGCGCAACGGCAACTGCGCCTGCAGCAAAGCGCGCGTAGTCGCATCCAGCCCTTCGGCTTTGTTGAGCAACAACAACCCGGCATCCGTCAGCGCAGCCTGCTGGCTTTGCGGCAATGGCCGTCCCGCCGCCAGCGCGGCCGCATCCAGCACCACCACACTGGGTTGCAAGGCCAGCACGCCCTCCCACGGCGGCTCGGCCAGTTGCCGCAGCAACTCGGCCGGATGCCCGAGGCCGGACGGTTCGATCAGCAGACGATCCGGCTGAGCCTTGCGCAGCAGCCGGGCCAGCCCCACCTGAAATGGCGCACCGTTGACACAACACAGACAACCCCCGGGCACTTCCGACAAACTGATACCGTCCTCATCAGTGGTCAGCAAGGCCTGATCCAGCCCGATCAGGCCAAATTCGTTTATCAGCACCGCCCAGCGCTCGTGGGCTGGTTTGTGCGCCAGCAGATGGCGGATCAGGCTGGTCTTGCCGGCCCCTAGCGGGCCGGCGATCAGATGGGTGGGAATGTCGCAGAGCATGGGTTTTCCTGTGGGTGGCTTGCGCTGTAACGGCAACAGACCCTAGAGTCGCGCCTTCCTTTGAAGAGAATCCTGCATGCGCATTTTGCTCACCCTTGTTGCATTACTGCTG
>DATMWH010000141.1:0-10184 GCA_035562615.1 Pseudomonas sp. | reverse complement strand
CGCGAAGGCTCCAAGTACGGTATCGAAGATTATCTGGAAATCAAATACGTCTGCCTGGGCGGTATCTGATCCGGTGGCTGCCCCGACGGGGCGGCCGCAAGCACTGCAATGACATTTGCGAAATCAGGCCCCACAAGGGCCCAAGAGGACAATCATGAGCAAGACTAACGAATCCCTGATGCAACGCCGCGTCGCCGCTGTTCCGCGTGGCGTGGGCCAGATCCATCCGATCTTTGCTGATCGCGCTGAAAACGCCACCGTTTGGGACGTTGAAGGCCGTGAATACATCGACTTCGCCGGCGGTATCGCGGTACTCAATACCGGCCATCTGCATCCCAAGGTGGTGGCGGCCGTGCAGAAGCAACTGACCAAGGTCTCGCACACCTGCTTCCAGGTGCTGGCCTATGAGCCTTACGTCGAGCTGTGCGAGAAGATCAACGCGATGGTCCCGGGCGATTTCGCCAAGAAGACCCTGCTGGTCAGCACCGGTTCCGAAGCGGTCGAGAACGCAGTGAAAATTGCCCGCGCCACCACCGGTCGTGCCGGCGTGATCGCTTTCACCGGCGGCTACCACGGGCGCACCATGATGACCCTGGGTCTGACCGGCAAGGTGGTTCCGTATTCGGCTGGCATGGGCATCATGCCGGGCAACGTGTTCCGTGCACAGTATCCGTGCGCGTTGCACGATGTGAGCGTCGATGCGGCCATGGCCAGCATCGAGCGCATCTTCAAGAATGATGCAGAACCGCGTGATATCGCCGCCATCATCATCGAGCCGGTTCAGGGCGAAGGTGGTTTCTACGTGGCGCCGAAAGAATTCATGCAGCGTCTGCGCGCCCTCTGCGACCAGCACGGCATTCTGCTGATTGCTGACGAAGTACAAACCGGCGCTGGCCGTACCGGCACCTTCTTTGCCATGGAGCAGATGGGTGTGGCAGCGGACCTGACCACTTTCGCCAAGTCGATTGCTGGCGGTTTCCCGGTAGCCGGCGTGTGCGGCAAGGCCGAGTACATGGACAGCATCGCTCCCGGCGGACTGGGCGGCACCTATGCCGGCAGCCCGATTGCCTGTGCGGCAGCGCTGGCGGTAATCGAAGTGTTTGAGCAGGAGAAGCTGCTGGACCGCTGCAAGGCCGTCGGCGAGCGCGTCGTCAGTGGCCTCAAGGCCATTCAGGCCAAGCACAACAGCATCGGCGAAGTGCGTGCCCTGGGCGCGATGATCGCGGTTGAGTTGTGCGAAGGCGGCGACATTCACAAGCCTAACCCGACACTGACGGCTCAGGTGGTAGCGAAAGCCCGCGAAAAAGGTCTGATCCTGCTGTCTTGCGGTACTTACGGCAACGTGTTGCGCGTGCTGGTGCCGCTGACCGCTCCGGATGCGCAATTGGACAAAGGCGTTGCGATCATCGCCGAGTGCTTCAACGAACTCGCCTAAGGGCTCACCAGCCAGGCGTTTTTTGACCCGCTCACGCGGGTCTTTTTTTGCCTGAAATCCAGACCCAATGGCTGAACGCGGCAGCTTACTCTGTGGGCAATCCGGCAGTTGTCAGATCGTCCGGGGTGTTTATGGCACTTCCTGGCACGAGATCCGCCAGTTGCGAAATGGGTTGCGGGCGGCCGATGAAATAACCCTGGGCGTAGTCAATGCCCAGCGCTTTCAGGCAATCCATGCCGGCCTGGTTTTCCACAAACTCGGCCACTGTCTGCAACCCCAGCTTGCGTGCAATCTGCACCATCGAGCGAACCATCGCCTGATTGATCGGGTCGTGCTCGATGTTGCTGATGAAGGAACCGTCGATTTTCAGCAGGTCCAGAGGCAGCTTGCGCAGGTAGGCGTATGAGGCAAATCCGCTGCCAAAATCATCCAGCGCGACTTTCAGTCCGCGCGCGCGCAGCTCGTCGACCCAGTCGGCGGAAGCACCCAGTTCACCCAGTGCGACCATTTCGGTCACCTCGATACACAGCTTCTGTGCCGGCAGTTGGTGCTGATCCAGCAGCCGGCCCAGCAAGTCGTGGAAACCCTGATCCAGCAGCGAGGGGGCGGTCAGATTGATATTGACCTGGCGCAGCTGCGCGCAATGTTGCGGGTTATTGGCCAGCCATTGGCACAGTTTCATCAGTACCCAGCGATCGATAGCTACCAGGAATCCATAGCGCTCAGCCGCGACCAGAAACTGGCCGGGAGCAATCCATTCCAGGGTGCGCGGATCGCGGTAGCGCAGCAGCACTTCGTAATGCCAGCCGCTCTCCTGATGTTGCAGTGGCAGCACCGGCTGGAAGAACAGCTCGAAGTGATCCAGCTCGATGGCGTCACGCAGGCGTGAAATCCACTGCAGCTGGCGCTGGTGCTCAAGCAGCACGCCGTCTTCGGGGTTGAAGCAGTGCACCCGGTTGCGTCCGTGCAGCTTGGCGAGCTGGCTGGCGCTGTCCGACCAGCTCAGCGCGGTCTGCCAGTCAGTCACATTGGCATCCAGCGTCAGCAGTCCGATGCTGACGTACAGCCGGAATGGCCGGCCTTCCCAGCTGAATACAAACTGTTCAACCGTGGCCCGGAGCGCCTCTGCGCGCTGCATGGCGGTCGGCAGGTCTTGCTCGCGGAGCATGATGGCGAATTCATCGCCGCCAATGCGCGCCAGTACCGCATGTTCGGGGAGCTGTGCCTGCATGCTGCTGGAGAGCTGGCGCAACAGCAGATCGCCTGCGGTATGTCCGCAGAGGTCGTTGACCTGCTTGAACTGATCTAGGTCCAGATACAGCAGATGACTGAAGCGCACGCCGCTGCCATCAATCGAGTCTTGCAGCTGGCGCTCCAGTTCGCGGCGGTTGAGCAGGCCGGTCAACGGGTCGTGGGCGGCCAGCCGTGAAAGTTTCTGCTCCAGTTGCCGGCGCTCGCTGAGGTCGACAATGATGCCTTCGATATTGTCCTGGTCAGACTGTATGTGCAGCGAGAGATGCACCCAGTGCACGGCGCCGTCGAGCCCTTGCAGTTGCAGTTCGGCATTGGCGTGGGGGCGCAGTATGCTCAGTTGATCGACCAGGGCCTGCCACTCGCCGGATTTTAGTGTCGCGCGCATCGACAGCCGCCGCAGTGAGCGCAGATCAGTCTCGTGCAACCCGAGCATGCGTTGCATGCTCGGGTTGGCTTCCAGCAGATTGCCATTGGGGGTGCAGCGGAAAATTCCTTCCGAGGCGTTGCGAAACAGTGCGCGGTATTGCTCCAGATTACCGATGGCCTCGTTCTGACTGGTGATCAGCTGTTTGCGCACATTGTCCAGCTGCCTGCCATTGAGCAGGCCGAAGAGAAACACGCTGATGATCGGCAGGTAGGAGGCCAGGCTCAGCAGCCACGGCTCCCTTGGCAATATGCCCATGCGCGTCAGGGGCAGGATCATCATCAGCATCAGTACCGCCGACCAGATCAGCACGACCGCTCCTGCCAACAGCCGCTTGAGCTTCAGCGCGTAGACCGACAGCACCATCTGGAATACGCCGGTCAGCAGCATCAGCATGGTCGAAAGCTGGGCCCAGCGATGGTCTTGCAAGTCTGTCAGGACCAGTAACTCAACACTCACAATGACCGCGAACAGCAGGTTGCGCAGCCGGGTGACCCAGCGCTGTTGCAAGTCCAGCGTGCTGAGGATGAACAGGCAACTGAAACACAGGGCCATGGCGCCGGCCAGGTTGCTTTCGATGGGTTGGGCCAGCGGCAGATTCTGCCAGACCAGCAGGTTGCTCAGACCGCTGATGCTGGCGTAGTACCAGCTGACGGACAGCACGGAGATGGCGTAGTAACCCAACTGGCGTTCGCGCAATGCAGCAAACTTGGCCAGGTGAAACAGCCCGATGATCAGCAGGGCGCCAAAAATCAGCCCGCTCTGGGTCCAGCCACGGGCCTCCAGATCGGCTTTTGCCGAGACCGGAACCAGTTTCAGCGGCAGGCTCAGGTTGGAGCTGCTGTGAATGCGCAGCACGATGTCCTGGGGCGTCTCGCGGCCGAGGCTGGGCAGTGGCAGCAGGAAGTTCGGATAGGGTTCGAGTCGGTTCGAAAAGGCCTGCAGGTCTCCGCTGGAGCGATACAGAGCCAGCTGTCCGCGGATGTAAACCCACAGTTCGATTTCGTCGATGAACGGGTTGCCGACTTCCAGGTAGTACTGTGTGCCGGCCGGTGCGCTCAGCCTGAAACCGATCCAGAACGCATTGCGGCTGTAACCCAGTGCTGTTCGGCCATATACATTCTCGCCCTGGCTTTCAAGCAGCGGTAATGCGCTGCGAATCTGCAACGACTGGGTTGTATCCTCCAGCACGCGTACGGCGGTGATTTCGTTAGTCACCTGCGCCTGCTTGCCGCTCAGGGTTATCAGGGGCAGGCCGGCAAGTGCTGGCGTGCTGGCCGACAGCGCCAGCCAGCACAGTAGCCATGGCAGCCAGCGGGCGGGATACCTCATTGAATGGTTCCTGAATAAATGCGCAACTGCGAGCCCTGTTACCGGGAACATATGCTTGTGTGCAGTCTAGTCGAGTCTGCACAACAGTTGCAGTGCTTCTTGTCGAGCGTTTGCCTGGTTCAATCTGAAGGCCGTTACTGCTGCTGATAGCGCTCGGCAGCCATTGATTGAGCTGCTAGATTCACTCCATGCACGTCGAAAACCTGTGCGGCTGGTCCGCCTGCCTGTTGCTTCTGTTGTTGCTGTTGCCTTTGCCGGCTGCGGCAGGGGCGGTGGTGCTTGGCGATGCAGTCAACGGCGTGCCATTGAACGCGACGAGCGACTGGCTGCGCGATGAGACGGCCAGCCTGGGTGTCGCCGATCTGGCTGATCCTGCCGTACAGCAGCAGTTCCGCTCGGGGCCCGCGCCGAGTTCGGTGGGGCTGACCACTGCGGCCTATTGGCTGCGGATCACCCTGCAGCGCCCGCCTGCTGAACGGGGTCGCGACTGGTGGCTGGTCATCGAGCCACTCAAGTTGTTTGATCTGCGGCTGTATCTGCCGGCGCCTGACGGGCAATGGCAGGAGCGGCTGTCGGGTGACAGGGTTCCATTCGGTGCCGGGCGTGATCTGGATTACCGGCAGTTTGCCTTCCGCTTGCCGGATACCGGCGCGAAACCGCTGACCTTGTATCTGCGCAGTCAGGATCCGGGCGGATTGAGTTTTCCGCTGAGTGTCTGGCGCGAAGATCAGCTGCATTCGCATGTGCGTGCCGGCGATCTGCTGCTGGGCCTGGTCTATGGCCTGCTGCTGGGGTTGAGTGCCTACAACCTGTTTCTGGCTCTGACGCTGCGCGACAAGGCCTACTTCATGTACGTAGCGGCGACCCTCAGTCTCACGCTTTACCTGTTTCACATGTATGGGCACAGCAGCCAGTATTTCTGGTCTGAATGGCCCTGGCTGGTCAGCGCTGCCCGGGTGATCATTTCCTCGCTGTGGGGGATTTTTGTCGGTCTGTTTGTGATGGCGTTCTTCCAGACGCGGCAGTTCACCCCAGTGGCGCACCGCTTGTTGATTCTGATCTGCGGCGTTTATGGGCTGATCATCGGATTGCGCCTGGCGGGTCTGCACGGTTCGGTGTCGGTCATGCTCAACCTGCTGACGCCGCTGGCGATTCTGCTGGTGCTGTTTATTGCTTCTGTGCGCTGGCGTCAGGGCTTTATCGCGGCGCGATTTTTCCTGCTGGGTTACGGCGTATTGCTGGCCTGTACGGTACTGATCATGTTGCGTATCAACGGCATCCTGCCACCCAGCCGGATCACCGAATTCAGCTTGCCGGTGGGCGCTGCGTTCGAGTCACTGGTGTTTTCGCTGGCACTGGCCGATCGCATCCGTCTGCTGCGCCGCGATGGTGAGGCGGCCTACCGGGATGAACTCACGGCGCTGGGCAATCGCCGCGAGCTGGAGCGCCGCTATGACCTGCAGCGCTCGCTGGCCGACCAGCAGGGCAGTCACTTTGCTTTGCTGGCGCTGGATCTGGATCACTTCAAGCCGATCAATGATCTGCATGGGCATGCAACCGGTGATCAGGTGCTCAAACTCATAGGCCAGCGTTTGCTCGGCTGTGTCCGCGACAAGGATCTGGTTACCCGGGTAGGCGGCGACGAATTTCTGCTATTGCTGGCTACGCCTTCAGGTCCTGAGATGGTTCAGGAAGTCATGCGGCGTATCCGCAAGACCATGCTCAATCCGATCAATATCGGCGATCAGCAACTGCAGGTGGGCACCAGTATCGGTTTTGCCTGTTACCCGCAGGATGGTAGAACCCTGGCTGATCTCAGTCGGCATGCGGATATTGCACTCTACGCGGCCAAGCGTGCTGCGCAGTCGGCGGCCGGCCGCGCCGGCGTTTGCTGATCCGCTCAGACGATCGCGGAGTACATCAGTACCCGGTTGCGCCCGGCATCCTTGGCGCAGTACAGCGCCTGATCCGCGCGCTCGAGCAGGACATCTCCCGCACTCTGGTGGTCGGTCTGGGCGATGCCGCTGCTGAGGGTCACGTTGAAGGTCGCGCCATTGGCCACAAAGCTCAGCTCACTGAAGCGCTCGCGGATTTCGTCGATGATGCGTTTTGCCTGCACGGCGGTGCAGTCGGGCAGGACTGCCGCGAATTCTTCACCGCCATAGCGCCCCAGGCTATCCACGCGCCGCAGCCGTTGCCGCAACAGGTTGGCCAGCGCGCGAATCACGTTATCGCCGGCGGCGTGCCCGTAGCGGTCATTGACCCGCTTGAAGTGGTCGATATCCAGCATGACGATGCTGGCGTGGGAACCATTGCGTGTACTGCGTTCCACCTCGACAGCGATCTGCTCCTTGATATCGGCATGCTTGAGCAGACCGGTCAGGCTGTCGCGCGCCAGCGCATTGCTCAGCAGACGGGCGCGCTGGGCGCGGGAAAATACGGTCGTGACCAGGGCGCTATCGCTGATCGGCTTGGTGACGAAGTCGTCGCCTGCGCGGAGCAAGGCACCCATCTGTTTGGCCAGATCGGTTTCAGCGGACAGGTAGACGATCGGAACCCGCAGCCATTCATCCTGAAAGCGAATGATCTGCGCCAGCTCGGGGCCTGAGCAGCCGGGCATGTGCACATCCAGTACCACCACTTCCGGGTTGAAGCGGTGCATGGCCTCCAGGCCGGTGATCGGGTCATTGCACACCTCGACCAGCATGTTGCTCTGGCCCAGAACCAGGCTGTAATGCCGCGCCAGCTCATGGTCATCATCGACGATCAGGATACGGTACGGCTCACCCTGCTGGCGGGCAAAGCAACGCTGCAGCGTATTTTCCAGGGCGGGCAGGTTGATCGGCTTGGGCAGAAAGCCGATGGTCCCGGCGCGAACTGCGCGCAGCTGGGTAGTGAAATCGGTTTTGTTGCTGATCACCAGCAAGCTGAGGTTGAGGCGCTCGAGCAGTGATCTGGAATATTCCAGCCCGTCCGGTTCGCTCATGCCCAGGTCAACATCGGTGATCAGCACATCAAAGGTGCGCTCGTCGATGACTGACTCCAGTGCGCTGGTCGTGGCAAACCAGTGTGCGTCATAGCCAAAGTTGCGCAGGGTGAGCTCTATCGAACGGCCCATTTCCGCATCGTCCTCAAGGATCGCAATGCGTTGGCCGTTGTCGCCGGACGCCGCTTCCGGGCCGTTGCTGAGGGGCTGCAGACCTTGCTGCACGGGTTCTGCAGGCGGTGTATGTGCCAGCTGCTGCAAGTTGAGCAGTGCCTGGATGAAGTCTGGTAATGCCGCCTCATCAATGACCTCGGCGGTTAGCCAGGCGGCCGATTGCAGTTCCAGCTCGCGGGCCCGTTGCCCGAGCCCGGCAAAACCAAAGGTGCCGGCCGCGCCCGCCAGTTTGTGCAGTTGCTGGCGCAGCAACTGCAGATGCGCCTGTCGTGATTCGCCCGCTGCCGCTTCCTGAATCAACGCAGCGCTGGCGGCAATCTCCGGCAGATCATTCTTAAGGCGTTCGGCAAACAGCTGGGCCAGCATGGCCAGCTGTTGCTGCAGGTTGTCCGTTTCAGCCATGCACGCTGCTCCAGATAGCGCGAACCTGGCCTGCCAGTTTCATCGCATCGAAGGGTTTTACAATCACATCCAGAGCGCCCAGTTGCCGATAGTGCTCGACCTCCTGAGGTTGTACCTTGGCGGTCATGAAGGCCACCGGCGTCTGGGTGATATCAATCAGTTCGCGCAACTTGACCAGTACCGCCGGGCCGTCCATGCCGGGCATCATGACGTCCAGCAGGACTGAAGGCCACCACACTGTCGAGTGCCTCCTGGCCATTGATGCAGCTGAGCACTTCGAATCCGCCGAGGGTTTCCAGCGCCAGTTTGGCCACGGCCTGAATCGAGCGGTCATCTTCCACATGCAGTATGCGTTTTAGTTCAGCCATGGTGTTCATTGACCCGTTATCGGCGCATGCGCCCTGAAAGTTAATCTGCCAGCGGCAGGCTGATCCAGAAAGTGGTGCCCTGCCCGGCTGCGCAGCGAAAGCCAATCGTGCCGCCCATCCGCTCGATCATTTCGCGACTCAGTGCCAGCCCTAATCCGGTTCCTGCCCCCTGACGGCTGTCGGAGCTGTCGGCCTGGGCGAATTTCTGAAAGATTCGCGGCTGGAAGGCTTCCGATATGCCCTGTCCGTGGTCGTGGACACTGACCACGGCCTGTTGGTTTTCACAGGATAAGGTTAGCAAGACCTCGCTACCCGGTGGCGCAAATTTCGCCGCATTGGACAGCAGATTGGACAGCACCTGTTGTAACCGCAGACGGTCCACCGCCACCTGCAGTTTATGCGAGCCTTCCAGTCGCAGCGTCACGGCGTAACGGCTGGCGTATTCGCGGTTACTGTCGAGCGCTTCCTGCAACAGCGGCAACAGTTGCTGGCGGCAGATATCGAACAGCATCTTGCCGGCTTCGAGTTTTTCCATGTCCAGCAGATCGTTGATCAAAAGGCTCAGGCGCTGGCTGTTCTGGTAGGCGATCTGCAGCATCTCGCGCATCGCTGCAGGCACTTCGCCCAGTGCGCCATTGACCACCAGACCGAGTGCGCCGCTGACCGAGGTGAGCGGGGTGCGCAGTTCATGGCTGACGGTCGACACGAACTCGCTCTTGAGGTGCTCGATTTTTTTGCGCTCGCTGATATCGCTAATGAAACCGTTCCACATCACGCCGCCGGGGATCGGCTGCGGCAGCGCGCGCCCTTCCAGCCAGCGCACCCCACCCTCGGCCGTCACCACGCGGTACTCTTCCCGCCAGGGGCTGAGATTTTCGGCCGATACCCGCATGGACTCCATGATGCGCGGGATGTCTTCAGTAGCGACCACCTGAAACAAGCACTGCGGTTGATGCATCGCCTGCTGCGGACTGATGTTGTAAAGCGCCCGGATGCCCTCGCTGGCATAGGCAAAATGAAAGTCGGTTTCACTGTAACGGACAAACTGGTAGAGCATGCCGGGCACTTGTTCGGCAATCTTCTGCAGGCGCTGGCGCACCTGCTGCAGTTCACTGAGGTCCTGAATCAGGCTCAGGTAACCGGTCAGCGCGCCACTTTCATCGCGGATGGCCGAAAGCGTCAGGGTTGCCGGCAGTTCGCGGCCATCGTGCCGGCGCAGTGTCCACTCCTGACTGCTCACCGCGGCCTGCTCAAGCGGCCGGATCAGCACGTCGAAGCCCGGCGCACTCGGCGCGCCCAGCAGCACGGCCCGCCCCTGCAACTCGCGCGGGTCGATCAGGTCTGTCAGCCGCTGACCCAGCAGGGAATCATCGGCTTCCAGCAAATGCTGTGCGGTGGGGTTCAGGTAGGTCAGCAGACCATCGCGTGAGGTGCACAACATGGCGCAGCCGGCTGCTGTTGAGCAGGGCCTGCTGCAAGGCGGCCTGACGGGCATTGGCCAGTGCAGCCTTGCGCAACTCGAGCTGACGGCTGGCCAGGGCGCCCAGCAGTGCCAGACTTTCCCGTTGCGCCGCAGTCAGCAGGCGAGGTTGGTGATCAATCACGCACAGCGTGCCCACCCGGTAACCCTCCTGAGTGTGCAGCGGCATGCCGGCGTAATAACTGATGTTGGGGTCGCCGGTGACCAGTGGGTTGTTGCAGAAGCGCGGGTCCAGCTGCGCATCCGGGATTTCAAAAATCTCGTTGGCCAGGATGGCATGGGTACAAAACGCTACATCCCGGGTGGTCTCGCGAGCCTCCAGACCGACC
>DATMWH010000140.1:0-2134 GCA_035562615.1 Pseudomonas sp. | reverse complement strand
GGATGCCTGGTCCAAGCTGCCGATGTACCGCAAGGTACTGGCCATGGCGCCCAAGGTACTGAAGGATGCACCTTGTCAGGAGGTCGTCGAGGAAGGTGACGCGGTCGATCTTGGCAAGCTGCCGGTGCAGACCTGCTGGCCAGGTGACGTTGCACCGCTGATTACCTGGGGGCTGACCATCACCCGTGGGCCGAACAAGGAACGGCAGAACCTTGGCATTTACCGCCAGCAGGTGATCGGGCGCAACAAGGTGATCATGCGCTGGCTGAGCCACCGTGGCGGTGCGCTGGATTATCGCGAGTGGTGCCAGAAGTTTCCCGGCAAGCCTTATCCGGTCTGTGTGGCGCTGGGTGCTGATCCGGCAACCATTCTCGGCGCCGTGACGCCGGTGCCGGACAGTCTTTCCGAGTATGCCTTCGCCGGTTTGTTACGCGGCCACAAGACCGAGCTGGTCAAGGCGATTGGCAGCGACCTGCAGGTGCCGGCGAGTGCCGAGATTGTCCTCGAAGGGCATATCTACCCAGGTGAGATGGCCGACGAAGGCCCCTATGGCGACCACACCGGCTACTACAACGAGGTAGATCGCTTTCCGGTGTTTACCGTCGAGCGCATTACCCGTCGACAAAAGCCGATCTACCACAGCACCTACACCGGGCGCCCGCCGGACGAGCCGGCGATTCTCGGGGTGGCACTCAACGAAGTCTTCGTGCCGATTCTGCAGAAGCAGTTCCCGGAAATCACCGACTTTTACCTGCCGCCCGAGGGCTGTTCGTACCGCATGGCGGTGGTGACCATCAAGAAGCAGTATCCCGGCCATGCCAAGCGCGTGATGCTCGGGGTGTGGAGCTTTCTGCGGCAGTTCATGTACACCAAGTTCGTCATCGTGACTGACGATGACGTCAACGCCCGCGACTGGAACGACGTGATCTGGGCCATCACCACGCGCATGGATCCCAAGCGCGACACGGTGCTGATCGACAACACGCCGATCGACTACCTCGACTTCGCCTCGCCGGTCTCCGGGCTGGGTTCGAAGATGGGCCTGGATGCCACCCACAAGTGGCCGGGCGAAACCACGCGCGAGTGGGGTCGGGTGATCGTGCAGGATGAGGCGGTCAAGCAACGGGTGGATGCGTTGTGGGCCGAGTTGGGAATCGATTGATGCGCATTACGCTGCAACCCTCCGGGGCCGTGCTGGAACTGCAGCCGGGCGAGCGTCTGCTCGAGGGTGCACGCCGTCTGGGTTATGACTGCCCGCAGAGTTGCCGCAATGGCAATTGCCATGTCTGTTCGGCCTTGCTGGTTGAAGGCCGGGTGCGGCAAGCCGGCGTGGAGCTGGATCATGGCGAGCTGCTGACCTGCATGGCGGAACCGCTGCAGGACTGTTCTTTGCAATGGTATGGCGTGCTGGCGCCGGGAGAGTTGCCGCGCCGGCAGCTGAGTTGCCAGCTGCTCGACTGTGCCGAGGTGGGTGGGGATGTGTTGCGCCTGCGCCTGCTGGCGCCGGCAGGCAAGTTGCCGCGATATCACGCCGGGCAGTACCTGATGATCGAATGCGAGGGTGGCGAGCAGGCGGCCTTTTCACTGGCGTCTTCGCCACAGGCCGGACGTGAGCTCGAATTGCATATTCTGGCCCGTGAAGAGCGCCCGACCAAATTGCTCGAGAAGATCCGTAGTGATCGTATCGCCCGCGTGCAGTTGCCGTTTGGCGATACTCATCTGGCACGGCTGCCGGATGGCCCGTTGCTGCTGATTGCCGCCGGGACCGGCATGGCACAGATGCACAGCCTGATCGAGCATTGCCGGGCGGTGGGTTTCGAATACCCGATTCATCTCTACTGGGGTGCCCGTCATGCGGCAGATTTCTACGATTTGCCGCATTGGGCGCAATGGCAGCAGCTGAGCAATCTGCATCTGCACAAGGTGGTCAGCGAGCCGGGAGAGTGGCAGGGCCGCACAGGGTTGCTGCACCAGGCGGTGCGCGAAGACTTCAGTGACCTCAACACGCTGCATGTCTATGCCAGCGGCTCGCCGGCGATGATCTATGCGACGCTGGATGCTCTGGTTGAGGCAGGCATGGAGGCAGCGCGGATGCGTGCCGACGTGTTTGCCTATGCGCCGCGCAGCTGAATCC
>DATMWH010000139.1:0-1580 GCA_035562615.1 Pseudomonas sp. | reverse complement strand
GCTCAGTTTATGTTTGCCTTCGCTGGCTGAAGACAAGGTACTGAACATCTACAGCTGGTCCTCCTACATTCCGGAGAAGGGCTTGCAGCAGTTCAAGGACCAGACCGGTATCGCGGTCAAATACGACGTGTTCGACAGCGCCGAGGCGCTGGACAGCAAGCTGCTCACCGGTGGCAGTGGGTATGACGTAGTGTTTCCGGCCTCCAGCGCGCTGGCACGGGCGATCAAGGCCAAGGCCGTGCAGGAGGTGCCATCGGGCAGCCTGCCCAACTACGCCAATCTCGACCCCGAACTGCTGGCCAAGCTGGCCGTCAGTGACCCGGATAACCGCTATGGCGTGCCTTACACCTGGGGCACCGTTGGGCTTGGCCTGAACCTGCAGGCGGTGCAGAAACGCCTGCCGCAGGCGCCGCTCAATACGCTGGACTTGCTGTTCAAGCCCGAATACGCCAGCCAGCTCAAGGACTGCGGAATTGCCGTGCTGGATTCGCCGCAGGAAGTGATCAGCATTGCGCTGAATTACCTCGGTCGTGACCCTTACAGCACCCAAGCGGCAGATCTGAAGGCGGTGCAGCAGCTGCTCACGGCGCTGCAACCCAATATTCGTTACGTCGGTACCGGCAAGCATATTGATGATCTGGCCAAAGGCGAAATCTGCCTGGCGCTGACCTACAACGGCGATGCCGGTATGGCGGCTGCGCAGGCTGCAGAGAACCAGCAGCCGTTCGAGGTGGTGTACCGCATCCCGCGTGAAGGCACACTGATCTGGTTCGATGTGATGGCCATTCCGGCGGATGCCCCGCACCCGCAAGCCGCGCGTCAGTTCATCGACTTCATGCTGCGCCCGGAGGTGATTGCCGAGCTGACCAACTCCATTTACTTCGCCAATGCCAACCAGGCTGCCGATGCGCTGGTTGATCCGGCGATCAAGGGTGATCCGGACATCTATCCGCCGCAGGAAGTGCGCGAAAAACTGTTCAGCGATCAGACTCAGCCGCTGAAGGCACAACGCGAGCGCACGCGCATCTGGACCAGTTTCCGCAGTCAGTATTGATATCGGCTAGCTGCAGAATGATCACCTGTAGGTTGGGTTAGGCCAACGGCCGTAACCCAACAACCGGTCGTAAGGCCGGCAATGACAATACCTTTGGCATCGATGGTGGGTTACGCCGCTACACGGCTAACCCACCCTACAAACGGCGCCATGCAAGCCGTACAACGCCATTATTTTCAAGTATTCAGGAACCCATCATGGAAGCATTTCAAGGCAACGACCTGGCCATCACCCGCGAGAGCCTGTACGGCACCTTTTCCGAACCGACCTACGCCGGCGTCACCAGCTTTATGCGCCGTCGCTATACCCGTGATCTGACCGGGGTTGATCTGGTAGTCAGTGGTGTGCCGTTCGACACCGCCACCACCAACCGGCCGGGCACCCGGTTCGGCCCGCGCGCCGTGCGTGCGGCCTCGATCACCAGTGCCTGGGAACGCCACTGGCCGTGGGAGTTCGACCCCTTCGACCTGCTGGCGACCGTCGACTACGGCGACTGCGATTTCGATCACTCGCAACCGCAGCACAC
>DATMWH010000138.1:0-3294 GCA_035562615.1 Pseudomonas sp. | reverse complement strand
GCTTCCAGCGAGAACGGCAGTTGGTAAGCGCTGCTGCGCAGCGCTGCGAAGTCGATGGCGGGCACGCGGCTGGTCTGTTCGCTCTGACTGTTAGTGCTCCACCAGTGCAGTTCGACTGCGGGGAGGCTGTAGTCACCGGCTTGCTCGACCACATAACTGACGCTGTCGATGCGCACACCACCGTCGATGCTGCCCCGCCCATCACTCAGGGTGCTGACCGAGGGTGCCTGCGGGTAGCGCTTGAGGCCGGGGATGTCGCTGAACTCGCCCGGTGGAATCAGCATGGCCTGCGCGCCATCGGCTTCAATGCGCACCTGCCGGGTGATCCGCTCGCCGACCTTGAGCGGGTCTGCCGATTGCTGCCACTGCTGGGTCATACGGATCTGGCTGGCGACCAGATGGTTAGTGGGCTGCTCGGTCAGGGCAGCACCGCTGACGTTGAAGTTCAGCGCGGCGCTGCTGACATTGATTGGGCCTGCGGCCTGGCCGAGGTGCAGACTGAACGGCAGCGCCGGAATACTGAACTGGCCGGGCGCGGTCGGGCTGATCAGGTAAGTCAGACGCAGGCCGAACCAGGTCTCACCGTCGATGGTCAGTGTCAGCTTGTCGGCTTGCCCGGTGGGGGGCGAGATCAGCGCGTTTGGCAGCTCCAGCGGCGCCGGTTGTGGTGCCTGGGTGAACCAGGTGCTGGTCAGCAGGTCCACCTCCAGACGCAGGGTGGCGCCTACCTGATAGGGCGCTGCGGGTTGCAGGCGGGCCTCCACACGGACCTGTGGTTCGGCCTGTGCGTAACTGCAACAGGCAAGCAAGCCGGCAAGCAGCAGCACAAGCCTCATGGCGTGGCTCCTGTGGGCTCGGTTAACTGTTGTTGCAGTCTGAACTTGTTGCGCAGAAAGCCTGCCGGTGAGGTGCTGAGGTTGCGCAACCAGACGTCGGCAGCGGTCGGCTTTGGCGCTGTGACCATGGCCTCTTTGCCTTTGCCGGGTTCGCCCTTGTCGTCGTACTGCTCGCTGCCTTCATCATCCTGAGGGGCAGATTGCTGGTCGATTTCGAACTGCCGCTGCAACTCAATGACCAGTGCCAGATTGAAGCTGGCCTCTGGGAAATCCGGTTGCAGGCGCAGCGCTTCGGTATAGGCGGTGATGGCTTGCGGGTAGCGCATCAGGCGCGCCTGGGTGTTGCCGATGTAAAAGTAGGCGGCCGGATGCTGCGCGACCGGGCCATTGGCCATGCGCGCGAAGCTGGCCAGAGCGTCGTCGAATTCGGCCGCCTGATACGCCGCCAGACCTTTCCAGTAGGGATCGCTGAAATGCTCGGCCGCCAGCGGCAGTTGGTCCTGCTCGAAATACCAGCGGCCCTGCTGATCCGCAGTGAAAAACACATCGGCCAGCCAGCCTGCGTGTGCCTGTTCGGCAGTCAGACTGAGACCTGCAGTCAGAAATAGCGCCGGCATCCAGCTGACGCTCCAGCCCTTGCGGATCGCCAGCCAGGCCAAGGGCAGCAATAGCCAGCACAGCCAGTAGCCCATGTCTTTCCAGTGCAACTCGGGGTTGTCCGGGTTGGCCGCACGGAAGTGCTGTTGGGCGTGCAGCTGAATCCAGTCGAGATCATCAGCGTTGGGCGTCAGGCTGCCGATCGGTGCATTGGCGGCATCCGCCAACTCCTCCAGCGCCTGTTTGTCGAATTCGCTGATCACCGGTTTGCCGCGACTGTCCAGTCGGGGTGCGCCACTGGCATCGGTGATCAGGCCGCCGCTCTGGTTGCCGACCGCCAGGACCAGTACCTGCAAATCTTCGGGCGAGGCGTTGAGCTGCTGGCTGAGCGTATCCAGCTGGCTGGTGTCGGCGCCGTCGCTGATCAGCACCAGCGTGCCCGGGCTCTTCTCTGCATCGAGCAGGCGGATGGCTTCTTGCGTGGCGGCCAGGGCGTTTTTCCCCGGGGTGTCGAGCAGGTTGGTGGACAGCGCCTGAATATAGGTTTCCAGCAGTTGCGGGTCGTCGGTGGGCGGCAGTACCAGATGCGCCGTGCCGGCATATACCAGCAGGGCCGTACGGGCTCCAGCGCGGCGCTCAAGCAGGTCGCGCAGCTTGTTCTGCACCGCTTCCAGCCGACTGGGCGCCACATCGCCGGCATCCATCGAGGGCGACAGGTCGACGGCCAGAATCAGTGGCGCCTTGTCTTCGAGAAACGGCGGGCGATCCAGCTCCCAGGTCGGCCCGGCGGCGGCGAGGGCGCCGAGTCCCAGCAGGGCACCGAGCAACCAGGCCGGGCGCAGGCGTTGCGCGTCTTCGGGCCTGACAACCAGATGCTTGAGCAGGTGTGGAGCGAACACCGTGCGCAAACGCTGCAGGCCGCCGCGTTGGCGGTGCCAGGCCCAGGGCAGCAGGAGCGCTGGCAGGATCAGCAGCAACCAGAGCGGGCGGATGAAGTGCAGCTGGTTGAGGTCGATTTCCATCAGCCGGCCTCACTGCTTACAACCGGACGCGGCTTTGAGCGCCTACGTCCGCGCAGGGCGGCCAGCCCATGATAAAGACACAGCAACAGCAGGCCGGCGCCCAGCGGCCAGACAAACAGATCGCGCTTGGGCTGGAAACTCAGGTGTCGCACCTCATGCGGGGTGATCTGGTCGAGGGTCTGATAGATCTCGGTCAGTGCGGAACTGTCACTGGCCATGAAACTGCGCCCGCCGGTGGCCTGTGCAATCTTCTCCAGCGCCTTGGTATCGACACGGTTTTCGCCGCTGGCGTGCGGGTCACCCATGCCGATGGCGTGGATGCGGATGTGCTTGCTGGCGGCCAGCGCTGCGGCTTGCACGGGCGGAATCACGCTGCGGTTATCGTTGCCATCGGTGAGCAGAATCAGGGTCTTTTCCGGCTGCTCACTCTGCTCCAGCATCTTGATGCCCAAGCCAATGGCATCGCCAATTGCGGTGCTCGGGCCGGCCATGCCGATCCCGGCCTGATCGAGCAACAGTTTCAGGCTGCCGTGGTCGAGGGTCAGCGGTGCCTGAGCGAAGGCACCGTCGCCAAACAGGATCAACCCCAGCCGATCATCCGAGCGCCGGTCGATAAAGTCCTGCACCACCTGCTTGACGGCCG
Organism: Pseudomonas sp.; assembly: GCA_035562615.1. GTDB lineage: Bacteria > Pseudomonadota > Gammaproteobacteria > Pseudomonadales > Pseudomonadaceae > Aquipseudomonas. Next base: position 196 of record DATMWH010000138.1, on the reverse strand, counting down.
TCAGCCGGTCCACCGGTTGACCGTCGCGGCCCAGATAGTCCTTGGCTTCCATCGATTGCGAGATGTCGATGGCCAGCAGCAGGTCGCGTGCCGGTTTGCTCTGTTCAAGCGGCGGCTCGACCCAGACCGGTCGTGCCAGAGCGATTAACAACAAACCCCAGAGCAGCAGGTTGAGCGTCAGTTGTGAGCGGTTCTG
>DATMWH010000137.1:0-2872 GCA_035562615.1 Pseudomonas sp. | reverse complement strand
GCGGCGCCTGATTGAGCGTGACGGCGGCGAGGTGGCGCGCGCCACGTCCATCGTGCGTTATGCGCCAGGCTCGCAATTCACCCGCCACGTGCATGAGCTGGGAGAAGAAATTCTGGTGCTGACAGGTGACTTGGGCGATGAACGCGGCCAATATGGCCCTGGAACGTATCTCAAAAACCCCGCGGGTTCAGCCCATGCACCGTATTCGGTCCAGGGTTGCACGCTGTTTGTGAAATTGCGTCACCTCGATCCAGTTGACCAGGAACCGGTGGTGGTGGACACGCAAAGCGCGACCTGGTACCAGGGCATGGTCGAAGGGCTGCGCGTGTTGCCGCTGTCTGAGTTTCAAACGCAGCACACCGCGCTGGTGCGCTGGGCGCCGGGCACTTACTTCAACCCGCACCGTCACTACGGCGGTGAAGAGATTTTTGTGATCGATGGGGTGTTCGAAGATGAACTGGGCCGCTACCCGGCCGGCAGTTGGATCCGCAGCCCGCACTTGAGTGCGCACCAGCCGTTCAGCATCGAGGGTTGCACCATTCTGGTTAAAACCGGGCACTTGCCAGCATCATTTCCCTGCTGACTTTGCCTGCCCGCGAAGGCAGGCGGCAGCGCCCAGATAGCCAACCAGGGCCAGCGCCGTGAGACTGTCAAAGGTCAGCATCGCCCACTTCAAAGGTGTGGCATTGCCTGAATGGGCGAGCACATCGGCCATACAGCCAATCAGCAGCGTGCCCAACGACAGTGCAACGATGTTCAGGCTCAACATGGCAATGCCGATCACGGTCGCCCGAATCATCACTGGCGCGGTACGCTGGAACAGGCCGAGCGAACTACCGTAAATCGAGAATGGCAGTAGAAACGAAGCCCCCAGACCCAGGTAAAGCAATGGCTCCCCCGCCGAGGCGAAGCGGCTGGCAAACATCAAGGGCAGGCAGACCGCCAGGGCCAGAATAGGCAAGGCCGCCGGACTGAAGCGTGAGTGACGCATGATCCAGTCCGACGCCCAGCCGCCACCGGCCGCGCCCAGACAGCCGAGAAGAATCTGCAGCAACCCCAACTGCCGCGCAATGGATGCCTGCTCAAACCCCAACTCACGCACCAGCCACAATTGCACGAAATAGCCGCCGGCCACGGCAAAGTGAACGCAGACAAAGCCGATCAGGGTGAAGATCAGCACCGGTCGCTCGGCAAAGGTGCGCAGCACTGCGAGCGCTTGCATCTTGGCCGTTATCTTTTGCGCGGGCGCGCCGGATTCACCGTGATCATCGCCGCGCCGGGGCAGATCGTCCTTGATGAACCAGAGCACAATGGAAATGGCTGCACTGGCCACCCCCAGCAGGATGAAGGAGTTGCGCCAGCCGATGCTCACCCCCAGCGTGCCGCTGAGCAAATAGGCAATGCCGATGCCCAGGGGAATACCGGTAAAGAACAATCCGTTGGCGGTGCTGCGGTTTTTTGCATTGAACAGATCGGCGATCAGCGAGGTGCCGGCGGGCACCAGCGCCGCTTCGCCCGACGCGACCAACATGCGTGCCAGCACCATGTGCCCAAAGGTGTCGGCCATCCCCGATGCCGCGGTGCAGGCGCTCCAGATGAACATGCCGACGCTGATCAGTCGCGTGCGGCTGTAGCGGTCGGCCATCGAACCGCAAATCACGGCCATCACGCCGTAACTGAGCACCCAGACCGCGCCGGTCAGCAGGCCGAACTGGGTATTGCTCAGCTGCAGATCGCCGGTGATCTGCGGCGAGAAGCCAAGCAACATGGCTCGGTCGATGTAGCCAATGACGTTGATGAACAGCAATACGCCAAGCACCAGGCGGGGGAAGCTTTGCAACATGCTTTTGTCTCCGGGGCATTGCCCTCTATGGTTTAAATGACAGCCGGGCGTCTGCGCGCCCTGGCGTGTAAAGACCAGCTAGGCGCTGACGCCACTCGCCAGTACCCGCGTTTCTCCGATCAGTGGCGGCACCGGCAGGTCTGAGTCATACCTTGTCATGTTGGGCACGATCGGGTGTCGCTCTTAAGCCGTTGGCTTCAAGGACTGCGCCACGACCTCCTGCTCCATGACACAGGGAATGTCCTGCAGTACCGGTAGCCAAGGCAGCGCCGAGCGCCCCCAGATCTGGATCGCCGGACGCAACTGGCGCAGCTGCTCCACCGCACCCAGGCGCAGGCTGTAAACAGGGGCTGGATTATCTGGTGTGTAGCTGTAAATGCCTGTCGCGCAGCTTGGGCAGAACACCTGCATGCGCCGTGCGCCGGTGGTGCCGATCTTGCAGTATTCCTTGACCTCGCCCTGCATCGAGAATGTGCCGCTGTTGATCAGCGCGCCAATTCGAAACGCCGTCGAGGCCTGCACCTGGCAGTCGGTGCAATGGCACAGCATTACTTTCGATTCGTCAACCTCTGCCGAAAAGGTGACCTGGCCACAAAGGCATTTGCCGTTAACTTTCATGATTTGCTTTCTTACTTTTGCAGGATGGTGCGTGCGTCTTTGATGAACTTGTCGGCGCTTTCGCCCTTCATTTCGGTCATCTTCGGCGGCGGCACCTGCAAGCCGCGCTGCACTGCCGGGCGCTGGCGAATCTGTTCCAGCCAGCGCGACAAATGGGGGAAGTTTTCAACGCCCACCCCTGACCACTCGTGCGTGGTGACCCAGGCAAAGTTGGCGATGTCGGCGATCGAATAATCGCCGACCAGGTACTCATGCGCTGCCAGATGACCATCGAGCACACCAAACAGGCGCTTGACCTCTCCCTGGTAGCGATCGATGGCCGGCTGGATCTTCTCGGGAAAGTAACGGAAGAACACATTGGCCTGGCCCATCATCGGCCCGATGCCGCCCATCTGGAACATCAGCCACTGC
>DATMWH010000136.1:0-4717 GCA_035562615.1 Pseudomonas sp. | reverse complement strand
CCAGCTTTATCAGTTTTCGCCGAGCTTTTGCCGGCGGTATTCGCTGGGGGTCATGCCCAGCTGTGCCTTGAACGCACGGTTGAAGGGGCCGATGGAGGCAAAGCCGACATCCAGCGCGATGCTCAGCACGGGCAGGCGGCGCCGTGCCGGGTCCGCCAGCTGTTCGCACGCGGCCTGGATGCGGAACTGGTTGAGGTAGCTGTTGAAGTTGCGCTGCCCGAGCGCACCGTTGATCAGCCGGCGCAGACGGTATTCGGCCAGACCCAGATGGCTGGCCAGATCAGCCACTTCCAGGCTTTCGCGGCGCCACAGTTGCGCTTCCTGCATCGCCTGCTGCAGGCGTTGCAGGGCTGGTTCATCGGGGTTGCCGGGGCCATCGCTGTCGGGCTGCCGGTTGTTCGGGGCTGGGTGGCCGTCTTCAGTTAACATGTTGCCGACGCTTGCCTGGCGCGGGGTGAGCAACTCCAGCAGGTCGTCCAGCTTGATGCTCAGCCCGAGCGTTCCCAGCGCGATGCCCAACAGGTTGAGCAGGTTCAGCCAGCCGGGTTCGTCGTTGTTCGCATAACCGATTTCAAACAGCAGTATCGTCAGCATATACAGGCCTATGCCTGGTCCGAGCCAGAGTCGCAGCAAGCGCCGCTTGGCCAGCAGATCACTGTTGCGGTCGCGCCAGGTGAGCCACAGCACGTGGCCCGTCAGCAGGGCGGCCAGCAGGTGCTGCAGCAGTTCGATGGTCTGACGTGCCGCGGCCGAATGGGCGAACAGCAGCCACGCGCCAGGGGTGAGGGCGAGGGCAATCAACGGCAGCGCGTGCAGCCAGCGCCAGTGCAGTTCGTCGTCAAACAGCGCCTGTCCAAACAGCCAGAACAACCCCGGAGCCAGTGTGGCGAGCATGATCAGCGGTAAACGAAACAGCATCGGCATGTCGGCATCGAAGCCGCCCGAGCTGAGCAGGTAGCCGCTGATACCCAGCACCAGCCCCAGGCACAGCAGGCGATTGAGATGGCGCGGCGGCTGCAGCAGACGCACCGCCAGCAGCGCCAGCAGGCCGAGCCCGGCACCGCGCAGCAGCAGATCGGCAGTTTGTTCGGGGGCTGGCAGCATGGGCGGGTGCTCCGTTTGATCGACGCTGAAGTTTACTCTGCCACGTCGCCAAGTGGTGCCACCCGCCACTGCTCGCCGGGTTTGGGGGCACGGAAGCTCTCGCTGGGCACCTGGCGGTCGTGCAGGGCCTGCTCCAGCGCCATCAGCGGGGCGAACTGGCCTTCGTCGGAGAGTTTGAAGGTACCGAAGTGAATGGCCATGCTCTGCTGCGACTGCAACTGCAGGTGCGCCTGCACGGCATCGTCCGGGTTCATGTGATTGTCGCGCATGAACCAGCGCGGCGCGTAGGCGCCGATCGGCAGCGCGGCAAAGCGCAGCTGGCCGAAGCGCTGATGGATCAGCTTGAATTCCGGCCCCAGTCCGCTGTCGCCGGGAAACAGCACCGCGCCCTGCGCGGATTGCAGCACAAAGCCCAGCCACAGGGTCTGATTGGTGTCGTGCGTGCTGCGCGCCGACCAGTGCTGCACTGGCACGCTGTGCAGAGTCACCTCGGCATTCAGCGCCAGGCTTTGCCACCAGTCCAGCTCCGCGATGCGGGTGAAGCCGCTCTCGCGAATCAGCGCGGCATTGCCCAGTCCGCTGACGACCTGAGCCGTGGGAAAGCGTTCGGCCAGTTGCGCCAGCGTGTGCAGATCCAGATGGTCGTAATGGTTGTGGCTGACCAGAATCAGGTCGATCGGCGGCAGCTGCTCCAGTGTCAGGCCGGGCGGGTGGTGGCGCTTCGGCCCGATCAGCTGGAACGGGCTGGCGCGTTCGGACCACAGCGGGTCGGTGAGGATGTTCAGCCCGTGCTGCTGGATCAGCAGGGTGGCGTGGTTGATATAGGTGACGTGCAGGTCGGCGCCGGTTACCCGCTCGGCAATTTCGGGTGGCTGCGCCGGCCCCGGCTGTTCGATCCAGTCTGGTTGCGGTGCGCGGCTGAGCTGCCATTTGAGCAGGCGGTACAGGCCCTTGTGCGGCTTGGGCTCGAGGTTGTGGAAGCGTTTGCCGTCAAAGTGCTCTGTGACGGGCCCCTGATGGCCGGGCAGGCCGCGCCCCAGAAAACTCTCCAGATTGATTTTCCAGGCGGGACGCAGTGGGCTGGGCATGGCGGGGCGGCTCGTGCTTGCGAAGGGTTGGCGCAGAACCTAGCATGCCTGTCCCAGCCTTTGCCCGGCCAAGTGTTTTCCAGTCATGTCTCGTCCTCCGCATACCCGCAACCCTCCGCGCCGGGTGGCCAAAGCCGCACCGGCCGCACCGCGTCTGTTGCTGTTCAACAAACCCTTTGATGTGCTGACCCAGTTCAGTGGCGGTGATGGACGCGCCACGCTCAAGGACTTTATTGACGTGCCCGGCGTGTACCCGGCTGGCCGGCTGGATCGCGACAGCGAAGGCCTGTTGCTGCTCACCAGCGACGGTGGCCTGCAGGCACGCATCGCCGATCCCCGGCACAAACTGCCGAAAACCTACTGGGTGCAGGTCGAGGGCGAGGCTGACGAAACGCACCTGCAGCGCCTGCGTGACGGCGTTGAGCTGAATGACGGCATGACCCTGCCGGCGGCCGCGCGTCTGCTGGCGGAACCGGAGCTGTGGCCACGTGATCCGCCGGTGCGCTTTCGCAAAAGCGTGCCGACCTGCTGGCTGGAGTTGATCATTCGCGAAGGGCGCAACCGGCAGGTACGGCGCATGACGGCGGCGGTCGGTCTGCCGACCCTGCGGCTGGTGCGGGTGCAGATCGGCCCCTGGCGTCTGGAAGCCCTGCAACCCGGCGAGTGGCGGGAAGTGCCGCCAATACTGTTGTAACTGGCACCAGGCCGATTGTGTGTAGGAGCCAGCTTGCTGGCGATTCGCTGCATGAAGAGCATCGCCAGCAAGCTGGCTCCTACAATAGCCGCACTGATCTCAGACCCTAGTGCCCGCTGGGGATGTGATTCACTTCTTCGATCAAGTAGCCAATGATCGGCTTGGCGGCGAAGGCAAACAGGCACAGGCCCAGGCCCAGAAACAGGATGGCCGTGCCCAGGCGGCCGGCCTTGGAGGTTTTGGCCAGGTCCCAGATGATAAAGGCCATGAACAGCATCAGGCCGCTGACCAGCACATACATCATCAGTGATTCGAACTGTTCGGTTTCCATTGCTTGCCTCGTGCGGGTGTCGGTTTGCCGGGCGCGATTATACGCGCTGGTCGCTCGCCGGTGGCTGCGACTCAGTCGCGCAGGTGCTCCAGCGGTAGTTCGGTACTGCTCAGCACCTGATTGAGGACGAAGCTCGAACGCACGCTGGTCACGCCTTCTATGCGGGTCAGTTGGCCGAGCAGGAACTGCTGATAGTGATCCATGTCGGCGACCACCACTTTCAACTGATAGTCGGCATCCACCCCGGTGACCAGGCTGCATTCGAGAACCTCCGGGCATTGGCGGATGGCCTTTTCAAAGCCTTCGAAACGCTCCGGGGTATGCCGGTCCATGCCGATCAGCACGTAGGCGGTCAGCGACAGGCCGAGTTTCTTGCGGTCCAGCAGGGCGACCTGACGCAGGATGTAGCCATCATCTTCCAGTTGCTTGACCCGGCGCGAGCAGGGCGAGGGTGACAGACCAATGCGCTCGGCAAGGTCCTGATTGGAAATGCGCGAATCGCGCTGCATTTCGGCAAGAATCTTCAGGTCGTATCTGTCCAGTTTGTTCACTATGGCGATCTTCCTTTTTGTAATTGCGCAATGGTTTTAAATTTTGAATATTTATTGCGCGATCATGGTTGTATTGCGCAATCTTCGCAAGCACCTGCTGCGCCCTGACGCGTACACTGGCTTTCAGTTTCACGGCCCGGACGATGGCGTCCACGCGGTCCGCCCAACCAGGCGGCCGCCGCCGCAGGTCTTACCGGACCGCGCGGCTCCCGGGTCCGCAGGCCCAACCAGGCAGGCGAGGAAAACGGTGTTACCCGCATCGCAGCAGGACGAAACAAAAAGGGCAGCCTGCGGGCTGCCCTTTTTGTTGGTTCGATTGACTAAATCAGGCCGCTCAGCGCGAGCAGCCAGTACGCCAGAATCAGCACCTGTGCCAGATAGCTGGCAAAGCGGATCCAGACAAACAGCGGCGCGGTGCTGCACAGGTGCACGCAGGACTGCAGCAGACGTGCGCCGAGCAGGGTGCCCGCCAGCGGGTCGGTGATCGCGGTTTGCCCGGCAAACAGGGCATACAGCAGCACCGCGGTCTGGCCGGGTAGATTTTCCAGGCAATTGGCATAGGCGCGGGTGAGGCGCTGGCCGAAGCCGGGGACATCGCTGCCATCGGCGTTGAAGGCATTGACCGCCTTGTGGCCGCCCATCACTTTGATGCCGCGCATGTTGGCCAGCAAGAACACCAGAATCAGGCTCCAGCCAACCAGACCCAGCAGGGCGATGGCACTTGTACTCAGTGGCATACAGGTTTCCTTGTCAGTTGCTTGGGGTGACGGATGACTTCCCGGTCAACGGGCTGTGCGTAGGGTCGGCGTGCACCAGCACTTCGGTGCGCGGAAATTCGCGGTGAATCGCCGCTTCGGCAGCATCGCAGAGCGCGTGAGCCTGAATCAACGGCATGTCGGCCGGCAGTTCCAGGTGCAGTTGCACATGCCAGTGACTGCCGGAAATCCGC
>DATMWH010000135.1:0-3442 GCA_035562615.1 Pseudomonas sp. | reverse complement strand
CAGCGTTGGGGTCGCCGCGATCTGCTGGCCGCTGGGGCAGCCGCTGGACAGTCAGGACCCGAACTGCCGGCGCCAGCGCTTTGCCTGGACGCTCGATGGCACCACGCCGCCGACCCTGCAGGCACTGGATCAGCCGCTGGGCCTTGGTTTGCAGCAGACCCTCTGGGTCGATGCGCAGGGCCGCCAGACCGCTGCCGGTTGCGCGGGGGCATTGCCGCGTCAGCTGATCTTCTGGCCGGCGGCACTGGAACCCTGGCTGCCGCGGCGCGAGCGGCGCAGTGCGCGGCTGCCGGCCAGTGATCCGGCGTGCCCGCCCGAGTTGCCGGTGGCCAGCGCACCCTTGTCGATTGTCGGGGTGCGCGAGGGTGACCAGCTGCGCAGGCCGGCGGCCAGTGCGGAAGCGCTGCGCCTGAAACTCTCGGCCCTGGGGGGCAGCGGGCGACGCTGGTGGTTTCTCGATGGGGTGCCGCTGACGGACACCGCTGAAGGGGATTTTTTCCATCAGTCCTTCCAGCGGCTGGGCCGTTATCAGCTCAGTGTGCTGGACGAGGCCGGGCAAACCGCGCGGCTGGAATTCAGCCTGGTGCAGTAAGCGCCGTGGTTAGGCGGAGACTCAGGGAGACGGTGAGTCAGCCAGCAGGCTTTCCCGGCGCCCGCCGGCGGCCAGTTTGAGACGGTTACGGCCTTCTTCCTTGGCCTGATACAGCGCAGCGTCGACGCGCTTGTACAAGGCGTCTGCGCCGCTGTCCAGGCGCAGGTCGTAAACGCCGACGCCCAGGCTGGTGGTAATGCTCAGGCGGGTGCCATTCAGGTCCAGTGGCGTTTCGGCGAGGCGAGTGCGGAACTGCTCGGCGATTTGCGCGGCCTGCTCCAGTGTGGTGCCGGGCATCAGCACGCCAAACTCCTCGCCCCCCAGGCGCAGCGGTACATCGCTGTCGCGGCGAAACATCTGCCGCATCAGTTCGGCAAACTGTTGCAGGCATTGGTCGCCAGCGGCATGGCCATGCTCATCATTGACCCGTTTGAAGTAATCGATGTCGAGCAACACCAGCGCCAGGGCAAGGCCCTGTCTTTGTGCGCTGGCGACCATCGCCGGGAACAGGTCATTGAACTGGTAGCGGTTCCCCAGCTGGGTCAGGCTGTCCGTGCGGCTGAGCTGTTCCAGGGCATTGCGCTGGGCCAACAGCTCCTGCTCCAGCCGGATTGAAGTGAGAAATTCTGCATGGCTGCGCCGGCACGACAGCAGCAGGTAAATCATGTAGAAGCACAGGCAGACAAACACCGGCCACTGCTCTTGCGTGCCGCGGGCAAGGGCCACCAGACCGGGCAGATTGAGCAGGCACAGGACGACCAGGCAGCGCGGCAGATGCATGGCGAAGGTAAAGGCAAAGGCGGTACTGAAGGCAATGGTGGCAATCACGGTGACCAGATGCGCGGAGGCAAAGTCAGCCCGGTTCAGCACCACGGCATTGATCATGCCCCAGGTGCCGGTGGTCAGAATGACCAGTACCCAGTGCAGGTTGATCCAGTGTTGCAGGCTTTCTACCGTTGAGGTTTCCGGCAGATGATGGGTCCAGCGCGAGACCAGCATGGCCAGAAAGAAAACACTGCCGAGCAGGCCGTAGGCGGTCAACTGGCTGCTCGGTGGCAGCGCCAGCCAGGTCAGCAGCCATGCTACCAGGTAAAAGCTCGAGCCCAGTTTCGTACGGTTGTGCATTTCCCGCGCTTCACGCCAGAGGGCGAAATGTTTTGGGCAGCTGGATGGGATCTCGGCAATCATGCGCTTGGCTCTGGGCATAACTCCCTCAGCCTAGACAACTTTCCTGTTTTGTCAGCTTATTGCCGCGGATAGCTCTGCATTGCTTCGGCGACCGCGTCACGCAGGGTCTGGGCGCTGTTGGCGTTGTCATAACCACTGATTTCGGCCGAGTCACCTGACCACACCGGCTGACCGCTGCGGGCATCGAAGAAGTCGATCTGCACGCGCAGGACCTGCTGGGTTGAATGCACCGGCCCCGACGTGCCCACGCCATAGCCGTCGCCATAGGGGCCGCGGCCATAAAATCCGCCAACGTCGGCGGGCTGATAGATCTCCACCTCGCGGGTCAGCACGCTGGCGCTGACCAGCAAATCAGGCTGTGCCTTGCCCTGCACGGGGCGCAGGCCACTTTGATCAAGGCTGGCACTGATGCTGTCGCTGAACAGCTGTGCACTGACCCAGCCGCTGCCGGCCGGCAGTACGTCATTGCGCCAGGCCCAGCTGCGGTAAAGCGCAAAGTCACGTTGGGCAGGCGGGTAGTTGCTGTGGTCGAAGTTCCCGGCCGCCGACGCCGGTGCCGGCGGATAGGGTGTGGACTGGGCGGTGTAGGGGTTTGGGGTCTGCTGACAGGCGCCGAGCAACAGCAGCAGACACAGACTCACCGGATATTTCATGTTCAACCTCCGCAAGGACGGCACAGCCAGTGCAGGTAGCGGCCCAGACCGCTGTAAGCCGGGTGGCGGCGATAGGCCAGCTCCATCTCCAGCAGCTCATCCAGTTCGGCCCGTTTCTGGAATTCGGCGGGCATATAGTCATGGAACACCCGCACACCGCTGCGCTGCCGGATCTGCCAGTCGTTGTTCATCTGTGATTCGAGTTCGCGCGGGTCGATCGGCTGCTGCGGAGTAAGACTCTGTTTTTCACCGGCAAGTTCATCACTGCGCAACTTGCGGAAATGCCCCTTGAGCAGATTGCGGTAGACCAGCGCGTCGCGGTTGTAGAACGCCAGCGACAGCCAGCCATCGCCGCTGGTGAGTTGATGCAAGACCGGCAGAATCGCCTGTGGTTGCGCCAGCCATTCCAGCACGGCATGGCAGAGCACCAGGTCGTAAGGTTCGCGCAGCTGGTCAGACAGTTCCTGCCAGGGCGCCTGAATAAAGGTGGCGCTTTGCCCGGCGCAGCCGAAGCGCTCGCGGGCGGCCTCCAGCATCGGCTCGGCTGGCTCGGCAAGTGTCACCTGATGACCACGTTCGGCCAGCCAGAGTGACATGTGACCCAGACCTGCGCCGATATCCAGCACCCGCAGTGGTCGCTCGGGCAGCACTTCAGCCAGATCCGCCTGTAACACGGCCAGGCGTATGGCACCCTTGGCACCACCGTAGATCTTTTCCGCAAAACGCCCGGCCAGGGCGTCGAAGTGACGATCTTTCATCGGACGAACCGCCGTTCGTTATCCGCCAGTTTGCTATCCACTACCTGTTGCATGTCGATGCCCAGTTCGGCGCAGAGCAACAGCAGGTAAAGCACTATATCGCCGACTTCTTCGCCAGCATGCTGCAACGCTGCCGCCGGCAGCTGACGTGACTGTTCCTCCGTGAGCCACTGGAAGATTTCCACCAGCTCGGCCATCTCCACGCTGGCGGCCATGGCCAGATTCTTCGGGCTGTGAAAGCCGCGCCAGTC
>DATMWH010000134.1:0-12685 GCA_035562615.1 Pseudomonas sp. | reverse complement strand
TTGGCCAGCGGCAGGATGTGATGGGCAATCACCGGAATGCCACTGGTGAGGATGGCGGCTGACAGTTCGCGCTGCGGATCCGCCCAGGCAAACTTGTTGATCAGCCCGACGTGGCCGAAAGCCTGGCGGCTGTGCGGGCCCCAGATGCCGAAAGGCTCGTCGCCCAACATCAGGCCGGCGCTGTAGCGCATTGGAATCATCAGGGTGTGGTCCAGCGAGCGATTGCCAAACTCCTGCACCGCCCGCACCACGGTGCTCTCGTCACAGATACGCTTGCGGCCCCACTTTCCGCCGTTGAGCATCATCTGGAAAAACGCCGAGACTTCGCCGGCGCTGGCCACCAGGTTGCCGGCCGGGATGATCGCCTGGTAAAAGCGCGGATCATTGCAGGTGTCGGCCACGGTGACTATGTCGGCGCCCAGTGCGCGCTTGATAAAGGCACCAAGCAACATGCCCGGCCGCGGGCCAGTGGCGTAGTTCAGTGCCAGTTCAGGCAGTTTGTCGGCAGGCATGCCGTAGGTGAAGTGCTGCATGCCCATCGGCTGGCGGATCTTGCGGTCGATATAGGCGTTGATGTTGTCCCCGGTGACCTTGCGGATCACCCGCTCCAGCACAAAACCGCCGGTAATCGCGTGGTAGGCGAGCTTGGAGCCGTCGGTCATGATCGGTTCGGCATCGCAGAGCAGATCCCAGGTGGCCTCTTCGTCCCACAGGGTGTCGATCGAGACGTTTCTCGGCAGCCCGGGAATGCCGCCACGGTGCGCCAGGATCTGGTGAATGGTGATGTTGCCTTTGCCTTTGCGCGCAAACTCGGGGGCATAGAACGACACCGGGTCCATCACATTGATCAGGCCGTCCTCTACCAGCATGTGCATGAGCACCGCCGTGACGGCCTTGGAGGTGGAAAACAGACAAACCGGTGTGTCGGTGGTGGCCAGCTGCTTCGGCGTGTCTTGCTGATCATCCGGCCCATTGCCACGGGCATGGCCGATGGCGCGGGACAGAATGACCTTGCCCTGACGCCGCAAGCTGACGGTGATGGCCGGGTGAACCCCGGTCCTGTAGACCTTGATGACGTTGTCCCAGATCTTCTCCACATCGGCCTGCAGCATGCCGACCTCCTGCGGGTCGACCTCCTTGCTGTGGTCAATGCTGATCACCGAGTCCAGATCGCGCGGCATGGCGCTCAGATGGAAGACCTGTTTGCGCAGTAACTTCATGAAACCTTCTCCGTTAACCCGCCAAAGGGGCGGGTGCCTGATCACTCATTGAGCGGCAAGGGCCTTGCCGAAAAGTTCGCGGATGGTTTCCATCCGCTGCCGGTTTTTGCCCAGATCCTTTTTGCCCATACGGCTGGCCGAGCGCACCTGTATCACGTTGCGGGCGGGGTCCAGCCAGAACTCCAGATCATCCGTGAAACGCAGCCATGTGGTGGTGCTTTGGGCGTAGAGGTAGTCGGCTTCCTGTTTCACTACCCGCGTTTCGTGCATGCCCGACAGCACATTGGCGAGGGTCTGCATGGCTTGGTGACCATCACCGCTGAAGGTGAACGGGGCAATCCGGGCGTACTTCTGTTGCGGGTGATCCGGGTACAGATCAGCCTGGCTGCTGACGCTGTTGGGTGTGTCTGAAGGCGGGCGCAGCTTGCCCTCCAGCACGCCCAGCTTTTGCGGCGCCGTGCCTTCGAGCATTCCGGCCTGACCCGCAACCAGCAAACCGAGGCCGGCCAGCAACACAATGCTCAGCAGCGCGTAAATGAATTTCACGACATCCCCCCCTTTTGCCCGTTCATGGCCGGTTACTGCGAACTCAGCGGCTCCAGCGGGTCAGTGTCACGATCAGACGCTGATAGAGGGCCGGCATCAGACGTTGCACCCAGTCCATCAGGTGCGCATCCATGCCGATGACGATGCGCCGGCGATTGCGCTCAACACCGCGCAGGATGACTTCAGCGGCTTTGTCCGGGGAGGTGCGCAGCATGTTGTCATTGAAGGCCTGACGGGTGAGGTCATTGTTGCGCCCGAGCATGCGGCCACCGCTGTCGGTGAAGCGGGCAGCACGGGCGATGTTGGTCTTGATTCCGCCGGGATGGACGCAACTGGCCGACACGCTGCAATTGCTCAGGTCGAGCTCCTGACGCAAGGATTCGGTAAAGCCGCGAACCGCAAACTTGCTGGAGTTGTAGACGCTCTGCGTGGGCTGGGCGAACAGGCCGAACACGCTGGATATATTGATCACATGGCCTTCGCCACTGGCTTGCAGGTAGGGCAGGAACTCCTTGGTGCCGTACACCACGCCCCAGAAATTGATCCCCATCAGCCATTCGTAATCGGCGTACTCGGTCTCGGCTACGGTGCCGCAATGGGCGACGCCGGCGTTGTTGAAGATCATGTTGATTTTGCCGTGCTCGGCGACCGCTTTTTCAGCCCAACTGCGCATGGCCAGGCGGTCGCTGACATCCACCACCTGCTCGCTGACCTTGATGCCGAACTTCTTGGCCTGCGCAGCGGTTTCCGCCATGCCGTCGGCGTTGATGTCTGACAGTGCCAGGTCACAGCCACGCCGCGCCAGCGCATAGGCAAGGGCACGGCCTATGCCGGATCCTGCACCGGTGATGGCGGCAACCTTGTAGTTGAATGACTGCATGAGACGGTCCCCGGATAGGTGTTGTTCTTGTTGATAGGGTTTGCAGCTGACAAGGCAGAGCAATCAGGCAAGATTGCACCGCCGCAACGCAGATTTCCAGAGCGATTTAGCAAAGCGTGCAGCGCATATTGGCTCGGTGAATTAAGCCGGAGGGTGCGCCACTTCAATAGGGCTTAAAATTGCGCCGGCGACCGCTTTACATGCGCAGAAGCATCAGTGCTCGCTGAGGGCAAAGGTGGTCAGGCTGAACGTGGCAATACCGATTTCTTCCAGCCGCTGGGAGCCGCCCAGCTCGGGAAGATCGATGATCACGGCGGCTTCGTGGATGCGCGCACCCAGACGCCGGGTCAGCTGGGCGGCAGCCAGCAGGGTGCCGCCGGTGGCAATCAGGTCATCCAGCAGCAGGACACTGTCACCCTCGCACAGGCTGTCGCTGTGCACTTCCAGCAGTGCCTGGCCATATTCGGTCTGATAGGCCTCGCTGATGACCTGGGCTGGCAGCTTGCCGGATTTGCGAAACAGCACCAGCGGTTTGTTGAGGGCGTAGGCGACCACGGATGCCAGCAGGAAGCCGCGTGCGTCCATACCGCCAACGTGGCTGATGTCGCTGTCGATGTAGCGCTGGACCAGCGCGTCACACACCCGGCGGAATGCTTGCGGTGATTGCAGTAGCGGTGTGATGTCGCGAAACATCACGCCGGCTCTGGGGTAGTCCGCCACGGCGCGAATATGCGCCTTGATCTTCAGTGCATCGCCAGACATGAGCACCCCCGGGGGCAGACTGTGCCCCGTCAGATTTCCAGATTGCCGCCAGCCAGTGCGCACAGCTCAATCGATTTGAGGATGTGCACTTCCTTGCCTTCTGCGTCAATCAGGCCGTTTTGCTGAAAGCGGGTGAAAACCCGTGACACGGTTTCCACCGCAAGCCCCAGGTAATTGCCGACTTCATTGCGTGACATGGCCAGGCGGAAATGGCTGGATGAGAAGCCGCGGGCACGGAAGCGCGCCGACAGATTGACCAGGAAAGCGGCTATTCGCTCGTCAGCGGTCTTTTTCGACAGCAACAACATCATTTGCTGATCGTCCCGGATTTCCCGGCTCATTACGCGCATCAGCTGACGGCGCAGCTGCGGCAGTTGCATGGAGAGGTCTTCCAGCCGATCAAAGGGGATTTCGCAGACTGACGTGCTTTCCAGTGCCTGCGCCGAAACCGGGTAGAGTTCGGTGTCCATGCCTGACAAGCCAACCAGTTCGCTGGGGAAGTGAAAGCCGGTGATCTGTTCTTCACCGTTGTCACTCAGGCTGAAGGTCTTGATGGCGCCAGCCCGAACGGCAAACACCGACTCGAAGGGTTCACCCTGACGAAACAGAAAATCGCCTTTTTTCAGGGGGCGACCGCGTTTGACGATCTGGTCCAGCGCATCAACATCTTCAAATTCAAGTGAAATAGGCAAGCACAGTCTGGAAAGACTGCATTCGTTACAGTGCGGTTGATGCGGGCTGCGGACTTTGAGCGTTTCAGGCATGCGAGTGTTCCTTGCGTATTACTTTCTCCCGCAAGGTTAACGCATGCGCGGGGCATCTCGCCAGAGAACTGTCCAAGGAAAAGCTGAGCAGCGGCCCGCTGATCAGATAACCCTGGAGAAGCGCTGCTGGGTCTGCTCGCTCAGGTAACGATCAAACAGCATGCACACCGAACGCGCCAGCAGCCGACCCGCCGGCAGTATGTCTATACCGTCGGCGCTGAGGTTGATCAGCTTGTCTCTGGCCATCTGCTGCAACTGGGGCCAGCACTCACTGAAATAAGCGCGAAAATCGATATTGAAGGAGTTTTCGATACTGGCGAAATCCAGGCTGAAGGAGCAGATCAGTTGCTGGATGACGGCACGGCGCAGACGGTCATCGGCATTGCATAGCAGTCCGCGGTGAGTGGCCAGTTCGGCATTGTCCAGGGTCGTCTGGTAGGTGCCGATATCACTGGTGTTCTGGCAATACAGATCGCCGATCTGGCTGATCGAGGACACACCCAGACCAATCAGGTCGCAGTGACCGTGTGTGGTGTAGCCCTGGAAGTTGCGCTGCAGCGTGCCGTCTTCCTGGGCGCTGGCCAGTTCATCGTCGGGCAGGGCGAAGTGATCCATGCCGATATAGCGGTAACCTGCCGTGGTCAGCTGCTCAATGCTGTTTTGCAGCATCAGCAGTTTTTCCCCGGGGCTGGGCAATTCTTCGCTATTGATGCGCCGCTGCGGCAGGAAGCGCTCCGGCAGGTGCGCATAGTTGAACACTGACAGGCGGTCGGGTTGCAGACGGATGACTTCCGCTACCGTGCGCGCAAAACTCTCCGCCGACTGTTTGGGCAGGCCGTAAATCAGGTCGATGTTGACCGAGCGGAACTGCAGGGTATGCGCGGCATCCAGCACCGCACGGGTTTGTTCGAGGCTTTGCAGACGGTTCACCGCCCGTTGTACATCCGGGTCGAGATCCTGCACGCCGAGGCTGACGCGGTTGAAGCCCAGTTCGCGCAGCAGGCCCATGGTCGCCCAGTCGGCTTCGCGGGGGTCGATCTCGATGCTGTAATCGCCACTGTCATCATCGAGCAGATGGAAGTGCTTGCGGATTTCCGCCATCAACCAGCGCAGTTCATCGTGGCTGAGAAAGGTTGGCGTGCCGCCGCCGAAGTGCAGTTGTTCGACCACCTGGCCGGGGCTGAGGTGGTGGGCGATCTGCTTGATTTCACGCGCCAGACTTTCCAGATAAGGCTGCGCACGACCGCGATCCTTGGTGATGACTTTGTTGCAGGCGCAGTAGTAGCAGATGTTCGCGCAGAACGGCACATGCACATACAGCGAGAGTGGACGCATGGCTTTGCGGCTGCCACGCAAGGCGCTGAGCAGATCAAAGCTGCCAATCTGATTGTTGAACTGCACGGCAGTCGGGTAGGAGGTGTACCGCGGACCGGCGCAGTCGTAGCGGCGAATCAGATCGGTGTCCCAACGAATGGCATCGAGCATGCTGGCAGGTCCGGTTTGGCGGGCAATGACCGGCAGTCTAAGGAGGGGGAACGGTTCGCGTTTTGATCTGCATCAAGGGTGCTAATGCCTGCGCAACTATCTGTTGCTGGTTTTGCCCCAGTCAGTGCCCCATCAGCCAGTGCTGGTGCGGGCCGGGAAGGGTCCACAGACCGAACAGCATGACCAGCGCACCACCGGCAATACGCACACCGCGTTGCCGTAGCAGGGCTGTCAGTCGCTCGGCAGCCATGCCGGTGGCCAGTAACACCGGAACCGTACCGAGACCGAACACCAGCATCAATAATGCGCTGTTGATCGCTGAGCCCTGACTCGCAGCCCACAGCAGGCTGCTGTAGACCAGTCCACAGGGCAGCCAACCCCAGATGGCACCCAGAAAGAGTACTTGCGGGACAGAAGTCACGGGCATCAAGCGCCGGGTCAGCGGTTGCAGGTGACGCCACAGATGGCGGCCGAGTGCTTCGATGCGCGTCAGGCCACTCCACCAGCCGGCCAGGTACAGCCCCATGCAGATCAGCAGAATGCCGGCCAGTACCCGCAACAACAGGGCGGCCGGGCTGTTGCCGATGGCCCAGCCGGCCAGTCCGACCAGCAGGCCGGCCAGCGCATAACTGCTGATGCGGCCAATGTTGTAGGCCAGCAGGAGTTGCAGGCGCCGGTTGCGCTGCTCGGCCGGAATGGCCATGGTCAGGGCGCCCATCAGGCCGCCACACATGCCCAGACAATGACCGCCACCGAGCAGCCCGAGTATCAGCGCTGATATCAGCAGGGGCAGCAGATCAGCCACGTCGCGGGCCCTGCTCGTCGCTGCCCTCGGCTTCGTTGATGCCGGCCTTGTGGGCAGGGTCTTCGTCGTCAAACAGGATGCTGTGTGCCGGGCTATCCAGATCGTCGTACTGACCGCTGTCGACTGCCCAGAAGAACAGCCAGATGGCCAGGGCAACAATGATCACGGCGATGGGGATCATTACGTAAAGCGCTGTCATGCTGGCTCCAGAGGAATTTTTCGGGCTTAACGGGTCAGTCGCAGGGCGTTGAGTACGACCACCAGCGAACTGATCGACATGCCGAGCGCCGCCCATACCGGGGTTACCCAGCCAAGGGCGGCAAAGGGCAGGATCAGGCCATTGTACAGCGTGGCCCACAGCAGGTTTTCGCTGATGATGCGGCGTGTCCGTCGCGCCAGGTTAAAGGCTTCGATCAGACTGCTCAGGCGGTTGGAGAGCAGCACTGCATCGGCCGTGGTTTTCGCCAGATCGGTAGCGCTACCCATGGCTACGCTGATATCGGCCGCCGCCAGTACCGGAACATCGTTTACCCCATCGCCGAGCATCAGCACCCGCCGGCCCTGTTGATGCAGCTCACGCAGGACCTGCAGTTTGTCATTGGGTGCCAGTCCGCCCCGCACATCGTCGATCCCCAGCTCAGCAGCCACCGCAAGGACCATGGGCGAGGTGTCCCCCGATAGCAGCAGTGTTTGCCAGCCGCGTTGCTTGCAGGCGGCAATCAGTGCCGGCGCATCTTCACGCAGGTGATCATCGAGTACCAGCCAGGCGAGCAGGCCGGTACTGTCGCCGAGCAGCAACCATTGGCCATGACCGTCCGGTATGGGAGGCGCCGCTTGTGCACTCAGTTGTGCGACGAAATCCGGCTGACCAATGCGCAGCAGACGCTCACCCACCCGACCTTCGAGGCCCTTACCCGGGGTGCTCTGGACATTCTCTGCGGCCTGGGGCGCGCGTCCAAAGGCTTTGGCAATCGGATGCTCCGAGCGGTTTTCCAGTGCAGCCGCCAGCGCCAGGCAGGCGTCCTGGTTCAGGCTACCCAGCGGGTGTATTTCACGCAGGGTCAGGCGGCCCTCGGTCAATGTTCCGGTTTTATCGAAAATGACCGTGTCGATCTTGCCCAGTCCTTCGAGTACATGACCTCTGGTCAGCAACAGGCCGAGTCGATGCAGACTTCCGGTTGCTGCGGTGAGTGCTGTTGGCGTAGCCAGTGAAAGCGCGCAGGGGCAGGTCGCCACCAGCAGGGCCAGTACAATCCAGAAGGCACGTTGCGGGTCGATCTGCCACCAGATGAGACCGACCAGACCTGCTGTGACCAGCACAATCAGCAGAAACCACTGGGCCACCCGGTCGGCCAGTTCTGCAAGCCTGGGCTTTTCGCTTTGGGCGCGCTCGAGCAAGCGAACGATCGCGGACAGGCGGGTATCCTTGCCCAGTGCCGAAACCACGATGGTCAGTGGTCCCTCGACATTCAAGGTGCCGGCGGTGACGCTATCGCCAGTGGATTTGGGCAGCGGCAGATATTCCCCGGTCAGCAGCGACTCGTCGATACTGGATTCTCCCTCCAGTATCCGGCCATCGGCAGGCAACAGCGCGCCCGGAGGGACCAGCAGGCGATCACCCAACGCCAGTTCACTGAGCAGGATTCGCTCGCTGTGGCCATCTGCATGCAGGCGCAGGCAGGATGCCGGAAGCAGCGTCACCAGTTGTGCCGTGGCGGCTGCGGTACGCTCGCGGGCACGCCGTTCCAGATAGCGACCAGCCAGTAAAAACAGCGCGAACATGCCGACGGCATCGAAATACAGTTCGCCGCTACCGCTGATGGTTGACCAGATGCCGGCAAGATAGGCTCCGCCAATGGCCAGCGAGACGGAAACGTCCATGGTCAGATGGCGGGTACGCAAGTCGCGTAAAGCGCCTTTGAAGAAGTCGGTACAGCAATAGAAAACAATCGGTGTGGTCAGGAACAGGCTGACCCAGCGCAGTATCTGATCCATTCCGGCAGAAAGGTCGATATTGAACTCCGGCCAGGTCGCCATGCTCGCCATCATCACCTGCATCCACAGCATTCCGGCTACACCGAGTTGGCGGATCGCCCGACGGTTTTCCTGATGCAGTTGGGTGGCGGCCAGATCCGCCTGATAGGGGTGAGCGGCATAGCCGATCTGGCGCAGGCTGGCGATCAGTTGACTCAAGGGCAGTTGGCTGTCGGCCCACTGCACATGCAGGCGATGGTTGGACAGATTGAGGTTGGCTTCGGCTACCGCTGGCAGCGCGCGCAGGTGTTTCTCGATCAGCCAGCCACAGGCGGCGCAACTGATGCCTTCGATCAGCAGGCTGGTATCCGCCAGCTCACCCTGATGTTGCACAAAGGGTTGCTGGACGTCCTGACGGTCCAGCAGCAACAGTTCGTCAGGAAGGGCGCGGGTCAGTGACTCCGGATTGGCCGCCGTTTCGCTACGATGGCGGTAATAGCTCTCAAGACCGGCATCTGCAATGGCTGCCGCGACCGCCTGGCAGCCCGGGCAACACATTTCGCGCTGTTCTCCGAGCACTACGGTACAAAAGCGCGAGCCGGCAGGAACCGGCAGGCCGCAGTGATAGCAGGGTAGAGGCGTCGCCACGGTTGGTCAGTTGCCGAGGAGGATCACCTGGCCTGGTGCCAGCTCTTCCTCTTCAAACAGGCGCCATTCCTTGTCGCCTTCCTTGCCGAGAATTTCGACAAAGCGGCGGCCGGTAATCTGATCCGGCAATATGCCTTGATAAAGGTTGCTGTCCGTGGGTTGCAGGACAATGCGCCGGTCTTTTTCAGCCTGCGTTGGCGAAATCAGGTTCAAGGTCAGCAATTGAGGGCGACTGTTGCCTTCAATCTCGAACTCAACAGCGCCGGTATCGTTGCGCAGATTCAATTTGCCGCGGATACCAAGGCGCTCGGCAAATTTTTCCCTTTCAAGTGACTGATTGATGCCTTTGCCGGCATCGTAGTAATTGCTGACGACGAGGGTGTCAGCGCCACGGAAGGCCGTCACGGCCATCGTGGTGCCCAAAATCACCGAGCACATCAGGATGCCAATAATGAACCATGCCCAGAATTCTTTGTACCAGGGGTGGGCGGCGCTGTCGTTGTGCATGGAAAACCTTTTGGTTAGCGAACTGAAGGACCGATAAAACGGCTTTCGGACGCTGATTTTATACTCGGATCTTCAATAGCCCGAATGCGAAACTCGATTTCATTGGTGCTTGACGGCAGCTTTTCAGGATCAATCGACAGCTCTACCGGCAGGGTCAGGATTTCACCTTCGGCAGCCACTATCTGTTTTTTGCCCTCATAGACCAAACCATCCAGACCGTCTGCCTCAATCTCGTAAGTCAGCTGGCGCTGTGCCTTGTTCATGATTTTCAGCACGTAAACGTTTTCGATCCGGCCCTCTTCATTTTCGCGGTACAGAACCCGGTCTTTGAGAACGTCCAGTTCGGCCAGCGGACGAATCGATACGGCATACCCCAACAATCCTGCCATGACCACCAGTGCCACGGCGTAACCGATCAGTCGTGGCCTGGCCATGTGTGTGGTCTGCCCAGACAGATTGTGTTCGGTGGTGTAACTGACCAGTCCCTTCGGATAGCCCATTTTCTCCATGATACTGTCGCAGGCGTCCACGCAGGCGGCGCAGCCAATGCATTCGATCTGCAGGCCGTCGCGGATGTCGATGCCGGTCGGGCAGACATGTACGCACATCTTGCAGTCGATGCAGTCGCCAAGGCCCTGGGTCTTGTAGTCAGCATCGCGCTTGCGTGGCCCACGGCTTTCGCCACGACGGGGATCGTACGAGACGATCAATGTGTCCTTGTCGAACATCACGCTCTGGAACCGCGCATAAGGGCACATGTAGATGCACACGTTTTCCCGCAGCCAGCCGGCGTTGCCGTAGGTGGCGAGGGTAAAGAACCCTACCCAGAAGTACGCCCAGGCGTCTGCAGTGCCGGTCAGCAGGTCAGGTATCAGTTGGCGGATTGGGGTGAAGTAGCCAACAAAGGTCAGTCCGGTAGCCAGTCCGATGGCCAGCCAGATTCCATGCTTGGAGAATTTACGCAGGAATTTGCTTGAGCTCATCGGTTGTTTGTCGAGCTTCATGCGCTGATTGCGTTCACCCTCGGTGATGCGTTCGGCCCACATGAAAACCCAGGTGAAAACGCTTTGCGGGCAGGTGTAGCCACACCAGACGCGGCCAGCGAAGACAGTTATGAAGAACAGTCCGAAGGCACAGACGATCAGGCTCCAGGACAGCAAAACGAAGTCCTGCGGCCAGAACGTGGCGCTGAAAATGTAGAACTTGCGCTCTGGCAGATCCCACAGAATCGCCTGGCGACCGCCCCAGTTGAGCCAGACAGTGCCGAAATAGAGGATGAAAAGAAAAATCCCGCCAGAAATGCGCAGATTACGGAATAGACCGGTAAACGAGCGAGTGTAAATCTTCTCGCGATTCGCATAGAGATCGGTGTATTCAGGCTTGGCCGGGGTTACATCCGTTACGGGTATCTGTTCGCTCATGACGGCTTACCGCATCAGTAAGTGAGATCCACGCGCATGCCCAACGAGGATCGGAGAAAAAGCTGCGTAAATGATACGCCGCCCGTTCAAGGCACAGTCTGCGACCGATGGTCGCCGGCGACTGATCTGTTTCAGTGAGGATTAAAGCAAAACGGCGTCAGGTATTCCCTGACGCCGCTCAATAGAACCGAAACTAATAAGCTTATTCGGTTTCTTGTTTGTTATTCGCCAGACTGAAAACGTAGGCGGCGAGCAAGTGCACTTTGTCCTTGCCAAGAAACTCTGCTTGCGCAGGCATTACACCGTTGCGACCGTAACGCAGAGTTTGCTCGACTTGCGCCAGGCTGCTGCCATAGATGTAGCCAGCCGGTTTGCTCAGATCAGGTGCGCCCATGGCCGGGTTTCCCTGTCCGCCGGCACCGTGGCAGGCAGAGCAGTTGGTTGCAAACAGAGCCTTGCCGGCTGCTACATCAACCTTGCTGCCCTCTGGCAGTTTGCGACCGGCAAGATCACTCACCACATAGGCGGCAACATTTCTGACGCCGTCATTGCCCAGTGAGCCAAGCCAGGCAGGCATCGCCGCATGACGGCCGTGCAGCAGGGTTGCTTCAATGGTTTCAGGTGCGCCACCCCAACGCCAGATGTCGTCGGTCAGGTTCGGGAAGCCGTAGGTTCCTTTAGCGTCAGAGCCATGGCAAACCGAGCAGTTCGATGCGAACAAGCGACCGCCGATCTTGAGCGCCTGCTGATCCTTGGCCACTTCTTCAATCGGCATCGCGGCATATTTGGCATAAATAGGACCGTACTCGGCGTCAGCCTTGGTCACTTCCTTGTCGTATTGGCCTACGCCGGTCCAGCCGCTGCTGTAGCCGGGCAGTATGCCTTTCCAGTTGCCCAGCCCCGGATAGAGAATCCAGTAACCCAGCGCAAAAATGATGGTGGCAACGAACAGCGCGAACCACCATTTTGGCAGCGGATTATCGAGTTCCTCGATGCCGTCAAATGCGTGGCCAACTGTCTCGTCGGTGGTGGTGTCGATGCGCTGTCCCTTGCGGGTGGCAAAAATAAGCCATACCAGCGCGACGATGGTGCCCAGCGTGAGGATGGTGATGTACCAACTCCAGAACGTGGTCATTCGCTCTTACTCCCAGAAGCTTGTTCTTCACTTTTTTTTGCGGCGGGTTCGTCGGCAAAAGGCAGGTTGGCGGCTTCGTCGAAGCGCGCCTTGTTTCTGCTGCTGTAGGCCCAGAGTGTCACGCTGATAAAGGCGATAAACACCAACAGGGTGCCGAGTCCGCGCAAGGTTCCGATATCCATGGTCTTAGCGCTTGTTCTTCAGGCTGGTTCCCAGCCCTTGCAGATAGGCGACCAGGGCATCCATTTCGGTTTTGCCTTTGACTGCGTCACCGGCAGCGGCGATGTCTTCGTCGGTGTAGGGCACACCCAGCGTTTGCATGGCCTTGAGCTTGGCGCCGGTCAGTTTGCCGTCGAGGGTGTTTTCCACCAGCCACGGATACGCCGGCATGATCGACTCAGGCACCACGTTGCGCGGGTTGTAGAGGTGCGCACGGTGCCAGTCATCCGAGTAACGACCGCCGACGCGGGCCAGATCAGGACCGGTACGCTTGGAGCCCCAGAGGAACGGGTGATCCCAGACACTTTCGCCGGCCACC
>DATMWH010000133.1:0-1793 GCA_035562615.1 Pseudomonas sp. | reverse complement strand
CCCATCAATCATCCAGCGCAATCAGTCCACTCATCCCGCGCACGCAGCAACGGACGTGAGTTCATAGCCTTCCGCACGCGGTGATGGGTATCGCTACGCTCAACTGCATCCTACGGTCTGTCTGCAAGACGGCATTGGGGGCATCACCCCATCCGGCAGCGAGCGCGCTGAATACAGTGAGCGTTTGTTTTACGCTACTGAACGCGCGCCGGCACCTCCGGCTTGAGGTGCCCCGGATCCACAGCTGGCTCATCTTGCGAGTTCGCCACCCGGATGCCATCAAGCCCCACTCTTGGCTGCACCAGACTGAAATCGATCAGATTACCGGGTATCTCCGGGTTGCCGATCAGCAGCGCACGCTCAACAAATTGCGGGCTGACCAGGCTCTTGCTCAGATCCAGCTCGTTGAAGCGGAGCCGGGCCAGATCCGCGAAGGTGTGCAGGAAGTGTTCGCTGCTGTAGGGCCGACTCAAGACAGCCTGAAAGTCGCGAGGATCGTTGGCGCGCCAGCTGTCCGAGCGCCAGACAAAAAACGGCACGGTATACATCGGCGCCGTGGGCCGTCCCTCGTTGCGCCCCAGCACATCGGCGGCCGGCGCATCAAAGACCGCCTCACCATGATCGGCCAGATAGACCAGAAAGCCATTGGGGTCGGTCGCGGAAAACGATTTGATCAGACTGCCCAGCACATGGTCGTTGTACAGCACGGCATTGTCGTAACTGTTGTAGGTCGGCAGCTGATCGTCAGTCACGCTGGCCGGCGCGCCCTGGGCGGAATCGAAACGGGCAAAGTTCTCCGGATAGCGGAAGCGATAACTCATGTGGGTGCCCAACAGGTGCACCACGATCAGCTTGCGCGGTGCACTATCCGCCAGCGCCGCCGCAAACGGCTTGAGCACATCACCGTCATACTGGCGGGCATTCTGGTTGCGATTGTGATTCAGGTAGACCTGCTCATCGGCCTGCCGGGAAAAGGTGGTGAGCATGGTGTTGCGCTCGGTCATGGTCTGCTGGTTGGTGATCCAGAAGGTCTTGTAACCGGCCTGCTTCATCATGTTGAGCAGCGATGGCGTAGTCAGCCAGGCATCCGGATTCTGCTGATCGGCAAAGGTCAGCACCTGCTGCAGCGCTTCGATGGTGTAGGGACGTGGCGTGACCACATTGTCGAAGACATCCAGCTGCCCGCGCAGCGCGTCCAGTTCCGGAGTGGTCGGACGCGGATAGCCGTAGAGACTCATGCGCTGCCGGTTGGTGGATTCGCCGATCACCAGCACCAGTGTGGCCGGCTGGGTGCCGGACAAATCCTGCAGTTCTGTGAGTGGCGCCACGGCTGCATTTTTCGCCAGCAACGCCTGCATGGCACCCAGTTGCGTCGTGTATTTCTTATAACCCATCACCAATTGCCACGGCACGGCGGGCTCCATGCGCGTCTGCAGATGGTCCACCGCCTGATCCCAACTGTTCTTCTCCCAGTATTCCTTGCCCAGCGGGTAACCCAGCATCACCACCAGCAACAGGACGGGCACCACGACCTGCGCACGCCCGCCCAGATAGACCGGCCGCAGCTGCCGCCATAACCACCAGGCGCCCAGGCCATAAGCGAGAAAGGCCAACGGCATCCACCAGACAAAGTACTGCTGCATGTACTCGCTGCTCTCGGCCACATTGGACTCGAAGAAAATGAAGATCACGCTTTGGGAGAATTCCTGCCCATAGATAAGGAAGTAGCCAAAGGCCGGTAGCGATGCCAGCCAGAGCAGGATGCCGAGCACCGCCGCAATCGCCCGGGTACG
>DATMWH010000132.1:0-19993 GCA_035562615.1 Pseudomonas sp. | reverse complement strand
GACGTAATCGTGTGGCTTGTCAGTGATTTTGATGTCTGCACGGGTGTTGTCGCGCTTGCTGGGAGGAGCCATCCATCTTAACGCATTCACCGGGAGCAGGTATCTGCTGTGATAAGCTAACCCACTCATTGACACTGAAGTGTAAGCGCATGACCGAACAGTCCACCGCTGTTACCGATACGTCCAGCCTGAAAATATATCTCCGGCTGCTGGGTTATATCAGACCCTACATCGGCCTGTTCCTGATCAGTATTCTCGGCTTTCTGATTTTCGCTTCAACCCAGCCGATGCTGGCGTACGTCCTCAAGTATTTTGTCGACG
Source organism: Pseudomonas sp. (assembly GCA_035562615.1). GTDB lineage: Bacteria > Pseudomonadota > Gammaproteobacteria > Pseudomonadales > Pseudomonadaceae > Aquipseudomonas. Next base: position 19,672 of record DATMWH010000132.1, on the reverse strand, counting down.
GACTGAATAATCCGGGCGCCAGCCTGTTTCCGGCGAATGAATTTCTTCCCCCTTTGCCCATGCTGCAGGCGGTCCCCCTGTTAATTGTGCTGATCGCCTTGTGGCAGGGTTTCGGTTCATTCCTGGGTAACTTCTTTCTGGCCCGGGTGTCGTTGGGGCTGGTGCACGACCTGCGGGTGGCATTGTTCAACAAGCTGCTGCTGCTGCCCAACCGCTATTTCGACAACCATAACTCGGGGCACCTGATCTCGCGCATTACCTTCAATGTCACCATGGTGACGGGGGCGGCGACTGACGCCATCAAGGTGGTGATTCGCGAAGGCATGACGGTGGTGTTCCTGTTTGCCTCGTTGCTCTGGATGAACTGGAAGCTGACCTTGGTGATGGTGGCAATACTGCCGCTTATCGGCCTGATGGTTAACAGCGCAAGCAAGAAATTCCGCAAGCAAAGCAAAAAGATCCAAGTAGCCATGGGCGACGTGACCCACGTGGCTTCCGAGACTATTCAGGGCTATCGGGTGGTGCGCAGCTTCGGTGGTGAGCGCTACGAGCAGTCGCGTTTTATGGCGGCCAGCCTGAGCAATACCGACAAGCAATTGCGGATGGTCAAAACCGGCGCGGTCTATACCCCGACGCTGCAGTTGGTGACCTATAGTGCGCTGGCCGTGGTGATGTTCCTGGTCTTGTTGCTGCGCGGTGATTCGACGGCCGGTGAGCTGGTGGCCTATATCACCATGGCCGGCTTGCTGCCCAAACCCATCCGCCAGTTGTCCGAAGTCAGCTCGACCATCCAGAAGGGTGTGGCGGGAGCTGAAAGCATTTTTGAGCAGCTCGATGAGGTTTCGGAGGTCGATAGCGGCACTGTTGAGCTGGAGCGCGTGACGGGTCGTCTGGAGGTGCGCAATCTCAGTTTCACCTATCCCGGTACCGAGCAGCCGGTATTGCACGACATCAATTTTGCCGTCGAGCCGGGGCAGATGGTGGCGCTGGTCGGACGCTCAGGCAGTGGCAAGTCGACGTTGGCCAATCTGGTGCCACGTTTTTACCAGCATGAACATGGGCAAATCCTGCTCGATGGTGTCGACGTTGAACAGTACAGCCTGCGCAATCTGCGCCGCCATATTGCTCTGGTGACCCAGCAGGTGACGCTGTTCAACGACACTGTCAGCAATAACATCGCCTACGGCGATTTGGCCGGCGCGCCGCTGGAAGCCGTTCAGGCCGCAGCGGCTGATGCCTACGCCGATGAATTTATTGTGAAGATGCCACAGTCGTATCAGACACTGGTCGGCGAGAACGGTGTGCTGCTCTCCGGTGGCCAGCGCCAGCGGTTGGCGATTGCCCGCGCGCTGCTGAAAAACGCACCGGTGCTGATTCTCGATGAGGCCACTTCCGCGCTGGATACCGAGTCTGAGCAGCATATTCAGGCTGCGCTGGACAAGGTCATGGACGGGCGTACCACGCTGGTGATCGCACACCGTCTGAGCACCATCGAAAAGGCCGATCTGATTCTGGTGATGGATCAGGGGCGGATCGTCGAACGCGGCAACCATCTTGAGCTGATGGCGCTGGGTGGTTATTACCATCGTTTGCACTCGCGTCAGTTTGCCGAGGGCGATGACAGCGAGGCTTCCTAGTTCTGGCATGCGTCTCTAGTGGTTTCATGCAGGTTTGGCGGCCAGTCCCGGCGCCAGCGCCTGCCATGTTAAGCTGCCGGCCTTTTTTGTTGCACCCACACGCCCCCGTTGGAGTAGCCATGAAGTTGTCCATGCCCCGTTACGATCAGGCTGCCGTGCTGGTAGTCGGTGATGTCATGCTCGACCGTTACTGGCATGGCGGCACGTCGCGGATATCCCCTGAGGCGCCGGTCCCGGTGGTCAAGGTCGAGCAGATCGAGGATCGCCCCGGTGGTGCGGCCAACGTCGCGCTGAATATCGCCGCCCTCGGCGCCCCGGCGGTGCTGGTCGGTGTCACCGGGGTTGATGAGGCGGCCCGCAGCCTGCGCGACAGCCTTGCCGCTGCCGGGGTGCAGGCGCACTTCCAGCAGATTGCCGGGCAGCCGACCATCGTCAAGTTGCGGGTGCTCAGCCGGCATCAGCAGTTGTTGCGCATGGACTTCGAAGAGCCATTCCATACCGACGCCGTGGCTCTGGCTGCGGATGTTGAGCGCCTGCTTTCCGGCATCAAGGTGCTGGTGCTGTCCGACTACGGTAAAGGCGCGCTGCAGAACCATCAGGCGCTGATTCAGCTGGCGCGGGCCAAGGGCATTGCCGTACTGGCTGACCCCAAGGGCAAGGATTTTTCCATCTACCGCGGCGCCAGCCTGATCACCCCGAATCTCAGCGAGTTCGAAACCATCGTCGGTCATTGCCGCGACGAAGCCGAGCTGGTGGCCAAGGGTGATGCGCTGATGCGCGAACTGGAGCTCGGCGCGTTGCTGGTGACCCGTGGCGAGCACGGCATGACCCTGTTGCGTCCCGAACAGGCGCCTTTGCATCTGCCGGCCCGCGCCCGCGAAGTGTTTGATGTCACCGGCGCTGGCGACACGGTGATCTCCACCCTGGCGGCGAGTATCGCCGCCGGTGAGGCGTTGCCGCAGGCGGTCGCGCTGGCCAACCTGGCCGCCGGCATTGTGGTGGCCAAGCTGGGTACGGCGGCGATCAGCGCGCCGGAACTGCGTCGCGCGGTGCAGCGCGAAGAGGGTTCCGAGCGCGGGGTGGTCAGTCTCGATCAGCTGCTGCTGGCGCTGGAGGATGCGCGCGCCCATGGCGAGAAGATCGTCTTCACCAATGGCTGCTTCGATATTCTGCATGCCGGGCATGTCAGCTATCTGGAGCAGGCGCGCGCTCAGGGCGATCGTCTGGTGCTGGCGGTCAATGATGATGCGTCGGTCAGCCGGCTGAAAGGTCCGGGCCGTCCGATCAATGCCGTGGACCGGCGCATGGCAGTTCTTGCCGGCCTTGGCGCGGTGGACTGGGTAGTGAGCTTCAGCGAAGACACCCCGGAAAACCTGCTGCGCGCCGTCCGACCGGACGTGCTGGTCAAGGGCGGCGACTACAGCGTCGATGGCGTGGTCGGCGGCGATATCGTGCGTGCCTATGGCGGCGAGGTGCGCGTGCTGGGGCTGGTCGAGAACAGCTCGACGACCGCCATTGTCGAGAAGATTCGTAGCAAGGATTGAGCATGATGCTAGGGCGTATTCAGTGGTGGCTGCACAACCTGGCCTACAAGAACCGGCGCTCTATCAAGCCGGGCAATTCATTGCTGTTGCCTGCGAGCAGCGAGCGGCGAATGAAAAAGGTGACCCTCAAGTTAGGTGGACGCAACAATCGCCTGGTTTTCGGCGAGGACGTGGTCATCAGCCACTGCGAAATTCGCCTGGATGGTGAGGATAATCTGATCGAGATCGGTGACAGGACGCACTTCCGCTCAGGCAAGATTTACCTGCGCCGCACTTGCGGGCAGCACATTCGTATTGGTGCAGACACCACTGTCGAGGGGGCCTACTTGCTGGTTGATGAGGCTGCCAGTATCGACATTGGCAATGACTGCATGCTGTCTACCGATATCCTGATCCGTACCGGTGACAAGCACTCGATTATCGATGTAGCCAGTGGCCAGCGGATCAATTCTTCGCGCGATGTACGCATCGCTGATCGCGTCTGGGTTGGGCGTGACGTGCAGATACTCAAGGGCACCGTATTGCAGCCGGAAACCGTGGTGGGAGCGTGCTCCCTTGTCTCGCGCGCCTTCGATGAGGGGCATTGTGTCGTCGCAGGCGTTCCAGCAAAGATCGTCAAGCGTGGCATTACGTGGGATCGACGACTTTTGTGAGTCGAGCTGGTAACGTAACCCGGGAACATTATCAGGATCACATTCCGTGTCGGATATTGAAATAACGAACGGTTCCAGAGCGTTTCGTCTGGACATCAACGGCTTGCGTGCCTGGGCCGTAGTGGCGGTGGTGCTCTACCACTTTGGCCTGACCGGGGTCAGCGGGGGCTTTGTCGGGGTTGACGTGTTTTTCGTGATCTCCGGTTTTCTCATGACCGGGATCATTGTGTCGGCTCTGGAGCGTGGCAGCTTTTCCCTGTGGAGCTTCTATCTGGCCCGTGCCCGGCGGATTATGCCGGCGCTGATCGTACTTTGCGCCGCGGTTTTACTGCTGGGCTGGTTCATCCTGATGCCCAAGGAATATCAGCCGCTGGGCCGGCATGCCCGGGAAAGCCTGCTGTTTGTCTCCAACCTCACCTACCTCGCAGAAGCCGGGTATTTCGACACGGCCTCCCATGAGAAATGGCTGCTGCACACCTGGTCACTGTCAGTGGAGTGGCAGTTCTATCTGTTGCAGCCGCTGTTGCTGATGGGCATCTGGAGGTTTTTCCCTTCCCGTCGTGCGGTCAGCAATCTGCTGTTGGGCTTGGCATTACTGTCTCTGGGGTGGAGTATCTGGCTGACAGTGGATAATCCGAACCGGGCTTTTTATCTGCTGCAGAGCCGCGCCTGGGAGTTGTTGCTCGGCGCTCTGGTGTACCTGCACGGCGACCGCTTGCGACCTGCAGCGGCCTGGCGTCCCTGGCTGGAGCGTGCCGGCCTGGCGATGATCGTCATGGCGGTGCTGCTGTTTGACGGAACCACGCAGTGGCCGGGTTGGCGGGCGTTGTTGCCGACCATGGGTGCGGCCCTGGTGCTGCTGGCCGCTCAACCGGCCTCCGCCTGGACCGGCAATGGTCTGGCGCAATGGCTGGGAACGCGCTCCTATTCGATCTACCTCTGGCATTGGCCGCTGGTGGTCGGTCTGGTTTACCTCGAGCGTCTGGCGGACCCTGTGTGGGTCCTCGCCGGTGTCCTGTTGACCTTGCAGCTCGGGCATCTTTCCTATGCTCTGGTTGAGGTGCCGGCGCGTCGTCATTTGCAGCGCGTCAGCCTGCGGCAGACGACAGTGGTGCTGATTTCGCTGACCTTGCTGGTGGCAACGGCTGCGCAACTGGTGCGGCGCAGCGGTTTCCCGGAGCGCCTGCCAGCGGCGGTGGCACAGGTGGACAAGGAGCGCGCCAATCGCAATCCGCTGCGCAAAAAGTGTCTGCAGGAGGATGCTGCCTGCGTCTACGGCGGGAGCGAAGTCAGTGCCATTCTGATGGGTGACAGTCATGCCGATGCTGTTGTTACAGCACTGGCTGCCAGTCAGCCGGATGCCTCGCTTCAGGGCATTCTGTTCAAGGGCGTGAGTGGTTGCGCGGTGCTCTTTGGGGCGCAGGATGTCGGCAGCGAAGATTCGGCTTGTGAGCGTTTCAACCTGCAGATGGCTGAACAGATCGACACCCTGCATCCGGGCAAGCCGGTGGTCATCATGAGCCGTCTCTCGGCGACGGTTTTTGGTATGTTGCCCCACGAAGGCAAGGGGCGCCCCGGCAAGCCGGCGGTGTATTTCTCCCAACCCTACGCGTTACCGGAACCGGCGTTTCTCGAGGAGTTCCGCCAGCATTATCTGGATACCGTTTGCCATATTGCCCGCCAGCACCCGCTGTATCTGGTGCGGCCGATACCGGAAATGAATGTGAAAGTGCCCACTGCCATGGGCCGCGCCCTGATGCTGGGTAATGAGCGCCCGATTTCGATCAGCCGCGAGCAGTACCAGCAGCGTAATGCGTTTATCTGGAATCTGCAGGATGAAGCCAGTCAGCACTGTGGCGCCAGACTGCTTGATCCGCTGCCCTACCTGTGTGACGAACAGCGCTGCTATGGCAGCAAGAACGGCATGCCGCTGTATGCCGATGGCGATCATCTCAGCGAATACGGTAACCGCTTGCTGGTGCCGATGTTTGCCCGGATTTTTCGCGAGCAGCCAGCCGCCGGGGATTGATCTCAGGCCGGTATTTCGCCCTGCAGGGTGTCGATCAGGGCTTGAATGCGTTCGAGCCTTTTTCCCGGCTCGGCCGTCTCCAGTAGCCGCGCTTTGTCTTGTACGCTGAATGGCAGCAGATAGGCCAGCTGGTTGGCGAGCACTTGCTGGCTGTCGGTGTGGCCGTGCATGCCGAGGTTATTCACCAGCGGGTGTTCGGCCAGCGCCTGCAGCAGAGCGGCGAGATCGGCGTATTGGTCCTGCACGGGTTGATCCGGGGTTTCGTCGAGCCATTCAACGTCCGCACAGGTCAGTTGATCCGCCTGTACCCAGCTCGATAGCACGCGAAAACGCCGGCCGCCCTCGACGCGAATGCCCAACAAGCCATTCGGGCGTTGTTGCCAGTCACGGATCAGCGCTTCGCAGCCCACCTGGGCAAACTGGTCGGCAGGCCGACCCGCTTCCTGACCCTGAAAGATGCCCACCACGCCGAAGCCGCAGCCTTGCTTCAGGCAGCGGCCAAGCATGTCCAGATAGCGCGCCTCAAACAGCTGCAGATCCAGCCGGCAACCGGGAAACAGTACGGTCGATAGAGGAAACAAGGCCAGGTTCGGGGTTGTGTTCATCGGCTAAAGCCTACCCGATCAGACTGAGGGCCAGTGGCAGCAGTACGGCAGTACCTACCCCCATCAGGCTCATGCCCAGCGCGGCAAAGCCGCCACACTGCTCGCCTTCCTGAAGGGCGCGTGCCGTGCCGACGGCATGTGCGGTGATGCCCATCGAGAGTCCTACGGCAGCCGGATGGGTTACACCGAACCGGCGCAGCATGGGCGGGCCGATAATGGCACCCAGGATGCCGGTCAGAATGGCAAAAATCGCCGCCAGTGCGGCAATGCCCCCCACCTCATCAGCCAGCAGGATGGCGAGGGGGGAGGTCACGGACTTGGTCAGCAGCGTGCGCTGCATATCTTCATTGGCTCCAAACAGCCAGGCGAAACCTGTGCCCATCACGGTGGCCAGCAGACCGGCGAGCAGTAATGTCTGCAATACCGGTTTCCAGAGCCGGCGAATATGCCTGAGGTTCAGATAGAGCGGGACTGCCAGTGCGACAATCACCGGCCCCAGCAGTAAACCGAAAATGGCGGTGGAGTCGAGGTACTCGCGCACTTCAATATCCAGCGCGAAAAGAATCCCGATGACCATCAGCATGGCGATCAGCACCGGCTGCAGCATGGCCCAGCGCGTGCGTTCATAGGCGGCCAATGCCACCTGGTAAGCGGCCAGTGTGATGCCGATGGCAAACAGCGGATGATGTATGACGGCCTGCCAGGCAGCGTGAAAATCAGGCGTCATGCTTGCTCCTTGGTACTTTGCCGGCGCTCGATCAGCTTTTGCATCAGCCAGCCACTGAACAGCATGGACAGCACCAGTGAAGCCAGCATGGCGGCACTGACCGCCAGCAACTGACCGCGCAGGGTGTCGATGAACAAGGTCGCTCCGACGGCGGTCGGGATCAGCAGTAAAGGCAGGTAGCGCAGCAGGCTGCCGGAGGCCTCGCCGAGGGCCGGGCTGACTTCGCCGCGGATCACCAGCAGGATAAACAGCAACAGCATGCCGATAACCGGGCCTGGCAGCATGGGCAGCAACAGCACATTGATCGCAGTGCCGAGCAATTGCATCAGGATCAGCAGGGTCAGGCCTCGCAGCAGCATATCGTTCTCCCGTTTCGTTGGCGGCCATTATAGGCAGGCAGCGCAGCGCCTATGTATCGGCATTCGCGGCGCAGTAGCATGCTTGACCCCCGGCCGGCTGCGTGCTGATCTAGGGCCTGTACAGCTGTCATCTCGTGCAGCTGATTATTCCAAGGAGTTGTCATGCCATTTGTACCGGTTACCGACCTCAAGCGCCATGTTGGCAAAGAACTGGGTTGCTCCGAGTGGTTGATTGTCGACCAGCCACGCATTGATCAGTTTGCCGATTGCACGGGAGATCACCAGTTCATTCATGTGGATGTGGAAAAGGCCAGTCAGACCCCATTCGGCTCCACCATCGCCCATGGTTTTCTCTCGCTGTCACTGATGCCCAAGCTGATGGAAGACATCATGATCATGCCTGAGGGTCTGAAAATGGCCGTCAATTATGGTCTCGACAGCTTGCGTTTCATCCAGCCGGTGAAGGTTGGCTCGCGCGTGCGTTTGCAGCTCAGCCTGCTTGATGCCCACGAGAAGAATCCGGGGCAGTGGCTGCTCAAGGCCAAGGCCGTCATGGAGATCGAGGGCCAGGCCAAGCCGGCCTATATTGCCGAACCTTTGACCCTGTGTTTCGTCTGACTGCGTCCCCCTGCTTTCCTTGTCCGCTTGCTTCGAGAACTGCATGCGTCTTGCTCTTGTGGTTGTGATTGCCCTGTTGCTGGCGGGCTGTGGCGATGGCGAGCCGCTGACGCCCGCAGATGCCCTGTTGCCCGATGGCGCGCGCTATCGCGGCGAGCTGGTCAATGGCCTGTTGCAGGGCGAAGGCCGGCTCGATTATGCCAACGGCAGCTGGTTCAAGGGGTACTTCAAGGATGGCCAGCCCGATGGGCCGGGGGAGTGGCACGGGGCGGCCGGCGAGCATTATGTCGGCTCGTTCAGGCAGGGACTGTTCGACGGGCAGGGTCGCCTGACATTCGCCAATGGAGGGCATTACGAAGGGGGCTTCAGGCAAGGCCTGCGCGACGGCGAAGGGCAGCTTGAACAGGGCGCTGAGCGCTACAGCGGCGAATTCCGCGACAACCTGTTTCACGGCTACGGCTGGTTGCAGCAGGCCGATGGGTCGAGCTTTCAGGGCCGTTTTGAACGGGGTGTGCCGAGCGGTGAAGGCGTGCGCACCAGCGCGCAGGGCGATCGCTTCAGCGGCCGGTTCAGTCGCGGCAAACTCAGTGGTGAAGGCAGTTATCTGGGGCGTGATGGCGAGCACTACAGCGGTGGATTCCGGCATGACCAGTTCCATGGCAAGGGACGCTTTGCCAGCCCGGATGGCGCGGTCTGGGCGGGGCAGTTCAAGCACGGTGCGCTGGACGGCGCCGGGGAGTTTCACGATATCGATGGCAGCGTTTACCAGGGGCAGTTTAATGACTGGGAGTTTTCCGGTCAGGGCGTCCTGACCCAGGCCGATGGTCAGCAGGAGAAGGGCGAGTGGCGTGCCGGCGAGCGGGTGCGTGATGCGCAAGGTCAGCGTCTGGCCGATCCGCTGGAAATCGGTCTGTTGCAGCAGGGTGATCTGCTGGCGCGGGCGCTGGATGGTGTGGCGGTTTCCACGCCGGCGATCGAACTCTTCAGTCTCACGGTGGCCGGAGACGGCAACCAGAGTGTTTTTCTGCGTGAGGCACAGTTCGTCGATCAACTGTTGGCCGGGCGCTTTGCAGCGCATGGCCAGATCTCGCTGGTGAATCACCGGGAGCATCTGGCGGACCGGCCGCTGGCCACCCGGGAAGCCATCTCGCGGGCGATTCAGACACTGGCGCAACGCAGCGGGCCGGAAGATCTGGTGTTTGTCTTTATGACCAGTCACGGCTCGCCGGAGCATGAGTTGGCCCTGCAACAGCCGCGTCTGCAACTGGCCGATTTGCCTGCCGCCGAGCTGGCCGAGCTGATGGCCCCCCTGAAGGACCGGTATACCGTGTTGGTGGTCTCGGCGTGTTTTTCCGGTGGTTTTGTGGCACCCCTGAAATCACCCAAAACGCTGATCATCACCGCCGCGCGCGCTGACCGGGTGTCCTTCGGCTGCACCGAAGAAGCGGACTTCACCTACTTTGGCCGCGCCTTGTTTGCCGAGGCCTTGCAGCAAACGGACCGGTTGGACCAAGCCTTCAGACAAGCATCCGCAGCGGTGGCTGCGCGTGAACAGGCCGAGGGTTTCGAAGCGTCCGAGCCGCAAATCTGGGCCGCGCCGGCTGTGCTGGCGCAATGGCAGAAAATGCGCGATGCGCAGCTCGCCATACTGGCGCTGATACCCGCCAAAGCAACGCCGCCATAATCTTTCGGGCACGCAAGAAAGCAAGACAGATGCGCGCTGATTCATTAGTCTGTGCGCAGTCAATACGGAGTGCCCCGCATGTCTCAAACGCCCAAGCATGTTCTGATCGCTGGTGCCACTGGCCTCACCGGAGAGCATCTGTTGGATCGCATTCTCAGTGTGCCGGCGGTGGCGCGGGTGATTGCGCCAAGCCGGCGGCCATTGGCCGAACATGCCCATCTGGTCAATCCGGTGGGGCAGCTGACCGATTTGCTCGCAGGTTTGACCGGCAAGCTGGATACGGCCTTTTGCTGTCTGGGTACGACGATCCGCGCAGCCGGTTCCCAGGAGGCGTTTCGCGCGGTGGATCATGATCTGGTGCTGGCTTTTGCACAGCGTGCGCGGGAGCTGGGCGCAAGGCATCTGCTGGTGATCAGCGCCCTGGGTGCCGATCCCGCCTCGCGGGTGTTCTACAACCGCGTCAAGGGTGAAATGGAGCAGGCGCTGCAGGCCCAGGGCTGGCCGCAGCTGACCATTGCACGGCCGTCCCTGCTCGATGGTGAGCGCTCGGAGTTTCGTTTCGGTGAGCGTCTGGCGGCGCCACTGATGCGCTGGATTCCCGGCAAGTATCGCAGCATCGAAGCTTCCGTTCTGGCCCGTGCACTCTGGCGCCTGGCGCAGGAAGAAGGCAAGGGCGTGCGCATCGTTGAATCCGATGAGTTGCGCCAGTTGGGGCGCTGAACGCCCGCTACTGGTTGCTCAGTAACTGCTGCAGCAGTTTTTCAGTGGGATAACCGTCTGCCGGCCAGCCCAGTGTCGTTTGATAGGCACGAATGGCCTTGCGGGTGTTGGCGCCGATAATCCCGTCTGCCGGCCCTGGATTGAAGCCCTTGCGAGCCAGGCCTTCCTGCAGTTCGATGCGCTGGCTGCGGCTCAAGGCTTTCTCGTCCCGTGGCCAGCTGGCTTTGATCTGTCCACGGCCTTGCAGTGCGTCACCCAGCAGGCCGACTGCCAGCGCATAGGATGTCGAATTGTTGTACTTGAGGATCGCGCGGAAGTTGTCGAAGACCAGGAACGCCGGCCCGCGATAACCCGCGGGCAGGATCAGTGCGGCGTTGGCACTCTCCAGTTGCGGATCTGTCGCATTCGCCAGCACGCCGAGCTGGCGCCATTCCTTCAGGCTGCGGCGGCTGTCCGGATCGGCCTGTGCATAGTCAAAGTCCTTGCTCAGCTCGACCTCAAAGCCCCAGGGCTGAGCACTGCGCCAGCCGGAGGCTTGCAGGTAGTGCGCCGCCGACGCCAGCGCATCTGCCGAGGAGTTCCAGATGTCGCGTCGACCGTCACCATCGAAATCCACTGCATGGGTGTTGTAGGTGGTGGGGATGAACTGGGTCTGGCCCATGGCGCCGGCCCATGAGCCGCGCATGTGCTGCGGGTCGATATCGCCTTGCTGCAGAATCTGCAGTGCCGCCAGCAACTGGCTGCGGGCGAATGCCTGCCGCCGCCCTTCATAGGCCAGGGTGGCCAGCGAACGGATCACCGATTGCTCGCCCATGAATTGCCCGTAGCTGCTCTCCATGCCCCAGATTGCCACCAGATAGACCGGCTCGACGCCATAGTGCTGCTGGATGGCCGCGAGGCTGCTCTGTTCCTGGGCCAGTTTGGCCTTGCCGTTGCGCACGCGGCTGGCCGATGTGGCACCTTCCAGGTACTCCCAGACGGGGCGGGTGAACTCAGGCTGGCTGCTGTCGGCGCGCAGCACCGACGGGTCCGGCGTAACCCCGGCAAAGGCCCGGTCAAAGACGTCGGCGCGGATGCCCAGTGTCAGGGCTTCTTCACGGAACTGCTCGCGCCATTCGACAAAGCTCAGGGTCGGTTGTGGGGCAGCGGTGATGTTCTGCGGCTTGCTCGTGCTGCTGGTCAGCGGAGCATCGGCGGCGGGGGCTGCGGACTTTTCTGCCGCAGGTTTTGTAGCGCAGGCGGCGAGTGTCAGCGACAGCGCAAGGCAGAGGGGCCATTTCGAGGCAAGCAGATTCATGCGGTTGGTCTCTTGGTGCAGCGTTGATTTCAGTGCTGCCGCGCGGGCCGCGGGTCAAGTGACAAGCGTTGCCCGGACAGTTGCAGGCACAGGTTGGCCAGGCTGATCCACGGATCGCCCGCAGCTTGCCCCTTGATTTGGGCATCAACGGTCTGTGCGTCCAGCAGCAGCTGGTTGAATTGCCTGGCGGTATGGCGTTGCAAGGCCTTGCTCAACAGCGGTTTGCGTTTGTCCCAGACCGGTGGGCGGGCAGCGGCGAACGCGCGCTCCAGTGCCGTGCCCTGACTCACTTGCTGGGCCAGTCCAGCGAGCAGGCGAACTTCCCGGGCCAGCATGGCGCAAATGAACAGTGCCTCTTCACCCTCGCCGCGCAGACCCTCGAGCATGCGCAAGGCGTGACCGGCATCGCCGTTGAGCGTGGCATCAATCAGACCGAACACATCAAAGCGCGCGCTGTCGGCCACGGCCGCCAGAACATAGGCGGCATCGATTGGCTGGCCATCGCTGAGCAATTTCAGTTTTTCGATTTCCTGGGCGGCGGCCAGCAGGTTGCCTTCTACCCGGTCGGCAATCAGGTCCACAGCGTCCTGGCTGGCGCTCAGGCCGGCTTGCGTCAGGCGCTGGCGAATCCATTGCGGTAGCTGGCTGGTTTCTACCGGCCAGATCTGGATGAACTGTGTGTGCGCACTGTCGATCAGCGCCTTGGCCCACTTGGTCTTCTGCGTACTGCCATCGAGTTTGGGCAGGCTGATCAGTAGCACGGTGTCTTCGGCAGGGCGCGCCAGATAGTCGATCAGTGCGCTGGCACCCTTGTCGCCCGGTTTGCCGCCGGGAATGCGCAATTCGATCAGGCGCTGTTCGGCAAATAGCGAGAGGCTGGCGCTGGCTTCATACAACTGATTCCAGTCGAAGCTGTTGTCGCAATGGAATACCTGGCGCTCACTGAAGCCTTTGCGGCGGGATTCTGCGCGAATCGCATCGGCAGCTTCCTGGCACAGCAGTGGATCGTCACCACTGACGACATAGACTGCCGCCAGTGGGCCTTGCAAGTGCTTGCCAAGCTGCGCGCTGTTGAGCTTCATGGCGTCTCAGCCCGGCTGCGGGCTATTCGCCCGGCAACTCCAGGGGAATCTCGGGCAGGGAGATCGGGGAAGCCTGTCTTTGCAGTTCTTCATCGGCTTTGCGGGCGGCTTCCAGGGCTTCGGCTTCGGCTTTGGCCCGGGCATCTGCCTTGGCTTGCAGGGTTTCCAGCTGTACTGGTGTGATCATCTGGATCCGGCCAAGCAACTGCTGTACTGCGGCCTGAGTCATTTCGCTGTTGAGCTGGGCCCGGCTTTCAGCGGCACCGGCAATGTTGTTTCCGTCGGTGACAAAACTGCGTTGCACTTGAAGTTCATTACTCAGCAGCGGCTGATTGTTCCTGCCCTGGATTTCGTAGACCAGCGTTTTCGTCAACTCGGTCTCCGCACCACGCGCTCCGGAGGTGAAGCTGACGGTGCGTGAGGTCACATCTTCACGGGCCAGTACCAGCTTGAAGGGTGCCGAGTCGCTAATCCGCACGCCATTGCTTTCCAGTCCCCGGCGGGTCAGCTGGACGGTATCTCCAAAGGCATTGCGTGCCTCAAGGTTCAGCTCGCTGAGGCTGAACTGCATGTCGCCGGTGCCGCGCAGCTGGAAGCCGCAGGCTGAAATCAGGGCGCTCAGACCGAGCAGCAGCAGATTGCGTTTGATCATTTCGGTGTTTCTCCTGAAAAGCTCGGGTGCCTTGTTCTATCAGCTGGCGACAATGTTGACCAGTTTGCCTGGTACGACGATGACTTTGCGGATGCTCAGACCTTCGGTGAAGCGCTGCACATTCTCATTGCTGCGAGCGGCTGCTTCGATGGCTTCGCGGCTGGCACTGGCCGGAACTTCGATCTGGCCGCGCAGCTTGCCGTTGACCTGAATCACCAGCGTCAGGCTGTCCTGCACCAGTGCGGACTCATCAACCTGCGGCCATTGCGCATCAATCATCGCGCCGGTCTTGCCCAGTTGCTGCCAGAGTTCATGGCTGATGTGCGGGGTAATCGGGGCCAGCAGCAAGGCTACGGCTTCCAGACCTTCCTGCAGCAGTGCCTGCTCCTGCGCGGTCGCGGCAGGGGCTTTTTCCAGCACGTTCATCAGCGTCATCACCTGGGCGATGGCGGTATTGAACTTGTGATGCTGGCCGATATCGTTGCTGGCTTGGCGGATGGCCAGATGGATGGCGCGGCGCACGGCTTTCTGATCGTCAGTCAGGCTCGCCTTGTCCAGCGCACCCGGCAGGCCGGCGCTGACATGGCTGTGCGCCAGACGCCAGACGCGGCGCAGGAAGCGGCTGGCGCCCTCGACGCCGGCGTCGGACCACTCCAGGCTCATGTCAGGCGGCGAGGCGAACATCATGAACAGGCGACAGGTGTCGGCGCCATAGGCATCGATCATGGCTTGCGGGTCGACGCCATTGTTCTTCGATTTGGACATCTTCTCGGTGCCGCCGATTTCCACCGGCAGACCGTCGGCTTTCAGCTTGGCGCCGATGACCTTGGCCTTGGCGTCCAGTTCGACTTCAACGTCGGCCGGGTTGAACCAGTCCTTGCCACCGTTTTCCAGCGTGCGGTAGTAGGTATCGGCGATCACCATGCCCTGGGTCAGCAGGTTCTTGAACGGTTCATTCGAGCTGACCAGACCTTCGTCGCGCATCAGCTTGTGGAAGAAGCGCGCGTACAGCAGGTGCAGGATTGCGTGTTCGATACCGCCGATGTACTGGTCCACCGGCAGCCAGTGGTTGGCCGCAGCCGGGTCGACCAGACCTTGCGTGTAGTGCGGCGAGGCGTAGCGGGCGTAGTACCAGGACGACTCGACGAAGGTGTCCATGGTGTCGGTTTCACGCTTGGCCGGCTTGCCGCAGGTTGGGCAGCTGCACTGGTAGAACTCGGGCATGCGCGCCAGCGGGCTACCTGCGCCGTCCGGCACCACGTCTTCGGGCAGTACCACCGGCAGCTGGTCTTCCGGCACCGGCACGTCGCCACAGCTGTCGCAGTGAATGATCGGAATCGGGCAGCCCCAGTAGCGCTGGCGGCTGATGCCCCAGTCGCGCAGGCGGAACTGGGTGCGCGCCTGACCGAGGTTTTTCTTCTGCAGCGCGACTTCGATGGCATCGAAGGCACCATCGAAATCCAGACCGTCGAAAATGCCGGAGTTGATCAGCTGACCATGTTCGCCATAGGCGTCCTGCCATGGGGCTGGCGTCTGGTCACCGGCGCTGGTGCGCACCACGGCTTTGATCGGCAGGCCGTACTTGTGGGCGAACTCGAAGTCGCGCTCGTCGTGGGCCGGCACGGCCATCACCGCGCCTTCGCCGTAGTTCATCAGCACGTAGTTGGCGACCCACACTGGCAGCAGTTCGCCGGTCAGCGGGTGCTGCACGCGCAGGGCGGTGGCCACGCCTTTCTTTTCCTGGGTGGCGATGTCGGCTTCGGCCACGCCGCCGCGTTTGCATTCATCGATAAAGGTCTGCAGCGAAGAATTGCCTTGCGCGGCCAGAGTGGCCAGCGGGTGCTCGGCAGCCACGGCGACGTAGGTCGCACCCATCAGGGTGTCGGGGCGGGTGGTGAAGACCTTCATCACGCCTGCGCTGCCGATACTGGCTTCGTCGTAGGGGAAGCTGATTTCCATGCCGCGGGATTTGCCGATCCAGTTGCGCTGCATGGTCTTGACCTGTTCCGGCCAGCCATCCAGTTCGTCCAGCCCGCTCAAGAGTTCATCCGCGTAGGCGGTGATCTTGAAGTAGTACATGGGGATTTCGCGCTTCTCGACCAGTGCGCCGGAGCGCCAGCCGCGGCCGTCGATCACCTGCTCGTTGGCCAGTACGGTCTGATCCACCGGGTCCCAGTTGACGCTGCCGTTCTTGCGGTAGATCACGCCCTTCTGGAACAGGCGGGTGAACAGCCATTGCTCCCAGCGGTAGTAGTCCGGTTTGCAGGTGGTGACTTCGCGCGTCCAGTCCACCGCCAGGCCCAGACTTTGCAGCTGGGTCTTCATGTAGGCAATGTTTTCGTAGGTCCACTTGGCCGGCGCCACGTTGTTCTTCATCGCAGCGTTTTCCGCCGGCATGCCGAATGCGTCCCAGCCCATTGGTTGCAGCACGTTCTTGCCCTGCATGCGCTGGTAGCGGGCGATCACGTCACCGATGGTGTAGTTGCGCACATGGC
The DNA here is from genome assembly GCA_035562615.1 of Pseudomonas sp. GTDB lineage: Bacteria > Pseudomonadota > Gammaproteobacteria > Pseudomonadales > Pseudomonadaceae > Aquipseudomonas. The sequence goes on along the minus strand of DATMWH010000132.1, from coordinate 3,570 downwards.
CCATGTGCAGCTTGCCGCTCGGGTAGGGGAACATCGACAGGCAATAGAAGGTGTCCTTGCCCGGTTGTTCGCTGACGACAAAGGATTTCTGCGCGTCCCACTGGGATTGCGCGGCGGCTTCGATTTCGCGGGGTTGATACTGTTCGTGCATGGCGGTTTGCTGGAATTCTTGCTGGAGAGAGTGACTGGCGGGAAACGCCGTAGCATACATGACGCCAGTGGTCTGGGGGAAACCCCGATTGCCAGCGACCAACGGTGCGCGCCGTTGGTCGATAGGTCATGGTCTGCGCAGGATGGCGGCTACGCTTGAGTTAATGGTCATTCGCGACAGCGGAGTCAGGGCAGATGAGGCGATCCAGAGCAGATTCAGCGCCAGCAGGGCCCTACGGGCATCTGTTGCAGCGCCTTGCGCTGGCGCTGGAGGAGGCCGATAACGCCGCGCAATTGCGCAGCGAGACGCCTGCCGAGCTGGAACTCAGCGGCTTGACCCCGGCGGAACTGCAGCTGATCCGTGCCTACATCAAGCGTGACTTGCCGTGGTTGCGTGGCTGGCATGCAGCGGCCGAGGAAGTGGCGTTGAACCAGGAGCCAGTCAGTCGTTTGCCGCTGAAGCAGCTGGAGCGCGAGCCATTAGTAGCGCGCAAACGCCAGCCCCTGCAATGCGCGGTCTGCGGGTCGGTGGCTGACTGGAAAAGCGGGCAGGGCATACTTCCGTGCCCGACCTGTGGCTCGCAGTTGTTTCGCGCGGGCAATCCCCGCTAGGCTGAGCGCCTCCTGACCGGAGGTGGCCGATGCCCCTGCGTTATTTCTTCAAACAATTGCTGTTGCCGCCCGGCGGCTTGCTGCTTTTATTGCTGGCCGGCTGGTGTTTGCGTGAGCGTTTTCCGCGCCTGGCGCGCGGCTGTTTTGTCGCCGGGTTGGGCGGGTTGTGGCTGATGAGCCTGCCCGTCACGGTTGAATGGGCGGCGCGCGCGCTGGAGCGGGATGCGCCACTGGCTGAGTCGGGCTGGGCGCAGTTGGCAGAGCGCGCCGAGGCCATTGTGATACTGGGCGGTGGCCGGGAAATGGCGGATCCGGCCTGGGGTGGCGATCAGCCGGGGTTGCTGGCGCTGGAGCGCTTGCGCTATGCCGCGCGTCTGGCGCGCAGCAGCGGATTGCCGATGGTCACCTCTGGCGGGCTGCATTTCGGTGCGCCGCCCACCGAGGCGGCGCTGATGGCTGAGGTGCTGCAGCGTGATCATGGCGTTGGGGTGCGTTGGCAGGAAGGGCAGAGCCGTACCACGGAAGAGAACGCCCGGCAGGTTGCCTCACTGTTGCAGGCTGAAGGCATTCGCCGGGTGATTGTGGTCACGCAGGCCTGGCATATGCCGCGCTCGCGCTGGAGTTTCGAAAACGCCGGTCTGCAGGTACTGGCGGCGCCGGTTGGCTATCTGGGGGTGCCCAATGGCCGGCCTTTGGGTGGCTGGCTGCCAGAAGCCAAGGCCTTCTGGCAGAACAGCTTATTGCTCAATGAGGCCGTTGGTCAGCTGGGTTACCGGCTGTTTTACCGCTCACCCTGAGCCTTGCGCACGCCTGCCGCACCCAGCAGCAGTAAACCGCAGAGCAACGCCAGCGGCCAGCTGCGCCAGCGCAGGTACGGTGTCAGTCCCTGCATCGGCAGCACTTCGCCATACAACACGCCCTGCTCGAATTGCGCCAGCTGACGGTCGAGCTGGCCGAACGGGTTGATCAGGGTGGTCACGCCGGTGTTGGTGGCGCGAATCATCCAGCGACCCGCCTCCAGTGCGCGCATCTGCGCCATTTGCAGGTGCTGCAACGGGCCGATGGATTTGCCGAACCAGGCGTCGTTGCTCACGGTCAGCAACAGATTGCTTTGGGCGGCCAGCCCGGCCGCAAACTCCGGGTAGACCACCTCGTAGCAGATGTACGCGGCAATCTGATAGCCCTTGGCCTGCAGCAGCGGCTGGTCTGCCGGGCCGCGGGCGAAATCGGACATCGGCAGGTCGAAGAAGGCAATCAGGCCGCGCAGCAGGTCCTGCAGCGGTACGTACTCGCCGAAGGGCACCAGTTTCTGCTTGAGGTAGGTGCCTTCGCCCTGGCCGATCACTGTGATCGCGTTGTAGTAGCGCTTGCTGCCGTCGGCGGCGACCTGGCGCACCGGCACACCGGTGATCAGCGCACTGTTGCGGCTGTTGGCGAACGCCGCCATGGAGGCCAGATAGTCGCTGGCATAGTCCTTGAGCACCGGCACGGCGGTTTCCGGCCAGACGATCAGGTCAACCGGCTGGCCGCTGATGCTCAGGTCGCGGTACAGCGCCAGCTGCGCATTGAGCTGCGCCGGGTCCCATTTCATGTTCTGCGCCACATTGCCCTGAATCGCCGCCACTGAAAGCGCGGGTCCGGCGGGAGTGGTCCAGTGCTGTTGTTGCAGGCCCCAGCCGCCACTCCAGCCCAGCAGCAGAAGCAGCAGGCCGGCAGCCAGGGCGCGTGGTTGCGCGCGCAGGCGCGGCAGATTGACCAGCAGCGCTGCGCTGAAGGCCAGCACGAACCCGATCAGCCAGACCCCGCCCAGTGGCGCCAGGCCTGACAGTGGTCCTTCAAGCTGGCTGTAGCCGGAAAACAGCCACGGGAAGCCGGTCAGGAACCAGCCACGGAAGGCTTCCTGCGCAACCCACAGCGCTGCAAATGCCAGCGCATCACCCAGGCCGGGGCCATTGCGCAGCCAGCGACTCCACGCCCAGGCCGGCAGGGCGAAAAACAGTGCAACACTGGCGCTGAACAGCAGCATGAGGAAACCCGCCAGCAGCGGCGAGGCATTGCCATAGACGTTGATGCTGACGTAGATCCAGCTGGTGCCCGCGCCGAACAGGCCCAGACCATAACACCAGCCGCGCAGCAGGGCGGCTTTGGGCGTCAGTTCACGCAGGCCAAGGTAGAACAGTCCGAGGGAGAGCAGAGCCAGTGGCCAGTAGCCGAAGGGCGCCATGCTCAGTGGCGTCAGCGCGCCGGCAGCCAGTGCCAGCAAGTTGCCCGGCCAGCCGGGTCGGGTGATCCAGTTCATGGGTGATCCTTGGAGATGGACTGGAAAAGGCCGTTGGCCTTTTCCATGCGGCGGAATTACTTGCTGCGCGGCGTCACGCGCAACAGGTGGATGCGGCGGCTGTCGGCATTGACGATGCGGAAGCTGAAAGAGCCGATTTCGGTCACTTCATTGCGTTTGGGCAGATGGCCGAAAGTGCTCATGACCAGACCGCCGATGGTGTCGAACTCGTCTTCGGAGTACTCGCACTCGAAAAAGTCGTTGAAGTTCTCGATCGGTGTCAGTGCCTTGACGATGAAATCGCCGCTGGGCAAGGGCTTGATATAGCTGTCTTCTTCCACATCGTGCTCGTCCTCGATCTCGCCGACGATCTGCTCCAGCACATCCTCGATGGTCACCAGACCCGCCACACCACCGTATTCGTCAATCACAATGGCCATGTGCTGACGCTTGGCGCGGAACTCCTTGAGCAGCACGTTCAGGCGCTTGGATTCGGGAACAAAGGTCACCGGACGCAGCAGTTTGCTGAT
>DATMWH010000131.1:0-3867 GCA_035562615.1 Pseudomonas sp. | reverse complement strand
AGGTGCGCCCGCATCTGGTGTTGCTGGGCAACGCCGCGCACAGCCTGCATCCGATTGCCGGTCAGGGCTACAACCTGTCGCTGCGCGATGCCATCAGCCTGGCGGAAACCCTGCTCGGCAGTCCGGCACCCCTGGGAGACTTTGCCACCTTGCAGGCGTATGTCGGTCGGCAGATGCTGGACCAGAACCTGACGGTGGGCTTTTCCGACCGGGTTACCCGGCTGTTTTCCAATGACCAGCCGCTACTGGCTGCGGGGCGCAATCTGGGTCTGCTCGGCCTTGATCTGTTTCCGCCGGCCAAGCGCTGGTTTGCCCGTCAGGCTATGGGCCTGGGCATTCGTCCCGAATAGGAGTTGCGATGCACGCCGATCTGATCATTGTGGGTGCCGGCATGGTTGGCAGTGCGCTGGCGCTGGCGCTCAAGGACAGTGGTTTGAATATTCTGCTGCTCGACAGTGGCGGTTTGACGGTGAAGCCGTTTGATCCGCAGTCAGCTTTCGAGCCGCGGGTCAGTGCCTTGTCGATGGCCAGCCAGCGCATCCTCGAACGGGTCGGGGCGTGGGATGGCATTCTCGCGCGGCGTTCCAGTCCGTACGCGCAGATGCAGGTGTGGGACGGTAGTGGTACCGGCAATATTCACTTTGCAGCGTCCAGCGTGCATGCCGATCTGCTCGGCCATATTGTCGAGAATCAGGTGATTCAGGATGCCTTGCTCGAGCAGCTGCTCGCCAGCCCGGTGCAGTTGCTTAACAACGCCCGTCTGGAGTCTCTGCGGCGCACGGTCGATGGCTGGTTGCTGACACTCGCCGATGGCCGTGAACTGCAAGCGCCACTGCTGGTTGCTGCTGACGGTGCCAACTCGGCAGTGCGCCGGCTGGCCGGTTGCGCCACCCGCGAGTGGGATTACCTGCACCATGCGATCGTTACCAGCGTGCGCTGCAGTCAGCCGCATCAGCTGACGGCCTGGCAACGCTTCACCGATGATGGCCCGCTGGCCTTCTTGCCGCTGGCGCGTGATGGCGACCAGCACTGGTGCTCGATCGTCTGGTCCTGCGTGCCGGAGCACGCCGAACAGCTGATGGCGCTGGACGATGCGCGCTTTGCCGGCGAACTGGGCAAGGCCTTCGAGCAGCGCTTGGGCGAGGTGCTGCAGGTCGATCCGCGGATGTGCATTCCGCTGCGTCAGCGGCATGCCAAACGTTATGTCGAGCCGGGGCTGGCGTTGATCGGCGACGCCGCACACACCATTCATCCGCTGGCCGGACAGGGCGTCAATCTGGGCTTTCTCGATGCGGCGGTGCTGGCGGAAGTGCTGTTGCAAGCCCGTCAGCGCGGTGAGCAACTGGCCGCTGAACAGGTGCTGAGTCGCTTCGAGCGCCGGCGCATGCCGCACAATCTGGCCATGATGGCGGCGATGGAAAGCTTCGAGCGCTTGTTCCAGGCTGCGCCGCCACCGCTGCGCTGGCTGCGCAATGCCGGGCTGAACCTGGTCAACGGCCTGCCCGAAGCCAAGGCGCTGTTTGTGCGTCAGGCGCTGGGTTTGAACGGTGATCTGCCGGCGTTGGCCCGGCATTGACCGCGATCAAGTAACAGCAGGTTGCAAGGGATTACAATTCGCAAATGATAGTTGCTATCATTCGCAAATCGGATTCCCTGCATCGAGGTAACCTGCATGTCCCTGCGTAATCGTCTGTTCGTGGCCCTCTCGGCCAGTCTGTTAAGCGCCCCGCTGTGGGCGGCTGAAGAAGTCGTGGTCTATTCGGCGCGCATCGACGAGCTGATCAAGCCGGTGTTCGATGCCTACACGGCCAAGACCGGTGTGCCGGTCAAGTTCATCACCGACAAGGAAGCACCCTTGCTGGCGCGTCTGCAGGCCGAAGGCAAGAACACCCCGGCCGATCTGCTGATCACCGTGGATGCCGGTAACCTGTGGCAGGCCGAGCAGCAAGGGGTGCTCAAGCCGATCAAGTCCACCGCCATCGAGGCCAACATTCCTGCCCAGTACCGCTCACCCACCGGTGCCTGGACCGGCCTGTCGTTGCGTGCACGGACCATCGCCTTCTCCACCGAGCGGGTCAAACCGGAAGAACTGTCGACCTACGAAGCACTGGCGGATGCCAGCTGGGAAGGCCGCCTGTGCCTGCGCAGCAGCAAGAAGGTCTACAACCAGTCGCTGACTGCCACGCTGATCGAAGCCCATGGTGCGGCCAAGACCGAAGAGATCATCAAGGGCTGGGTAGGTAATCTGGCCACTGACGTATTTGCCGACGACACGGCGCTGTTGCAGGCCATTGATGCCGGCCAGTGCGATGTCGGGCTGGTCAACACCTACTACTTCGGCCGTCTGCAAAAGCAGAATCCCGACCTCAAGGTCAAGCTGTTCTGGCCAAACCAGAATGACCGTGGCGTGCATGTGAACCTGTCCGGGGCCGGCGTTACCCAGTACGCGCCGCACCCTGAAGCCGCCCAGCAGTTGCTGGAATGGATGAGCGGTGCAGAAGCCCAGGGCCTGTTTGCCAGCCTGAACCAGGAATACCCGGCCAACCCGGCGATCAAGCCGTCGGCTGAAGTAGCGGCATGGGGCGAGTTCAAGGCCGACAGCATTCCGCTGGAAGTCGCCGGCAAGCGTCAGGTGGAAGCCACCATGCTGATGGACCGCGCCGGCTGGAATTGACCACCCGCGTCTAGCGCCAGCGCTGATCAAGCACCTTGTGGCTGATCGGTGCTGTGGCGCCGGCATCGGGTGCCGGTAGTTGCAGCAGTGCGGTGACAGTCGGATCGTCCAGCCAGATACCAATCTTTTTCTGTTGTGCCAGCTCCAGACGCTGGAAGTGTCTGCGCAAGCGCTGCCAGCAGTGCCGCTGATAGGGGCTGCTGGGTGTGCTGAATGCCACACCCTCGGATTGCCAGTGCACCTGCTTCTCCCCGTGCTCGGCCGCCAGTTGATTGGCCTGCAGGTAGGGCAGGTAATCGCGGCAGACGATGTTCAGCAAGGGTTTCAGACCTTCCGGGAGCGTTGTCGGCATGGGCTGCTGACTGAATGCCGCCGGTGTCAGGTTCCATAGTCGTTCGACCCAGGCCAGCACCTGCGGGGCGCGTTCGCGCATGATCCTTGCGCCCGTCGGGTCGCAGTAGAAATGGCGGAACATCGAACCGAAAAACCCCATGTCGGCCTGACTCGGGCGCTGCCCCAGCAGATACGGCTGAACAGCCAAAACGCCTTCCAGTGCATTGAGTATCTGCGGGTACAGGGCCTCGACCACCGGCGCCGTCTGCGCGGTGATGCCGTCGCCCTTGAGAAACAACTGGCGCTGCCGGCGTTTGATCAGTCCGCGACGAATCACCAGCGGCAATGGCACATCGCGCAGCAACCCGCGCGCCAGTCGGCCGCTGAGCTGCCGTGCGTCTTCGGCAAAGGCCCAGCGGTAGTACATGGCCGGTCGCCACAGCCATTCATCGCCGAAGTCTTCCAGCAGGTCGGCGATAAAGCACAACGCCGGATCGCTGGGGTAAATCGCCGGTTGCGGGAACTCCCGCTCGAACTGATCGATGATTGTCGTGCTGTCGGTCAGCCAGCGGCCATCGGGCAGTTCGAGCTGTGGCATCTGCGCGATGCCGGTGATCTTGCTGCAGCGCCTGAAGGCACGGGTATCCATTTCCACCAGCTGGTAGGCCAGCCCCTTGGCGCGCAGATAGCCTTCCAGCTTGCCGGTGAAGTAGGACAGATCCAGCCCGTGAACCTTGAGCAAGCCCTGTTGATTCGCGGTGCTCATTGGACAAACACGCGCGCCAGCCGGCCCATCGAGGACCAGTACAGGTCGCGGTTCCAGCCGCTGCTGGGAAATACCACGCCCTGGGTCAGGCCGC
>DATMWH010000130.1:0-3548 GCA_035562615.1 Pseudomonas sp. | reverse complement strand
CGAAAAACGGATCGGGGGCTGTCACACCGGCATCGCCGAAATACACGGCATTCGGTACGGCGGCGAAGGTCTCGGCCACGCCCATGCGCTCGGCGGTCTGGCGCAGAAAATGATCCTGCTCGGACTGGCGCGGGTTGCGGGTAACGCCGAGCATGCGGCTGGAGGTGGCCAGATGCGGCGCCAGTTCGGTTTTCAGGTCCAGCCCCAGTGCCTTGAGCCTTGGGTCGTTGTAGAACGACTCCTTGGGTTCGAGCATGACGGCGGCCCAGACGATGCTGCCACCCCCAACGCCCACCCCGCCAACGATGGCCACGTGGCGGAACAGGTGCTGCACAAAGTAGCCACGCAGGCCCAGTTGCGGTAACCACATCAGCTTGCGCAGGCTGCGCTTGCCGGCTTCAATCTCGGGCCGGCCGATGCGACGGCCCTGTTCGACCACGGCGACCTTCCAGCCTTTTTCCGCGAGCCGCAGAGCAGATACCGAGCCGCCAAAGCCGGAGCCGATAATCAGATAGTCGTAATCGAACATCGCACGCTCCTGTGATGGTTGCACAAACTCGTCTGCAGGAGCCCTGTGCTTGCGCCATCTGCGGCCTTAGTAGTTGCCCATGTAATCGCGCTTGCCGACCTCGATGCCGCTGTGGCGCAAGATCGCGTAGCTGGTGCTGACATGGAAGAAGAACTGCGGAATGCCGTAGCTGAGCAGGTAATCCTGACCGTTGAATTTGCGCTCTTTCGGGGTGCCGGGACGGGTAATGATTTCGCGCTCTTCCTGACCGTTGATCTGCTCCGGAGTGAAGCTGTCGAGGTAGGCGAGGGTCTTTTCCAGCAAAGCCTGCAGGTCGGCAAAGGTCTGTTCGTTGTCTTCGTATTTGGGCACTTCAACACCGGCCAGCCGTGAGGTGATGCCACGCGCGAAGTCAGCGGCGATCTGTACCTGCCGGGTAAGGGCGAACATGTCCGGAAACAGGCGAGCCTGCAACAGGGCGCTGGCGTCGATGTTCTTTTCGGCACGGTGTGCTTCGGTCTTGTGCAGGATGTCCTTGAGGCTGGTGAGCATTTGCTTGAACACTGGAACGGATGCGGCGTACAGGGTAATGCTCATGACGGGTTGCTCCTGATCGGGTGGGGTCGCGAGTATAGCGGCAAGTAGCGTTCAACCTGTGGCTTGCTCACGGATCAGGCAATGGCCGCTCTCCATGGCTTGTCGTTCACGGCAAGGCAAACGCATAAAAGGCATCCCCGCTGGGGCGGCCGAACATGTTGTGGCCACCGGCATTCACCACCACATACTGGCGCCCTTCGTGGATATAGGTCATCGGTGTGGCGGTTGCGTCGACCGGCATCTGATGGCTCCACAGCTCCTTGCCGGTGCGGGCATCGAAGGCGCGGAACAGCCGGTCCATGGTGGCGCCGATAAAGAACACACCGCTGTCGGTGACCAGTCCGCCGCCCAGATTGGGTGTGCCCCAGTCGATGCGGAACGGCAGTTTCACCGGGCCCATTTCATGGATCGAACCCAGCGGCACCTGCCAGCGCAGGCTGCCTTCAGCCAGATCGACTGCCACCAGCTTGCCCCAGGGCGGGGCCGCACAGGGAATCCCCAGCGGCGACTGGATGGCGCCCATGCGCATGGTGTAGGGCGTGCCCTGCATCACCGTGGTGAACTCCTTGCCGGCCTGGATATGGTCACTGCCACCGCCGGTATGCTCGGTTTTCAGCAGCTGGCCAAAAAACGGCAGGGTGTTGACGTTGACGATCAGCAACTGTTCGGCCGGAAACCAGGCGCCGCCCCCCCAGTTGGCACCGCCCAGACTGCCGGGAAACATCAGCGTGGGTTGTTCGGCCGGTGGGGTGAACAGGCCGTGGTTGTTCAGCCCGGCGATCTGTTCGCGGCACTTGTCGCGGTCCCAGAAGGTCAGGCCCCAGGCGTCTTCGGCGCTGAAATGGCTGTCGATCAGCGAAGGGGGTTTGTCGGCAAAGGGCTGGGTGGGCCAGGCGGTTTCGCCCGCAACCGTACTCTTGGCCACCAGCCGCTCGTCGACTGGGAACAGCGGCTTGCCGTTGCGCCGGTCGAGGATGAAGGTGAAGCCCTGTTTGGTCAGCTGCGCCAGCGCCGGGACCTTGCCTTGCGGGCCCGGCCAGTCGAAGAGGATCGGCTGGGCCGGCACATCGTAGTCCCACAGGTCGTGGTGAGTGGTGGCAAACGACCAGACCCGCTCACCGCTGGAAAGCTTCAGGGCGACCACCGAGTTGGCGTCGCCGTTGATACCCGGACGGTTTACCCCGTAATAGTCCGGTGAGGGTGAGCTGACCGGCAGGAACACCAGATCGCGCTGCGCATCGATGGAAATCGGTGCCCAGACATTGGCACCGCCGGTACCGCGGATGCCTTCGAGCGGGTCGAACTGCCAGCGCGGGGCGCCGGTGATGGCGTCGAAGGCGCTGACCACACCACGTGGCGCCTCGGCAAACTCGAAGTCCACCACCGAGGAGCCGATCACGATCACCCCATTGGCCACCGCCGGTGGCGAACTGCTGGTGACATCGCCGGGGCGGTACTGGCCGTGTTCGGCAAGATTCAGCGTGCCAGCGTTGGCAAAGTCGGCGCAGGGTTTGCCGTCTTGCGCATCCAGTGCGATCAACCGGCGGTCATGGGTGGCGATATACACCCGGTGGCGACAGGCCTGGGTCGCAGTGGCTGCAGGGTTTTCCCAGTAGCTGACGCCACGGCAGCGGAAACCACGGGTGCCGCCGCGCGGGACCTGCGGGTCGAAGTCCCAGCGCTGCTGGCCGGTCGCCGGATCCAGCGCAATGACGCGGCTGAAGGGGGTACAGGTAACCAGATGCGCACCGGCTTCTGCCGGCAGCATCAGCGCGGTGGCCTGGCCGGACGACTGCTTCAGGGTGGCGGCGCTTTCGCGGGCCAGATCGCCGGTGTTGAACACCCAGGCAGGCTTGAGTGCAGCGACATTCTCCGGCGTGATCTGGCTGGCACTGCTGTGGTGCTGGCCGAGCGGGTCGCCCACCAGTGGTGCAGCCGTGACGGTCGCTGCAAGCAGCAGGGTCAATACAAGGGTGGCGCTGTGGCGCAAGGGCATGGCAGCAGTCAGCTCGGTCAGAGGGGCGTGTGCCTGGATGATGCTGACCCGGCACGCGCCTGCCAATGACTAATCGCGCCAGTTGCTCAGGCGGCCAGTGGTGGTTGACCGGGCGCGTCGCTGAGCAGGTAAGCTTCGAAGCCCAGTTGATTGAGCAAATGCACCGCCAGTTCGCTGCGAATACCGCCGTCGGCGGTCACTGCATACAGGCTCTGCCGGTCCAGTTCGCCGGTTTGCGCGCGTAGTCGGGCGACCGGCATGCTGACACTGCCAGGCAAGTGGCCTGCGCGGTGCTCAAGCGGCAGACGCACATCCAGCAGCACGATGCTGCGCTGGTTCTGCAGGGTGATCTGCCTGAGCTGGGCGCTGCTGATCTGCGGCACCAGACTGGGACGGATCAGCTCGACAAAGTGTTGCCGGTCAAGTCGCGCCAGTTCGCCGTCTTCC
>DATMWH010000129.1:0-8776 GCA_035562615.1 Pseudomonas sp. | reverse complement strand
CGTGATGGCCGGCAGTGGTTTTCTGCTGGCCGGCCTGTTCGCGACCGTGCTGATCATCCTGTGCAACCTGTGCCTGCCTCCGCTGGCGCAGCTGGTCTATCGCTACACCCCGGTCGAACTCTCGAATGAGCGTTATTACGTGATCAAGGTGATTGCCGAGGCGCAGCAGGAAGCGTTTGTACGCAACAAACTGCTGCGCAGCCTGAGCAACAACGGACTGACATTGCAGAGTCTGGAAAGCCACTCGCTGAAGACCGGCGAGCAGGTGGAGGTGAACGCCGTGGTGCTGGCACTGAGCCAGCAAGACAGCCGGTTGGAAGCACTGGTGGGCGAGCTGGCCCTGGCACCCTATGTAACGGCGGTCAGCTGGGCAGTGCGTGAAGAACTCTCCTGAGACGGCAATCAAGCGTCAGAGTCTGCCCTTCATAACCACTTGGGATCCTGCGTAAAGGAAATGGTCAGCCACCGGCTAGGCCCTTCTTCACCGATAGCCGCGGCAATCTTTTCGCGTATTTCGTCAAACTTGCGCACGCCGCTGTTTGCCATGGCTTCGGGCACCACAATATGAATCTCGATAAACAGTCCACGACCCATACGCGTTGCGTAGTTTGAGTAATCCAGGAAGCCATAACTCAAGGTCAGCTGCGCCATGATCGCTTCGATTTTCTGATCAAGGCTTTCGGGGGTTATCTGCAGAACTTCCCGTATTGCAGATCTGACGGTCTTGATCGGCATCGGAATCAACACCAGCGTCAACACTGCCAGCACAAAGGGGTCGGTATAGGCATTCAGATACTCGTAGCGCGTGCCCTCCATCAGCCAGGACAGGCTGAAAGCCATCAGCAACGCTGAACTGATACAGGCCGACATCAACCAGCTCTTGGTATCCAGCGCTATCAGCTCCGACTTGACCTTTTTATTCAGGCGCAGCTGCTTGAAATAAAGCGTAAAACAGAACGTGCTGACGCAGACGGCATAGACAATTGCCCAGCCAAGTTCCAGCTCATTACCACCCTCGGCCATGCTCTTGACCGCGTTGATGAAGGCATAAACACACAGCAGCACCAGCAAGCTGCCGTTGAACGCCAGCACCAGCGGCTCGACATGCCAGAACCCATACTGGAAACGGCGGCTGGATGGCTGGCCCAACAGGCGCGATACCAACAGCGACAAAGAGCACATGCCGGCATCCAGAGCGGAAAACATGCCATCGAAGACAATCGAAATGGAGCCGCAGGCGACACCAAAAACAATCCCGGCAAGTGCAACAAACAACGTGCAGTAAATGGATCGCTTGAGTATTTTCTGCTCGACCTCGGTGCCCTGCATTTTCTGCTGAAGGCTGGTTGGCGCGCTGCTCATATCAATATCCTGCCGCGAAAATGAATCATCTGATCAAGCACTAAGCGTCCCCTTCGAAGTGACTGGTGCGCAGCCAGTCGGCCGGGCTTTGGCCGCTGCGGATTCAACCACAATGCTCAAGGCATGCGCGTCAGGATAAGCTCTGTAGACAGTGTGCCGGTCAATCCCCGCCCACCGCAAAGTTGGGCAGGCTGTTGACCGGCTGGGCGAAATCATAGGGGATCGATTCGAGTGCCATGCCGACGTTGCGCTGCACCACGAAGTGCAGATGCGGGCCAGTGCTGTTGCCGGTGTTCCCGGAGCGCGCCAGCTGCTGGCCGAGTGTCACTCGCTGGCCTTCCCGGACCTTGACCGAACCGCGTTGCAGGTGCAGGTAGACGCCCATGGTGCCATCGTCATGCAGCACCCGGACAAAATTGCCGGAGGGATTGTTGCCGCGACCACTTTGCTGGTTTTCGATCTTCACCACCATGCCGCTGCGCGCCGATACGATTGGCGTGCCCTCAGGCATGGCGATATCCAGTGCATAGCGCCCTTTGGGGGTGAAGTGACTGTACTTGCCATTGGCGCCCTGGGTCAGACGGAACGGGCCACCGACCCACGGCAGGGGGTAGTCGTAATGCTTGGGCAGCAGACGCGGATCACCCAGCGCATAGTGCAGTCTGGTCTTGTACTGCAGTGGCTGCTGCGGATCGCGCGGGGTGAGGGTGACCAGGCGGATCTTGCTGCGCGGTGGCAGCACCCAGCTGATCGGCTTGTCCGGCGCACCCACGGCGTTGACCACGTCATTGAGTTGCAGCTTGATCTCCACCGGGGCGTACAGATCATTGCGCACCAGCAGGGTTTCGCCGGCGGCATGCTTCTTGGTTTCCAGTTTCACCTGCAGGTCCAGCCGCTCGACCATGCGGTCGCGAAACACGAAGACCTGGGCACCCGCCACCGCCTGATCGCTGTAGGTCACCACACCGTTCTGGTCGACGTACTTGTACACCGTCAGTGCCTGGCTCGGCGCGGCCAGCAACAACAGCAGGCCACCGGAGAGGACGCTACCCGTCAGACGCCGCAGTGAATTGAGGAAAATCGCAAACATGACAGCCGCTTCAGAGTTGCCAGCAGGACTGAAAAGACTAGCAGCGCGCTGGCTGGCACGCGAGTGCAGCATTGCCGGGTTGTGACTGCGTTCCTGCCGTGCCGTCCGTCAGGCGCCGGGGACGAAGTGTTTTTGCACCGTACCACGGGCAATCAGCCGTGACAGGTAATCGAGCTTTTGCGGGTCTTTGTCGACAAACCTGAAGTTCAGCTGCAGCCATTCGCTGTCCGGACGAGGCTCCAGTGCCGACACCGAGTGCAGATAGCCATTCAGACGTGCAACTTCGCCACCCTCACCCTGTTCCAGATCCAGCACTGCACTCTCCAGCACCTGTGGCAGCAAATCGGCATAGCGCACCACCAGTTGGGCGTCCTTGAGGCTCAGCGCCTTGATCACGCAATCCATGCTGCCACCGGGCAGGCGCAACTGGCCTTGCCCGCGACCACTGGGTGCCGCCGTCTTGGTTGCCGCCGGTGCAGGCCGTTGTGCCGCTGCCGCGGTTGCAGCAGGGGTCGCAGCCGGCTTGATCACTTCAGCCTTGCCACCGGTCAGCGCAGCCAGCGAATCATTGGCGATACCGCCGCTACTGAGAATTTTGGGCGGCGCGCTGGCCACCAGCTCGGCCAGTTTGCCGGAACGGCTCAGAGCTTTTTTGACCTTGGTCACCAGCTGTTCGTTGGAGAAGGGTTTGCCAATGTAGTCGGAGACGCCGGCCTGAATCGCCTGCACCACGTTCTCCTTGTCGCCGCGACTGGTGACCATGATGAACGGTGTGGTTTTCAGGTTGTCTTGCGCGCGGGCCCAGGTCAGCAGTTCCAGTCCGGACATCTCGGGCATTTCCCAGTCACACAGGATCAGATCGACTGTCTGCCGGGTCAGCAACTGCTGGGCCTTGCGCCCGTTGACGGCTTCTTCCAGCTGAATACCGGGAAAGTGATCGCGCAGCCCCTTCTTCACCAGATCGCGAATGAAGGTTGCATCATCCACCACCAGCACGCTGACTTTGCTCATTGGCTACTCCTGTCTGTAGGCCCGTAAGCATAGTCCGGGCTGCGACCGATATGCCAAGAATCTGCCCGACCAGAATGACAACGCCCGGCACAGGGCCGGGCGCAGTCAGGTTCAGCAATTACTCGGCCGGGGTTTCAGCAAACAGCTTCTTGTGCCGTACATCCGTGCCCTGAACCATGTAGATCACCAACTCGGCGATGTTGCGTGCATGGTCACCAATGCGCTCCAGCGAGCGCAGGACCCAGATCACACTCAACACGCGGGAGATCGAGCGCGGGTCTTCCATCATGTAGGTGACCAGTTCGCGCAGCGCGCTCTTGTATTCGCGGTCGATGGTCTTGTCGTACTGCGATACCGCCGCCGCCAGATCCACATCGAAACGGGCAAAGGCGTCGAGCGACTCCTGGACCATCTTGCGCACCTGATCGCCGATATGGCGGATTTCATCATAGCCACGGCTGAAACCGGCATCTTCGGTCAGCTCGATGGCACGCTTGGCGATCTTGGTCGCTTCGTCACCGATACGCTCCAGATCGATCACCGACTTGGAGATAGCAATGATCAGGCGCAAATCCGAGGCGGCCGGCTGGCGGCGGGCCAGAATGCGCACGCACTCCTCGTCAATCGAGACTTCCATCTGATTGATTTCCTGATCGAGCTTGCGCACTTCGGCAGCCAGAGCGGCGTTGCCCTCGATCAACGAGGACACCGCGTCATTGACCTGCTTCTCGACCAATCCGCCCATGGTCAGCAGATGACTGCGTACGGCTTCTAGATCGGCGTTGTACTGACCGGAAATGTGTTGGGTAAGGCTGTCTTTACTGATCATGGGAAAATCCTGTGCCGGGTTTTATCTCCCCGCTCCGGTTTACCGCAGAGGGGCCGAGGGAGAGGGCAAGCCGCAGCACCCTCTGCCAAACCCTCTTCCGCCTGCGGGAGAGGGGACTATCCGTACTAGCCGTAACGGCCGGTGATGTAGTCTTCAGTCTGCTTGTTGGACGGATTGGTGAACAGCGTATCAGTGTCGCCAATCTCGATCAGCTTGCCCATGTACATGAAGGCGGTGTAATCCGACACCCGTGCCGCCTGCTGCATGTTGTGGGTGACGATGACGATGGTGAACTTGCGCTTGAGCTCGTGAATCAGCTCCTCGACCTTCAGCGTGGAGATCGGGTCGAGTGCCGAACATGGCTCATCGAGCAGCAATACTTCCGGCTGCACGGCGATGGTCCGGGCAATCACCAGACGCTGCTGCTGACCGCCGGAGAGGCCCAGTGCGGAGTCGTTCAGACGATCCTTGGCTTCGTCCCACAGCGCGGCGCCGCGCAAGGATTGCTCAACCGCCTCGTCAAGAATGCGCTTCTGGTTGATACCCTGAATACGCAGGCCGTAAGCCACGTTCTCGTAGATGCTCTTGGGGAACGGATTGGGCTTCTGGAACACCATGCCGACGCGGCGGCGCAGGTCCGCCACATCCACGTCGCGGGCATTGATGTCCTTGCCGTCCATGCGGATCTCGCCATCGATACGGCAACCGTCAACCAGATCATTCATGCGGTTGAAGCAGCGCAGCAGGGTCGACTTGCCGCAGCCGCTGGGCCCGATAAACGCTGTCACGCGCTGACTGGGGATCTGCAGCTTGACGTCAAACAGTGCCTGCTTCTGCCCGTAGTGCAGACTCAGGCCCGGCACATCGATGCCAACCGTTTCATCGGCCAGATTCATGCTCTGCTGATTGCGCTTCAGCGAGCTGATATCCATGCCATGGGTTTTTGCTTGCTGTTCCATGATTCACTCCGTTTGTCGCTAAAAGTGGGGCGGGACGGGAACCAGGCAGTGGATGAACGCTTTGCTACCCACTTCCCACTCCCCACTGACTACTGCCCACTCAATCAGTGTTCCAGTGACTTGTACTTTTCACGCAGATGGTTGCGCAGGGTGACCGCCGAGATATTCAGCAAGGCAATCACCAGCACCAGCAGCAGTGCCGTGGCATACACCAGCGGCCGTGCTGCCTCGACGTTCGGGCTCTGGAAGCCCACATCGTAGATATGGAAGCCCAGGTGCATGATCTTCTGGTCCAGGTGCAGGAACGGGAAATTACCGCTCACCGGCAGTGTGGGCGCCAGCTTGACCACCCCCACCAGCATCAGCGGTGCCACCTCTCCAGCGGCGCGCGCCACGGCCAGAATCAGGCCGGTCATCATCGCCGGGCTGGCCATCGGCAGCACCACCTTCCACAGGGTTTCCGACTTGGTTGCACCCAGCGCCAGCGAACCCTCACGCAATGCCCGCGGAATTCGCGCCAGACCTTCTTCAGTGGCGACGATCACCACCGGCACCGCCAGAATTGCCAGTGTCAGCGAGGCCCAGAGCAGCCCCGGCGTACCAAAGGTCGGCGCCGGCAGCGACTCGGGGAAAAACAGACTATCCAGCGAGCCACCCAGCACATAGACGAAGAACCCCAGACCGAACACCCCGTAAACGATCGCCGGTACCCCGGCGAGGTTGTTCACCGCGATGCGGATCACCCGGGTGAAGGTGTTCTGCTTGGCGTACTCACGCAGATAAACCGCCGCCAGCACGCCGAACGGGGTGACGATCACCGCCATCAGCATGGTCATCATCACCGTGCCGAAAATGGCCGGGAAGATCCCGCCTTCAGTGTTGGCTTCGCGCGGGTCTTCGCTGAGGAAGTACCAGACGTTGTGCAAATAGGCACCAATCTTCTGCCAAACCGACATCGCATTGGGCTGCTGGGCCTGCACGATAGCGCCCAGGCTGATTTCCTTTTCCTGTCCACTGATATCGCGCATGACCAGCGCGTCGCGGTCAACCTCGGCATGCAGGGCGATCAGTTCGGCTTCGAGCACGTTGTAACGCGCCTGCAGTTCGGCCCGTGAAGCATCTATCTCGGCTTGCGCGGTGGCATCGAGCTGGTTGTCCAGCGCCAGTTTGCGACCCTGCAAACGCAGGCGCTCAAAGCCACGGTTGATCGAATTGATTTCCGTCTTTTCGATGCGCGCCAGATCCGCCGCGAGCTTTTCGGTCCGCTGCAGACGCTCCTGCAGGGCAGGCCACACCGCAGCGCCTTCCGCGACCACCTTGCCGGCCTCTTTGAGGCTGACCGGGTAACCATAAAAGTTGCCGTACTCGGTCCGCTCAATGGCCATCAGATCCTGCGGATAGGACACTTCACTCAACCAATCACCTATTACCCAGGTAAAGTCGGCGCCATTCAGGTCACGGTTACCCACCTTGATCAGGTCGCGGGTCATGAACTCCGACCCTGCATTGCCGACCGGAAAGCCAGCACCGAGCAGTCTGGCGCGGCTGACTTCCTCAGCCTGAACCAGCTCGCCCACCAGCAGACGCGATTCCTGACCGGGAATCGAATATTTGGCCTGCAGCAGATCGGCCGGCCAGAAGTGACCCAGACCGCGGACCGCAATCACCAGCAACAGGCCGATGGTCATGATCACGGCGATGGACACCGCGCCGCCGCTGATCCAGATGCCGGGAGCACCACTTTTGAACCAGGATTTCAGATTGTGCTGTTTCACCGAAATCTTCCTTTATCCAATTCGTTTACAGAGCAACGCATAAGCGGCTGTGCGGGCCCGTTACAGAGATGCATATTTGCCACGCAAACGTTGCCTGATCACTTCAGCCAGTGTGTTCATGATGAAGGTGAAGGTCAGCAACACCAGCGCCGAGAGGAACAACACGCGATAGTGCGATCCACCCACTTCGGACTCGGGCATTTCCACTGCCACGTTGGCCGCCAGCGTGCGCATGCCTTCGAACAGGTTGAGCTCCATCACCGGGGTGTTGCCGGTAGCCATAAGCACGATCATGGTTTCACCCACGGCGCGGCCCATGCCGATCATCAGCGCCGAGAAAATGCCCGGACTGGCGGTCAGGATCACCACCCGCGTCAGCGTTTGCCAGGGTGAAGCACCCAGCGCCAGCGAGCCCAGCGTCAGACTCTTGGGCACACTGAATACCGCATCCTCGGCAATCGAGAAGATGTTCGGAATCACCGCAAAGCCCATCGCCAGCCCGACAATCAGGGCATTGCGCTGATCGAAGGTGATGCCCAGGTCATTGGAGATCCACATGCGCATGTCACCGCCGAAGAACCAGTTCTCCAGCACCGGACTCATGCCCAGCGAGAACCAGCCCACCAGCAAGACCACCGGGATCAGGATCGCCGCTTCCCAGCCATCCGGTACACGCTGGCGGAAATCCGCTGGCAGGCGCGTCCAGAGAAAACCCGCGAGCAGAATGCCAATGGGCGTCAGCAGCAACAGGCTGAAAATGCCCGGCAGATGGCCTTCGACGTAGGGCGCCAGAAACAGACCGGCAAAGAAGCCCAGAATCACCGTCGGCAAGGCTTCCATCAGTTCGATCACCGGCTTGACCTTGCGCCGCATGCCCGGTGCCATGAAGTAAGCGGTATAGATGGCGGCCGCAATGGCCAGCGGCGCGGCCAGCAGCATGGCGTAGAACGCCGCTTTGAGGGTACCGAAGGTCAGCGGCGCCAGGCTCATCTTCGGCTCGAAATCCACCGTGGCGGCCGTCGACTGCCAAATGTGTTTGGGTTCCGAATAGCTCTCGTACCAGACCTTGCTCCACAACGAACTCCAGGAAATCTCCGGGTGTTCGTTTTCCAGGCTGAACGGCAGCAGGCGCTGGCCGTCTTCCAGCAGGATGCGGTTGGCCCGTGGTGACAAGGCGAACATTGCCGTACCACTGTCGCTGACATTTTCGGTCAGCAGGGTGCGGTGCGCGGTGCTGTGAAACACGCCCAGTTCACCGGCGGCATTCAGGGCGACAAAACCCTTGCGCCGCTCTTCGGCGGCAATCTGGGTAATGGCCGCATCACCGAGCTGGAAACTGCGGATAAATTTCAGCCGCTGCTCATCATCCGGATCACGGGCCATGAACCACTGCGCGATACCGCCCCTGGAATCGCCGATCAGCAACGAGATGCCGCCAAGCAACTGGGCGCTGGCCGTGACCTCGGTGGAAGCATCGGCGGTCATTTCGTAGCGGCCGTTGAGGGTGCGCCGACGCAGATCGAAGACATCCATGTGCGCCCGGCCATTGAGCACGAACAACCAGTTGCCCTGCACATCGATGTACAGCGCCTTGATCGGCTCCTGCAGTTGCGGCAAGGCAATGCGCTGCTCTTCGCGGGTGATCTCGCCGGTCATCATGTTTTCGCTTTCGGACAACTTCAGCAGATGCAACTCGGCACCCGTGGAGGCTGCGAGCAACAGCGCATCACCGCTGACCGAAACATTCACA
>DATMWH010000128.1:0-4932 GCA_035562615.1 Pseudomonas sp. | reverse complement strand
GCCAGCCCATCGGCCAGTTTCAATGCCGTCTCAAAGGATTCGGCAAGCCGTTGCTGCAGGTCGGAGCGAACCTTGAAGCGGTCTACCACAACGTCAATCGAATGCTTCTTTTGCTTGTCCAGTTTGGGTAGTTCATCCAGCTCGCAGATGACGCCATTGACCCTGGCGCGGACAAAGCCCTGTGCACGCATTTCTTCGAAGACCGCCAGATGTTCGCCTTTGCGTTCGCGGATGATCGGTGCCAGCAGCATCAGCTTGCTGCCTTCGGGCAGAGCAAGGGCCTGGTCCACCATCTGGCTGACTGTCTGGGCTTCGAGGGGCAGGTCATGGTCAGGGCAGCGCGGTATACCTGCGCGGGCGTAGAGCAGCCGCAGATAATCGTATATCTCGGTGATGGTGCCGACTGTGGAGCGGGGATTGTGCGAGGTGGATTTCTGCTCGATGGAAATCGCCGGAGACAACCCTTCAATGGTGTCCACGTCCGGTTTTTCCATGATCGAAAGGAATTGTCTGGCGTAGGCTGAGAGCGACTCAACATAGCGTCGCTGACCCTCGGCATACAGCGTATCAAAGGCCAGAGATGACTTCCCGGATCCCGACAAGCCGGTAATCACGATCAGCTTGTCGCGTGGCAGCGTGAGGTCAATGTTCTTCAGGTTGTGGGTGCGAGCCCCACGGATAAGTATCTTGTCCACAGCGTGCCTCGAGCGGCTTGCGTAAACCGCGAAGTATACGGCCGACTCTGGACGCGCGGCAAAGCGCGCCTGTGACAGCGTCTTGCAGACTGTTAGAATCGCTGCTTCGATTTCTGGGGCTGGTTATGCAAGAACTCCACGGCGAGCACATGAATGCAGGTGAAGCGCGGGCTGTTGGTGGTCTGGCTCTGGTGTACGCATTCCGCATGCTCGGTATGTTCATGCTGCTGCCGGTGCTATCCACTTATGGGCAGGAGCTGGCTGGTGCTACCCCGTTTCTGATTGGTGTTGCCATCGGTGCCTACGGGCTGACGCAAGCTATTTTGCAGATTCCTTTTGGCACCCTGTCTGACCGGGCGGGGCGGATGCCGGTGATCGTCATCGGACTACTCGTATTTGCTGCGGGTGCAGCGCTGGCGGCAGAGTCCGAATCGATCTGGGGAGTGATAGCCGGGCGAGTCCTGCAGGGGGCGGGGGCCATTTCAGCTGCCGTCATGGCCTTGCTGTCCGATCTCACACGCGAACAGCATCGTACCAAGGCCATGGCTGTGATTGGCATGAGCATCGGTGTCTCGTTTGCTGTGGCAATGGTCGTCGGCCCCTTGCTCGCAAGGGCCTTCGGTTTGTCCGGCTTGTTCTGGGCGACTTCCGGCATGGCCTTGTTGGGGCTGCTGATTGTCGTACTGATTGTGCCAAAAGCCCCGCAGACCTTGAGGCATCGTGAGTCGATGGTGGCGCGTCAGGCATTGGGGACTACCCTGAAGCACCCCGATTTGCTGCGCCTGAATATCGGCATCGGTGTCCTGCATGCCATTTTGATGGCCAGTTTTGTGGCGATGCCGATGGCGCTGGTCGAGTTGGGCGGGCTGCCCAAGGAGCAGCATTGGTGGGTTTATCTGACAGCCCTGCTGGTAGGGTTTTTCGGCATGGTCCCGTTCATCATTTATGCTGAAAAGCAGCGGCAGATGAAACGAGTGCTGGTTGGGGCAGTCAGTCTGCTGCTGCTCTGCGAGCTGTTTTTCTGGGGATTCGGTAGCAGCCTGCGTGCCTTGGTGGTGGGTAATGTTCTGTTCTTTACCGCGTTCAATCTATTGGAGGCCTCGCTGCCATCGCTGGTGAGCAAGGTTGCCCCCGCGGGTGGCAAAGGCACTGCCATGGGGATTTACTCGACCACTCAGTTTCTTGGGGCGGCGGTGGGCGGCATATTCGGTGGCTGGCTGTATCAGCATTTTGGCCTGCATTCAGTTTTCCTGGGTTGCGCAGTGCTCGCACTGTTCTGGCTGGGCTTTGCTGCTACTATGCGCGAGCCGCCGTATGTGACCAGCCTGCGGCGGCCGCTGAGTGCTCAGGCACTGGCCGATAAAAGTTTGAGCGCTCGCATTCTGGCCATTTCAGGCGTATCTGACGCCGTTGTGGTTGGCGAAGAAGCGGCAATCTATATCAAGGTAGACACCCAACAATTGGACCGTGCATTGCTTGAGCGGGAGCTCGAAGAGGCGCCGGTTACGCACTTGGCTTAGGAGAACGAACATGGCCCGTGGGGTAAACAAAGTCATTCTTATCGGTAATGTTGGCGGTGATCCGGAAACCCGTTATCTGCCCAACGGCAATGCGGTGACCAATATCACGCTGGCCACCACGGACAGCTGGAAGGACAAGCAGACGGGGCAGCAGCAGGACCGTACGGAATGGCATCGTGTGGTTTTTTTCGGCAAGGTTGCCGAAATTGCCGGTGAATACCTGCGTAAAGGTTCCCAGTGCTACATCGAAGGACGCCTGCAGACCCGCGAGTGGGAAAAAGACGGCGTCAAGCGCTATACCACCGAGATCGTGGTCGATATGGGCGGCACCATGCAGTTGCTCGGCGGCCGTGGCGATAGCGGCGACCAGGCGCCTCGCGCAGCCCGTCCGGCGGCTCCACGTCCCGCGCAGAACGAGTCCCGTCCTGCCGCGCAACCGGCCTCTGCGCAGCCCGCACCGGCGGATTACGATAGTTTTGATGATGACATTCCGTTCTAAAACTGCCACTCCGGATTGACCGCACATGCATATGCGCTTGCTCCTGCTGGGAGGAGGTAGCTCTCTCGGGCAATCCCTGATTGGTCAGGGCGCCGAGGAAGGTATTAACTTCCTCGCGCCGCGCCCGCCGGAAGGGGGCTGGGATGCTGCCAGCCTGACTCAGTTGCTGGATGACACCCGCCCTGATGCCGTCATCAACCTGGCTTATTATTTTGACTGGTTTCAGAGCGAAACCGTCGATGATCAGCGCTTCGTCGCTCAGCGGCGAGCTGTCGAGCGTCTGGCCGGGTTGTGCGATCACCTCGATGCCATTCTGCTGCAGCCTTCGAGTTATCGGATTTTTGACGGCGCGCGTGCTACCGCCTACAGCGAAAAGGACGAGCCGTTGCCATTGGGGCGGCGTGGCAAAGCACTATTGCAGATTGAGCAGAGCGTCAGGTCGGTGTGTCCGCGGCATGTGCTTGTGCGCTTTGGCTGGTTGCTTGACGACAGTCCGGCCGGATCGCTGGATCGGTTTTTACGCCGCGCGGTAGATGCCAACGAACTGCGTCTGGCGGATGACCGTCGTGGTAATCCTACGCTGGTCGATGATGCTGCCAGGGTCATTCTGGCAGTACTGAAACAACTCGATTGCCAGGCGCCACTCTGGGGCACCTATCACTACGGTGGTCAGGAAGCGACTACTTCGCTGGTGCTGGGCGAGAGTGTTCTGGCGGAAGCACGCACGCTGTGCGCGCTGAAAGTTCAGGGCGTGGCTGCGCAGGCCCATGCCGAACGACCAGATACCGAGGATGAGCCGCAGTATGCCGTGCTCTCCTGCAAGAAAATCCTGCATACTTTTGGCGTCAAACCGCGTGCCTGGCGCAGTGGTTTACACAGTCTTGTTGAACGGTACTACCGCCATGTCTGATCCGCGCATTCTGATTACCGGCGGTGCCGGTTTTATTGGTTCTCATCTGGTGGATGCCTTGCTGGCCAGAGGGCTGCAAGTCTGTGTGCTGGATAATCTGTCGACCGGCAAACGCAGCAATCTGCCGCTGGACAATCCGCGCCTCGAACTGATCGAGGGTGATGTGGCCGATGCCGGGCTGGTTGCCAGAGCCATGGCCGGCTGTCAGGCGGTCGCGCATCTGGCGGCGGTCGCTTCGGTGCAGGCGTCGGTAGATGATCCGGTGGCTACTCATCAGAGCAACTTCATCGGCACCCTGAATGTCTGTGAAGCCATGCGTCAGCATGGGCTCAAGCGCGTGTTGTTTGCCTCCAGTGCGGCCGTGTATGGCAATAACGGCGAGGGTGTGGCGATTGATGAGGACACCCCGCTGGCGCCATTGACGCCCTATGCCGCCGATAAGCTGGCCAGCGAGCACTATCTGGATTTCTATCGTCGCCAGCATGGCCTGGAGCCGGCGGTTTTTCGCTTTTTCAACATCTTCGGGCCGCGTCAGGACCCCTCATCACCGTATTCCGGAGTGATCAGCATTTTTACCGAACGGGCGCAGGCCGGACTGCCGATTACCGTCTTTGGTGATGGTGAGCAAACGCGCGATTTCGTTTTCGTGGCGGATCTGGTGGCGGTCCTGATGCAGGCACTGCTCAACCCGCAGGTGGCGGTTGGCGCGGTGAATGTCGGCCTGAGTCGCTCGACCAGTTTGCTGCAGTTGTTGGCGGCGATTGATGACTTGTTTGGCGGCTTGCCGCCAGTGACCCATGCAGGCGCACGAGCGGGTGACATAAAGCATTCCCGCGCTAACAACAGTCGATTGCTGGAACGTTTTCAGTTGCCCGAGCCAACAGACCTGACGCGCGGGTTGCAGCAATTGCTGGCGGGCTGATTCAGTCTTTTCAGTCGGCTGAATGCAACAGGCGCCTTGCGGCGCCTGTGCGGTGAAGCGCCTGCAGCTTAGAACTTGTAGCCAACACCGACCATGTAGACCCATGGATCGATGCTGACGTCGACTTTGCTCTTGGTCCCGGAAAGGGGGAGCCCGGTGCTATTGGCGTCAACGGTAGCTGTAGTGTCGATATCGATATACCAGACTGCAGCGTTCAGCAGAATGTTGTCGGTAATCAGGTAGTCTGCTCCCAGTTGTCCCGCCACGCCCCATGAGCTGTCTAGGCTCAGATCAGTGGCGCCAAGTGCCTCATACTGCGAACTCAGGTCTTCGTCGAAGAAAACCGTGTAGTTAAGGCCAATGCCGGCGTAAGGCTGGAACTTGGA
>DATMWH010000127.1:0-1756 GCA_035562615.1 Pseudomonas sp. | reverse complement strand
CCTGCTGTCGGTAGTCGGACCGTCCCCGTCAGGAGGCCGAGCGCAGGTGCTTTGCAGAGGGGCATTTGGCATGGATGCCAAATGAGGAACGATGGGCCATGGATGGCCCTTCGAGACGACCCTCGGAACAGCACCGGAGCGAGGGAAGTCGAGCATAGCGAGACCCGGATGCCGGGGGGTGTTTCTTTGCCTATAGACTCGGCACGAATTATCCGTGAACTTTAAGGTGTGGGGAGTGTCTCATAACGCATGGAAAAAGAAGACGCCCGCAAGCAGTCGCGAGAAGTACTGCACGAGAGACGAAAACAAGTCATTCGCATGCACCGCAAGGGGCTGCCCGTGATGCAAATTGTTGAGCAGTGTGGTCTGAGTTGGTATGCCGTGAACGCTGCGATTACCGCTTATTCGACTGCAGGGGCCGGGGCGCTAAAACCTGCTGCGCGAGGCAAGAAAGAAGGCAGTGGCCGCCTGTTAAGCGAGTCGCAAGAGAGCGCTGTTCGGCAAATCATCTGTGACAAGCGGCCCGAACAACTGAAGATGGAATTTGCGCTATGGAATCGAGCTGCAGTCAGGCAGTTGATTGAGCGCGAATACGCAATCACCTTGTCGGTGCGCGGTGTTGGTAACTACCTCAAGCGCTGGGGATTCACTCCGCAAAAGCCGATCAAGAAAGCCTATGAGCAACGCCCAGAGGCCGTGCAGGCATGGCTAGACAAGCAATACCCAGAGATAGAACGGCGCGCCAAGGCTGAAGGTGCCGAGATTCACTGGGGCGACGAAACGGCGGTGGTGAATACCGACGTGCGTGGCCGCTGCTACGCGCCTGCCGGCAAAACGCCGGTAACCTTTGCGGTGGGCGGCACACGCCAGAAGTTATCGATGATCGCCACCGTCACCAACCAGGGAAAGACGCGTTGGATGATCATTGATGAGTCGTTCAATGCGGACAAGTTGATTGAGTTTCTGCAAGCCTTGATCCGGGACTCAGACCGGAAGGTGTTTCTGATTTTGGATAATCTGCGCGTCCATCACAGCAAGCTGGTGAAGGCTTGGGTCGACGCGCATAAGGACGAGATTGAGCTGTTCTATCTGCCCAGCTACAGCCCGGAGCTCAATCCGGAGGAACGGCTCAATGCCGACTTGAAGAACGCGCTTTATACCAAGGTTCCGGTTCGCACCAAGGCCAAGTTGAAAGCCGCTACAGCTGAACACATGCAATCGTTGGAAAACTCACCTGACCGGGTGAAAAAATTCTTCCAGGATGCACGCGTAAAATATGCAGCCTGAATCACGGATAAATCAGGCCGGATCAATAGGGTATGCGAAAGGCAATGCGCTGATCCTGGCCGCTGGTCCGCGCTTAAGCAACCTTACACGCACGTTCCCTCAACCGCGCTTGCCGCCGAACACCAGCCCCGCCAGGATAGCCGTCATCACCCGCCAGCCGGCCAGGATCAGCCAAGTCCTGCGCCAGGTGGAAGGCCCGCACCCTGGACTACAGCGCGGTGGTCAGTGGGCCGCTGCCAGCATCGCCTCGCAGGCCTTGCCCGGGTCGCCGCTCTGGCTGTAGGCCTCGATCCAGTGCGGATAGTTGTGCACCACCGGGATGTCGTCGGGGTGAAAGCCGGGCTTGAGGTATTCGATGATCTTGCCGGTGAAGCAGCTGAACACGCCCTTGCGCCCGTACATCCAGGGCAGGTGGCTGATGAACAGGCGCTTGCGCGCCAGCCAGCCGAAGCCGTCGGCCTTGAGCAGC
>DATMWH010000126.1:0-3206 GCA_035562615.1 Pseudomonas sp. | reverse complement strand
GAAACTGCCGTTGCCCGGGCTGGTGTTTCGCCATGGCGACGTACGCAGTTACACGCCCGGGCAAATCGACATCATGATCGCCCTGCATGCCTGCGATGTAGCCACCGATTACGCCATTCACCTGGGCATTCGTAGCAATGCTGCGATCATCATGTGCTCGCCCTGCTGCCATAAGCAGATCCGCCCACAGATGCATACCCCGGCCACCCTCAAGCCGATGCTGCAGTACGGCGTGCATCTGGGACAGGAAGCCGAAATGGTCACCGACAGCCTGCGTGCACTGCTGCTGGAAGCCTGCGGTTACGAAACCAAGGTGTTCGAGTTTGTCTCGCTGGAGCACACCAACAAGAACAAGATGATTCTGGCGGTCAAGCGCCGGCAGGCGCCTGATCCGGCGGGGTTACTGGAAAAAATCCAGGCCATCAAAGCCTTCTACGGCATCACCGAGCAATGTCTGGAAAGCCTGCTGCGCGCCGATCAGCGGATCTGAACAGGTACAGAGTGGACGCAGGGTGGGCGTAGGGTGGGCTTAAGCCCACCGTCGGTAATGCCCGGTGGGCTGAAGCCCACCCTACGAAACAGAAGCAATCAGCGCAGCTTTTCCAGCATGCCGTAGTACCACATGCCGACCGCCAGCATCGGATTGCCGAACACGTCGCCCATCGGCACCTTGATGTGTTTGCAGGCAGCAAAGGTATCGAACTTTTCCAGCGTACCGGTCATAGCGTTGGCCATGATCTCACCCATGATGTGGGTGGTCGCCACACCGTGACCCGAGTACCCCTGACAATACCAGACGTTGTCGGATACCTTGCCCAACTGTGGAATGCGGTTCATCACGATGCCCATCGCGCAGCTCCACTGGAAGTCGATCTGCACACCCTTGAGCGCCGGGAAGGTGCGCTCGATGCACGGCAGCAGCTCACCGGCGATATCGCGCGAATCACGTCCCGAGTAGTTGGCACCACCGCCAAACAGCAGGCGGCCGTCAGCGGTCAGGCGGTAGTAGTCGAGTACGAAGCGGCAGTCATAGACGGCCAGATCCTGCGGGTTGAGTTCCTTGGCCAGATCGCCCAGCGGCTTGGTGGTGACAATGCCACCCATGGCCGGAAAGATCATGCCTTTGAGCTTCTTGCGTTCCAGGTTGTGGTAGACGTCACCGGCCAGCAACACCTGTTTGGCGTCGATGCGGCCGTGGGCAGTCACCACTGCTGGTTTGTCGCCATGGATGATGTCGAGCACTTCGGAGTGTTCAAAGATCAGCGCGCCCAGGCTTTCAGCCGCCTTGGCTTCGCCGATGCACAGGTTCAGCGGATGCAGGTGCATGTTGCGGGTGTTCTTGATTGCCCCGCAGTACAGATCACTTTGCAGATGATTGCGCATACCTTGCGCATCCAGCAGAGTCACTTCATCACCCATGCCGCGGCGCACGGCCTCGTCGTAGGAGGCCTGCAATTCATGCATGTGCACCGGCTTCATGGCCGCATGCAGATGACCATGCTTTAGGTCGCAGTTGATGCCGTACTTGGCCACGCGGCTTTTGATGATTTCGTGCCCGCGCCAGCGCAGGTCCCAGATGAAGTCGTCGACGTCCTTGCCGAGGGTCTTGGACATCTGCTTTTCCATGGCGCTTTCGCCGGACAAGCTGCCGGTCACCTGACCACCGTTGCGCCCGGTGGCGC
Organism: Pseudomonas sp.; assembly: GCA_035562615.1. Taxonomy (GTDB): domain Bacteria; phylum Pseudomonadota; class Gammaproteobacteria; order Pseudomonadales; family Pseudomonadaceae; genus Aquipseudomonas. Next base: position 1,524 of record DATMWH010000126.1, on the reverse strand, counting down.
CCCAGCCGATCTTGTTCGACTCGACGATAGCCACCTTGAGACCACGCTCGGACAATTCAACCGCCGTCGCCACACCGGTAAAGCCGCCACCAATGATTACCACATCCACGCTGACCTGACCTTGCAGGGTCGGGTAGCTGGTTTCCTGATTGAGGGTGGCGGTGTAGTAGGACTTGCAGCGCTCGGCGGCGGGGGTCACGGCGTTTGTCATGGACTCTCTCTTGTTGTGCGCAGGGCGTTACACGCAACGCCTTCGGGTACAGATAAGCGACCATCGCACAGCCCGGATACTTCAATAAATCTGAATTTGATGATTTTCAGATTCAAATAACTCAAACCTTGATTGCCACCTTGCCGCGACCGCTAAAGCGTCTCTCAAGCCTCGCTTCTGTAGGGCAAATAGCCCCGGGCCTGCTCTGCATAGGCCGCTACCGCGGGCCGTTCCTCGTCGAGAAAGCGCGCCACCGCGGCGCGCAAGCCCGGATGACAGAGGTAATGCCAGGAATGCGTCAGCACCGGCTCAAAGCCGCGCAGCAGTTTGTGCTCGCCCTGCGCACCGGCGTCAAAGCGCTGCAATTGCCCGGCGATGGCGTAATCCATGCCCTGATAGAAGCAGGTTTCAAAATGCAGGAAATCAAACTCGGCCAGGCTGCCCCAGAAACGCCCATACAGGGTGTCGCCAGCCTGCAAGCAAAACGCCATGGCCACCGGCTTGCCTGCCTGAGCAGCCAGCACCACGCGGATCAGCTGCGGCAGGCGCTGCGCCAGCAAACTGAAGAACGTCCGGGTCAGATAAGGCGACTGGCCGCGCACGGCATAGGTATGGGCATAGCAGCGGTAGACGAAGTCCCACTGCGCTTCGCTCAACGCCTGCCCGTCCAGCCATTCGAAGGTAATTCCCTGTGCGGCGATCTGTTCGCGTTCCTTGCGCATCTGCTTGCGTTTGCGTGAGCTGAGTGCATCGAGAAAGTCCTGAAAATCCCGGTAACCCTGATTGCGCCAGTGAAACTGGCAATCGTGGCGCGGCAGCCAGCCTTCGCGGCCGTGCAAAACTTCGTTGTCGGCAGCTTGCGTGAAGTTCACATGCAGGCTGGATAAACCCAGCGCAGGTAAATCCGCCACCAGTTCAGCCAGCAACCTGCCACAGGCCGCAGGCGCACCGAGCAGACGCTGACCACTGACCGGGGTAAACGGCACCGCTGTCAGCAGCTTGGGGTAATAGCCAATGCCGGCGCGCTGACAGGCCTGCGCCCAGGCGTGGTCAAACACGTACTCGCCAGAAGAGTGCTGCTTCAGGTAGGCCGGCATGGCTGCCAGCAGCAGGCCATTGCTGTCGCGCAGCAGCCGGTGTGCCGGCGTCCAGCCGGTAGAGGAGCCAACACTGCCACTGTCTTCGAGGGCTGACAAAAAAGCATGGCGCAGAAAAGGCTGCTCACCGACCAGCAGGGCGTCCCACTCGGCAGGATGCAGATCGTTGAGTGAAGCAAGGGTCAGCAAGGTCATGCACGAAGTCTGAACCTTTGC
>DATMWH010000125.1:0-6820 GCA_035562615.1 Pseudomonas sp. | reverse complement strand
ACATCGGTAATCACCGGCACACCGAAGGTCTGCTTCACTTCCTCGAAGATCTTCATGCCCTCATCCAGGCCGGGGCCACGGAATGAAGTGATCGACGAACGGTTAGCCTTGTCGAAGCTGGCCTTGAATACATAAGGAATGCCGAGCTTGTCGGTCACCCGCACATACTCTTCGCAGGCCCTCATCGCCAGGTCACGCGACTCCAGCACATTGATGCCGCCAAACAGCACAAACGGCTTGTCGTTGGCGATCTCTATGCTGCCGACACGGATAGTCTTCTGAGTCATGCTTTAAGCGCCTTCTGCGCCAGCGCAGCCTTGACGAAGCCGCTGAACAGCGGATGGCCGTCACGCGGTGTGGAGGTGAATTCCGGGTGGAACTGGCACGCCACGAACCATGGATGGTCCGGCGCCTCGATCACTTCGACCAGCGCTCCATCACCTGAACGCCCGGTGACCTTCAAACCGGCCGCCTGCAATGCTGGCAACAAGTTGTTATTCACTTCGTAGCGATGGCGATGACGCTCAACGATCACATCCTTGGCATAGCAATCGTGAACCCGCGAGCCGCTTTCCAGCTGGCAGTCCTGCGCACCGAGACGCATGGTGCCGCCCAGATCGGAGCTCTCGCTGCGGGTTTCCACACCACCGTCAGCATCCGCCCACTCGGTGATCAGACCTACCACCGGGTGCTTGCTCTGCTGATCGAACTCGGTGGAGTTGGCATCGCTCCAGCCCAGAGCGTTGCGGGCAAACTCGATCACCGCCACCTGCATTCCCAGGCAAATGCCCAGATACGGAATCTTGTTCTCGCGGGCATGCCTGACCGCCGTGATCTTGCCTTCCACACCGCGCAAGCCAAAGCCCCCCGGCACCAGAATGGCGTCCACACCGTCCAGCAGGCCAACACCTTTGCTCTCAATATCTTCGGAGTCGATATAGCGCAGGTTGACTTTGGTGCGGGTCTGGATCCCGGCATGCCCCATCGCTTCGATCAGCGACTTGTAGGCATCCAGCAATTCCATGTACTTGCCGACCATGGCGATGGTCACTTCCTGCTCGGGATGCAGTTTGGCATCCACCACCCGGTCCCACTCGGACAGGTCCGCCGGCTTGCATTGCAGGCCAAAACGCTCGACGACAATTTCGTCCAGCCCCTGCGCATGCAGCACGGAAGGAATCTTGTAGATCGTGTCGACGTCTTCCAGACCAATCACCGCACGCTCTTCGACGTTGGTGAACAGGGCAATCTTGCGCCGTGAGGACTCATCCACCTCATGATCGGAGCGGCAGATCAGCACGTCCGGTTGCAGGCCGATGGAACGTAGTTCCTTGACCGAGTGCTGGGTCGGCTTGGTCTTGGTCTCACCGGCTGTCGCAATGTACGGCACCAGCGTCAGGTGCATCAGCATGGCGCGCTTGGCGCCCACCTCGACACGCAACTGGCGAATGGCTTCAAGAAACGGCTGCGACTCGATGTCACCCACCGTGCCACCGATTTCGACCATCGCCACATCAGCATCGCCGGCACCCTTGATGATGCGCCGCTTGATTTCATCGGTGATGTGCGGAATCACCTGGATGGTGGCACCCAGGTAGTCACCACGACGCTCGCGACGCAGAACGTCCTCGTAGACACGCCCGGTGGTGAAGTTGTTGTCCTGGGTCATGGTCGTGCGGATAAACCGCTCGTAATGCCCCAGATCCAGATCGGTCTCGGCGCCGTCATGGGTGACGAACACTTCACCGTGCTGGAACGGGCTCATGGTGCCCGGATCAACGTTGATATAAGGGTCCAGCTTGAGCATCGTGACCTTGAGGCCCCGCGCTTCCAGGATGGCCGCCAGTGATGCCGACGCGATGCCTTTCCCCAATGAAGAAACAACACCGCCCGTGACGAAAATGAAGCGCGTCATATAAACCCTAGAAGTCTGCGTTTAAGCGGCCAAGCCGCCGGGGAAAAGCAAAACAGGTCAAATCAACCTGCCTGAAATAGCCTGCATCCACGGATTCCTGAGGACTCCGCAGAAGCTGTAACAAGACGGGGGAGCAGTCTACCGGAAACGGCTTTTCAGCTCAAACCTTGCGCACCGATTGGTGGCACCCAGTTGAATTTCCAGCCGGATGCGCCAGCACTGGACAAGGCTGGCAGATTGGCCACGGCCAGCAACTGGTCTGCGCAGTAGAGCAATGGCAGACGATTGCGCACAAACCCTGGAACCTGCGCCTCGTTAAGCAAACGCTTCAAGTCCCGACGCCCCCGGGACTCCAGGGTCATCTGCTCACCGCCCCGCCGGTAGCGCACGCTCAGCGGGCCGACGGGCGGTACTCCGCTAAACGACACACTGCCGTTATCAGGCAACTGCAACGCACTCCCGGGCAAGGACCAGTCAAATCCGCCACTCAGCGGTTTCAACCAGTCACCGGAGAGCCACCACAAACGTCCGCTGGCCCGATGCAATTCGCCCTGCGCGAGGCACCAGAGCGGACTTGCATCCCCGGAGGCATCGCGCAGATCACGCCACCCAGCCCAATGTGCGCGATCCGGCAGTGCCGTCAGCGGCGTCAGGAATGCACGCAAGGCATTGCGCTGGCGTGCATCACTGAGCGCCAGCAGCGCCCTGATCTCAACGGAGGGCAAGTGCAGCCAACTCCAGCGAGAATCAACCTGCGACCCGGCCAGGTCCTCCTGCGCCAACTCGTCGAGCAAGGCTTGCGCCTCGGCCAGATGCTCTGCACTGCGCGCCAGCGTCTGGGTGACCGCCGGCCAGCGCTGTGCCAGTACCGGCCAAACCGTATGCCGCAAATAGTTGCGCGAGTAATGACCATTGCGATTGGTTGGATCTTCTACCCAGCTCAAAGCATGCTGTGCCGCATAGGCTTCCAGTTCACCGCGGGACACGCCCAGCAACGGCCGGAGCAACATGGCCGTGCCCAAAGATCGCGTCTGCGGCATGCCGGCCAGCCCCTTCAGACCTGCTCCACGCAACAACCTGAAGAGCAGGGTTTCCGCCTGATCATCCTGGTGTTGCGCGGTCAACAGCATCTCGGCCGGGGCTAGCAGGCGCTCGAAGGCTGCATAGCGTGCTGAACGTGCAGCCTCTTCAAGGCTGGCGACGGAGCGATCAACGGTCACCGCCTCAATCAGCAGCGGCACCCCCAACTGCGCACAGACCCGCTGACAATGCGCCGGCCAATCATCGGCAGCTGATTGCAGGCCATGCTGAATATGCAGCGCCGAGAGGGTTGGCAACTGTTCGGTGCTGGCCAGTGCAGTCAAGGCATGCAATAACACCGTGGAATCCAGCCCGCCGGAAAATGCGACGCGCCATGCCGGCGCATTGCGCCAGGGATCGAGGGCTTGCAGCAGGCGTTGTTCAAGAGTGCTCATGGAGGACAAGCTTAAAACAACAACGGGCCCGCAGGCCCGTTGTTTTCGCCATGACGATCAGGCAATACCGTAGCTCATCAGGCGTTGATAGCGACGATCCAGCAACTGCCCGACATCCAGCTTTTTCAGCACCGCGAGCTGTTTGACCAGTTCGCTGCGCAAAGTGGCAGACATGGCAGCCACATCGTTATGAGCACCACCCATGGGTTCGACAATCACGTTATCGACGATACCCAAGCCCTTCAGGCGCTCTGCGGTAATCCCCATCGCCTCAGCAGCTTCCGGCGCCTTATCGGCGGTCTTCCAGAGAATCGAAGCGCAACCTTCGGGCGAGATCACCGAGTAAGTCGAGTACTGCAGCATGTTCAGGGTGTCGCATACGCCAATGGCCAGCGCCCCGCCGGAACCGCCCTCGCCCACCACCGTGGCAATGATCGGGGTTTTCAGACGCGACATCACGCGCAGGTTCCAGGCAATCGCCTCACTCTGACCGCGCTCCTCGGCATCAATGCCCGGGTAAGCACCCGGCGTATCGATGAACGTCAGAATCGGCAGCTTGAAGCGCTCGGCCATCTCCATCAGACGACAGGCCTTGCGATAACCCTCCGGGCGAGGCATACCGAAATTGCGCCGGACCTTCTCGCGCACTTCACGCCCCTTCTGATGGCCAATAACCATCACCGGCTCATCTTCCAGGCGCGCAATGCCGCCAACAATCGCAGGATCATCGGAAAAGTGCCGATCACCGTGCAACTCATCAAATTCGGTAAACAGGTTTTCGATGTAATCCAGCGTGTAGGGACGCCGCGGATGGCGCGACAGGCGGGAAATCTGCCAACTGCTGAGGTTGCTGAAAATACTTTCCGTCAACGCTTTGCTTTTTTCCTGCAGGCGGGCGATCTCGTCGGTAATGTTCAGCGAATTGTCATTGCCCACCAGACGAAGACCCTCGATCTTGGCTTGCAGGTCGGCAATGGGTTGTTCGAAATCAAGAAAATTCGGGTTCATGATCGTTCCGTTTAAGGCTGGCAACCAGCGCGGCTGCCTGAGGTCATCTTTAATGCGCCTAACCTTACGGGATCAGGCGCCAAGGGTCGATACCCATGCCGGGTTCAGCCGGCTGTCAGCGGTAATGCAGAAAGACGTTAGTGCGTCCGAACTGGTCACGTAGTGCCTGAATCAACGAATCCTTGGGATCAATTCGCCAGCCATCACCAAACTGCAGCAAGGCTTTCGCACTGCTACCGGTATAGTCCAAAGTCAGTGGGCAGGCGCCCCGATTACGCGAGCAAAGCTCGCCCAGCCAGCGCAAGCGATCGCCCTGCAGCGCGGCAGCATCAACCTTCAAACGCAGACTTTCGGCCAGCGCCGTGCGGGCTTCCTCAAGCCCCAGCACACGCTTGGCACGCAGACGCAAACCACCGGAAAAATCGTCGTTACTCACCTCGCCCTCGACCACCACCAGCGCATCGGTCTGCAACAGCGCCTGAGCGGCGGAAAACGCCTCGGCAAACAAGGACGCTTCAATCCGTCCAGAGCGATCATCCAGGGTGACGAAACCCATCTTGTCGCCCTTCTTGTTCTTCATCACCCGCAGATTGACGATTAACCCGGCCACCGTTTGCATATCACGCGCAGGCTTGAGGTCAATGATGCGCTGGCGGGCGAAACGCCTGACCTCACCTTCATATTCATCAATCGGATGACCGGTCAGATACAGCCCTAACGTCTCCTTTTCGCCGCGCAAACGCTCCTTGAGCGACAACTCGCGGGCGCCCCGATGGCTGGCATAGACATCCACTTCCGGCTCGGAAAACAATCCGCCAAACAGATCGGCATGTCCACTGTCATGGCTGCGCGTAGCTTGTTCCGAGGCGGCAACCGCCTCTTCCATGGCGGCCAGCAAGACCGCCCGATTGCGGTCGACATTGGCCTGGTAGGCTTTGAGTTCATCGTGGAAGTAAGGGCCCAGACGATCCAGCGCACCGCCGCGGATCAACGCCTCCAGCGTGCGCTTGTTGATGCGCTTGAGATCCACCCGCGCACAGAAATCGAACAGATCCTTGAACGGCCCATGTTGACGCGCCTCCACCATGGCTTCGACAGGACCCTCACCGACGCCCTTGATCGCACCCAGGCCATAGATGATGTGCCCGTCAGCATCCACGGTAAATTTGAACTCGGAGTTGTTCACGTCCGGCGCATCGAGGCGCAGCTTCATGCTGCGGCATTCCTCAATCAGCGTCACCACCTTGTCGGTGTTGTGCATATCCGCCGACAGCACCGCCGCCATGAACGGCGCCGGATAATGCGTCTTCAGCCATGCCGTCTGATAGGACACCAGCCCGTAAGCGGCCGAGTGCGATTTGTTGAAGCCATAACCGGCAAACTTTTCCACCAGATCAAAGATATTGCCCGCCAGCTCAGCGTTAATGCTGTTGCCCGCACAACCCTCGATAAAACCGCCACGCTGTTTGGCCATTTCTTCAGGCTTCTTCTTGCCCATGGCGCGGCGCAACATATCGGCGCCACCCAGCGTATAGCCCGCCATGACCTGAGCAATCTGCATCACCTGTTCCTGATACAGGATGATGCCGTAGGTGGGGGCCAGAACCGGCTTGAGGCCTTCGTACTGATAATCCGGATGTGGGTAAGCCAACTCGGCACGGCCGTGCTTGCGGTTGATAAAGTCATCCACCATGCCCGACTGCAAGGGGCCGGGACGGAACAACGCCACCAGTGCAATCAGGTCTTCCAGACAGTCCGGTTTGAGCTTCTTGATCAGCTCCTTCATACCGCGCGATTCAAGCTGGAACACCGCTGTGGTTTCCGCCTTCTGCAACAACTGAAAGGTGCTCTTGTCATCCAGCGGGATGAAATCGATATCCAGCGCCGGCAGACCTTTCTTGGCCTGCTCGCGGTTGATGGTTTCCATGGCCCACTTGATGATCGTCAACGTGCGCAGGCCAAGGAAGTCGAACTTGACCAGCCCCGCCGCCTCGACATCATCCTTGTCGAACTGGGTGACCAACCCATCGCCCTCGTCATCGCAGTAGATGGGCGAAAAGTCGGTCAGCTTGGTCGGGGCGATCACCACCCCGCCGGCATGTTTACCCACATTGCGCACCACGCCCTCGAGTTTGAGCGCCATTTCCCAGATCTCGGCGGCTTCCTCATCGACCTTGAGGAAGTCACGCAGCGGCTCCTCCATCTCATAGGCCTTCTCCAAGGTCATGCCGACCTCGAAGGGAATCATCTTCGACAGCCGATCCGCCAGACCATAGGACTTGCCCTGCACCCGGGCAACGTCACGCACCACCGCCTTGGCCGCCATCGAGCCAAAGGTGATGATCTGACTGACAGCATCGCGGCCGTATTTGTCGGCGACATAGTCGATGACCCGGTCACGGCCATCCATGCAGAAATCGAC
>DATMWH010000124.1:0-1599 GCA_035562615.1 Pseudomonas sp. | reverse complement strand
CTCTGTCGATCGTCTCGTCGAACGCCGCGCGGTTGTGCATGGCAAAGCGCTCGCGTTCAAGCAGGCCGTGTGCCTGATGGACTTCGTAGAGTTCAAAGGACAGGTTGCGCGGGCACAGCAGATATTCTGACATTTTAAGTGCCTCTAGTTTGACTGGCCGACTCTAGGTCCCCTCCACCGGCGTCCGCCAGCACCATAAAGCTGATTGATGACTCGGCAGTCACCGCGCTGAACATGCTCTGTGAAACCACACTGCTGCTTATTCAGGGCTGCATGGGTTTTGCTCCCCTCGCCCGTTTACGGGAGAGGGGCCGAGGGAAAAATCACCGCACAGCCAGCGGTTAAACCGGGGGGGGTGAGGGTTAGATCGCAGAGCCGGAGTGAATCGCTGGGCTCTAAAACCAGCCCTCTTGCATGTCCAGGCAGGTAGTGTTGCGGGTTTCCAGCAACCGCAGCTCAGGCTCGCAGCCAGGCACCTCGCAGGTCAGAAACCAGCGCGCTGCCTGCAGTTTGCCGTGATAGAAGTCGGCATCCGCCGCATTGCCCTGCTCCAGTCCCTGGGTGGCGCGCAGCGCCTGTTCCAGCCAGCGCCAGCCAATCACCGCATGGCCAAACACCTTGAGGTACAGCGCCGAATTGGCCAGGCCCTGATTGATCTTGCCCTGCATCAGGTCGCCAAGCAGGGTCAGCGTGACCTGATGCAGGCGGGCCAGATGCGCTTCCAGTGGCTGACGCAGCGCGTCCAGCGTGTCGTAGCCGGCGGCCTGCTGGCAGGTGGCGTGAATCAGCCGGGTCAGTTGCTTGAGGGCGGCGCCGTTGTTCATCGACACCTTGCGCCCGAGCAAATCAAGCGACTGGATGCCGTGGGTGCCTTCGTGGATCGGGTTCAGGCGGTTATCGCGGTAGTACTGCTCGACCGGGTATTCGCGGGTGTAGCCGTGGCCGCCGAGAATCTGGATCGCCAGTTCGTTGGCCTTCAGGCAGAACTCCGACGGCCAGGATTTGACGATCGGCGTCAGCAGGTCGAGCAGTTCCAGCGCGGTCTTGCGTTCTTCCTCGGTCGGCAGGGTATGGGTGTCGTCGAACAGGCGTGCGGCATACAGACCCAGATCGAAAGCGCCTTCGACGTAGGCTTTCTGCGTCAGCAGCATGCGGCGCACATCGGTGTGCTCGATGATCGCGATCTGCGGGCTGGTCGGGTCCTTGCCATCCGGCTGACGGCCTTGCGGGCGCTGGCGGGCGTATTCCAGCGAATACAGGTAACCGGCATAACCGAGCATGGTGGCGCCCATGCCGACGCCGATGCGCGCCTCGTTCATCATCTGGAACATGTAGGACAGCCCGGCGTGCGGCTTGCCCACCAGATAACCCACGCACTCGCTGTTGTCGCCAAAGTTCAGCGCGGTGGAGGTGGTGCCGCGCCAGCCCATCTTGTGGAACAGGCCGGCGAGAATCACGTCGTTGCGTGGGCCGAGGCTGCCGTCATCGTTGACCAGAAACTTCGGCACGATAAACAGGCTGATGCCTTTGACCCCGGGCGGTGCATCGGGCAGACGGGCCAGCACCATGTGCACGATGTTTTCCGAGATCGGCTGGTCG
>DATMWH010000123.1:0-2472 GCA_035562615.1 Pseudomonas sp. | reverse complement strand
GCAGTTCGTTGATCCAGCAGACCACCCCCGGACTGCCGCCGTCGAACTCGCCGCGGTTGACGCGCAGCGCTGCATGCAGGCATTGCCGGGGTGAAAGCACGCCGGCCGCCAGATAGGCCGACAGCTGACTGGTGCCCGGCACGGCAGGTAAATCGCGCTGGCTGGCGTAGGCATCCATGTGCTGCTCGGCAAACTGCTGCAGGCGCTGCTGCGCGGCGGCTTCACCGGCCGGCCAGAGCTGGCGCAGGGCGACATCCGGCTGGGCAAATCCGCTGACGCCAGCCGGTAGTTCGTCGCTGTTGATGGGCAGCGGGGCTTGTGCCGTCGGGTAGGGCAGGCAGGCCGGCAGCGAGCGGTGCAGGCGCTGGTAACAGACCTTGCGGAACTGGCTGAAGACCTGGAAGTAATTGCCGGATTGGGTCAGCACGCTGCCGGGCTTGAGCAGCAGTTGGTCAAAGTGTGCGGTAAAGGCGATGCCCTGTGGTTCCAGCAGGCTGCTGCAGGCCTGGTCGCGGCGGGTTTCGTGAATCCCGTATTCCGCATTGCAATGCACTGCGCCTGCGCCGATCTGCTGGCTCAGCTGCAGCAGCGTGACCGGCGCCTGCTGCCAGTCGGCGCAATTGCGGATCAACAGCGGGATGTTGAGCTTGCCCAGCTGTTCGCGCAGACAGGCCAGATTGCGCAGCCAGAAATCCACTTTGCACGGGGCATCATCATGCGCCAGCCATTGCTGCGGGGTGATCAGGTACACCGCCACGGTCGGGCCATTACTCAGGGCCTGTGACAACGCCGTGTTGTCGGCAACGCGCAAGTCGGTGCGCAGCCAGAATAACTGGATCATGTCATGTCACCGGTCTTGATCAGGTTATGGATCTGCTGCAGCACATCGAGCGGCGAGTACGCGGCGTGCAAACCGGGCACGTCGTGCAGTTCTTGCGCATGAATGCTGGCGGCAGGGCCACTGAGTATCAGTGGAATGCCGCTGCTGCTGGCCATGCGCGGCAAGTGCCGTTCGAGGTGCCGGGCATCCAGTGACTGACCGGCAAACAGCACCAGTGCGCGCGGTTGAATGCTGTCCAGGGCCAGCCCCAACTCGCTCAGCGGCACCGGCCAGTCGAGAATATCCAGCGGCATTTCATGGCTCGACAAAAGCCAGCCGGTCAGCCAGAGAGCCGGTTCCATTGGCCGTTCGCAGAGGTTGACCATTAACAGACGCTGAGCATGCTGCTGACGGTTGTTGTGGTAAATCCGTGCGCCCAACTTGTTGCGCAGCCAGGTCTGGAAAAACACCCGTTCGATATGGCTGCCGAACTGGCCTTGCCAGCGCTGCTGCAACATCTCTGTCAGCGGCAATAACAGACGCTCCAGCAGGGTATCCACCGGGTAGAGTGCCAACAGGTTATTGAACACATCGTCAAGCTGCGCTTCGTTCAGTCGCACCAACGCCTGTTGCATGCGCGAGCGCTGTTCGCTCCACAGGCTGTCATCGGTGACAGCCGGCGGCTCACGGTTTTCCAGCAATTGGCCGACCTGACTGACCGCCACGCCGCGGTCGATCCAGGTCAGGATGTGGCTGATCCGCGCCACATGGCTCTGGTCATACAGCCGGTGCCCCTTCTGGGTGCGGTGCGGCACGATCAGCCCGTAACGGCGCTCCCAGGCGCGCAGCGTGACGGCATTCACGCCGGTCTGGCGGGCGACCTCACGAATCGGCAGCCAGCCATCGGCAATGGCCTGCAGGTATTGCGCAGGATTTTCTGCCGGGAAATTTTCCGTCATGTTCATATCGCATTACGCAGGCTGAGGTCTTCGGGATGCGGCTGCATATAGGCCTGCAGCGCGATGTAAGGCTGCGGATTGCGCCGGAAGTGGTGCTTGAGCAGGGTCATGGGCACCACCAGCGGCACGATGCCTTCGCGGTACTGATGAATCACCTGATGCATTTCGCTGCGTTCGTCATCGCTGAGGGTCGGACGTAAATAACCGGTCAGGTGCTTGAGTACGTTGGTGTGGGTGCGGCGGGTGGCGGTCTTTTTCAGCGCTTGCATCAGCTGGCTGAAGTACTGCGGGCCGATCAGGTTGGCATCCTGCTTGCCCATGTTGCCGAGCATGCGCCCCAGTTCCCGGTATTGCTCGGGGTGGTTGGCCATCAGCTGATATTTGTAGCTGGAGTGAAAGCCGATGATGGCATGCCGGGTAAGTCCGGCCTTGAGCAACGTCTGCCAGCGTGCGTAGGCGTACACCCGGGTGATGAAATTCTCGCGCAGCACCGGGTCGTTGAGCCGGCCGTCTTCTTCGACCGGCAGATCCGGACGGGCGCTGCAAAAGGCATTGGCGTAAATGCCGCGACCGCTTTTCTCCGCCGGCATGCCGTTGGCCTGATAGACCTTGACCCGCTCGACCCCGCAGGAGGGCGACTGCTGCATAAAGATGTAGCCGGCGATGTCGTTATGGCTGCTGGCCATGGCCTGA
>DATMWH010000122.1:0-3675 GCA_035562615.1 Pseudomonas sp. | reverse complement strand
TGTGGTGCTGATGGCCAGTCGCGAATCACATTGTCTGGCGGATTTACTGCACCGCTGGCACAGCGATGAGCTGGATTGCGATATCCCCTGCGTCATTTCCAACCATGACGACCTGCGCAGCATGGTCGAGTGGCATGGCATTCCGTTCTTTCATGTGCCGGTTAACCCGCAGGACAAGTCAGCCGCATTTGCCGAGGTTTCCCGTCTGGTCGAGGCGCACGCGGCGGATGCCGTGGTGCTGGCGCGCTACATGCAGATCCTGCCGCAGGAAATCTGTCAGCGGCTGGCCGGTCGGGTGATCAATATCCATCACAGCTTCCTGCCGTCTTTTGTCGGCGCCAAGCCCTATCATCAGGCCTCGCTGCGCGGGGTGAAGCTGATCGGCGCAACCTGTCACTATGTCACCGACGAACTGGATGCAGGGCCGATTATCGAACAGGATGTGGTGCGCATCAGCCATAGCGACAGTATCGAAGACCTGGTGCGGCTGGGCCGCGATGTGGAGAAAATGGTGCTGGCGCGTGGTCTACGCTATCACCTGCAGGACCGTGTACTGGTGCATGACAACAAGACAGTGGTTTTTGCCTGAATCAGCTACTGCAAGCCTGCCGCTCAATTGAATGCCGGAGAAGCCCTGATGCTCAACTCGATTACCGTTCGTGATTACATGACCCGTCACCTGCTGACGTTTCACGCTGAAACCGATCTGTTCACGGCCATTGACCGGCTGCTTGAGCATCGGGTGCATGCTGCACCGGTGGTGGATGAGCATGGGCGCCTGACCGGTTTGCTGTCGGCCGATGACTGCCTGAAGAAGATCATCGACGGCACCTATTACGAAGAGGTCGGTGGCACGGTGGGTGACAGCATGGCGCGCGAAGTATTTTCGATTTCACCGGAAACCGACATCATGCGGGCCGCCGAATACCTGGTGCGTGATGGCCGGCGCAGCCTGCCGGTGGTGGAAAACGACAAGCTGATCGGACAAGTCAGCCGGCATGATCTGTTGCGTGCGGTCAAGGAGTTCGCCCAGCACCAGCACGCCAAGCATTGAGTCAATGAAAAATCCACTCGACCGGGGCGCGGCGGCCCCTGTGCCGACCCGGGGCGAGGGCTGCACGCGGCGCTTTGACCCGGACGCGATGTCTGATCAGCATGGTGCCGATTTCGCCGCTGCGCCGAGCCTTTGGCGGGCGCTGCAGGAGCAGGCAGAGACTGCCGCAGCGCCGGCAGACACAGAATCCGCTGCCACCACGATACTCACACAAGATCCGCCTGACGCGGCGACAGATCGATAATTTCCCCCATCCTTTTCACGGAGACACAGCATGGCCTCGGCACCTTCACTGATTCTCGGCGCTGACCCGGCGGGTCAGCCGGTCGGACAACTGCTCAAGCTGGCCAACCGCCACGGGTTGATCGCCGGTGCCACCGGGACCGGCAAGACGGTGACCCTGCAGCGGCTGGCGGAAGCCTTCAGTGATGCCGGTGTGGCCGTGTTTGCCGCCGATATCAAGGGTGATTTGTGCGGGCTGGGGGCTGCCGGAAATCCGCAAGGCAAGGTGGCCGAACGGATCGCCAGCATGCCCTGGCTCAATCACCGGCCGCAGGCCTATCCGGTCACCCTGTGGGATGTGGCTGGCAAGAGCGGGCACCCTTTGCGTACCACCATCAGCGAGATGGGGCCGTTGCTGCTGGCCAATCTGCTGGAACTGACCGATAGCCAGCAGGCGGCGCTCTATGCGGCCTTTCAGGTGGCCGATCGCGAAGGTCTGTTGCTGCTGGATCTGAAGGACCTGAAGGCGCTGCTCAACCATCTGGCCGCTCATCCGGAGGTGCTGGGTGATGACCGGGCGCTGTTTACCAATACCTCGGCCCAGGCCTTGCTGAGAAAACTGGCCAGCCTGGAGCAGCAAGGCGCGGATGCGCTGTTTGGTGAGCCGGCCCTGCAACTGGAAGACATTCTGCATCCGGACCCTGACGGGCGCGGCCGCATTCACCTGCTCGATGCCAGCCGGCTGGTGCATCAGGCGCCCAAGGTTTATGCCACCTTCCTGCTCTGGTTGCTGGCTGAGCTGTTCGAGCAGTTGCCCGAGCGCGGTGATGCCGACAAACCGCTGCTGGCGCTGTTTTTTGATGAGGCCCACCTGCTGTTTGCCGACACCCCGAAAGCCTTGCAGGAGCGACTGGAACAGGTGGTCCGGCTGATCCGCTCCAAGGGTGTGGGGGTGTACTTCGTGACCCAGTCTCCGGCCGATCTGCCGGACAGTGTGCTGGCCCAGCTGGGGCTGCGGATCCAGCATGGCTTGCGCGCCTTTACCGCCAAGGAACAGAAGGCACTGCGGGCAGTGGCCGACGGATTCAGACCCAACCCGGCGCTGGATGTGTTGACCGTGCTGACCGAGCTGGGCACGGGCGAGGCACTGGTTGGTACGCTGGAGGAGCGCGGTACCCCGGCGATGGTGCAGCGGGTGGCGATTGCCCCGCCGCAATCACGGATTGGCCCGCTGACCGACAGCGAACGGGCCGAGCTGATGCGCCGTTCACCGCAGGCCGGGCGCTACGACCGGGCGTTTGATCGCGAATCGGCCTATGAAGTGCTGCTTGGACGCGCCGGTCAGGCGGCTGCCGAAAAGACGCCGGAAGTAGCGGCTAAACCCGCAGCCAAGGCCGATGAAGGCGGCTTCAGCGAAATGCTCGGCAGCGTCGCCGGCAAAGCCTTGCAAAGTGCGGCCCGGCAGGCGGCCAACCAGCTCGGTCGCGAGCTGGTGCGCGGGCTGCTCGGCTCGCTGCTGGGCAAGCGGCGCTGACAGGCCGTTGAAGAAGGCTATGACTTGTAGGATGCGGTTGAGCGCAGCGATACCAATCATCGCGTGCGATGGCTGATTGATGGGTATCGCCAAGCTCAACCCATCCTACCCACTGAAAGTTGGGGCTAGTCGTTCAGTTGCTCTTTCTGCATCTTCTCCAGTTCCTGCGAGAAGGCCTGATCAAGCAGGCTTGGGCGTTTGCGCCAGGGCTTGCGGTCCGGTTCCGGTTGCGCGGCGTAGGTGACTACCTTGCCGGCGTATACATCCTTGTAACGTTGCGCCTGGCGCTCGAGTTCGGCGCGGAGCTGTTCTTTCGTCACGGTGTTTGACTGTCCAGATGGTGTTGAGTCGGGGGAATGCCCAGTGCCTGTGCCGGCGTTGGGCTGAGTGCTGATTGTCGCGGATTGCGTGCAGGATTGCACGGGGGTTGGTGTGCCGGCAGCTGGCTGCCGGCATTGCTCCTTCAGCCTTCCTCCGGCCACATGCGTATCGGTTTGCCTTCGGCCGGCCACAGGCGCAATTGCTGGGTGGGTGAGAAATCCCAGCGCTCTACCTTGCCCAATGCTTCAAGGAAGCGTTGTTCCTGCTCCATCAGGGCCGGCGCGCAGGCCATCCGCGTGGCGCCGGCCTGACCGAAGCTGATCTGCTGCTGCTTGATGGTGTAGGAGGCGAACCAGTGGTTGCAGCCGGCGGTGCCAAAGGCGCGGCCGTCGTCATCCAGGGTGATGGTCAGGTAGCTGTTATCGATCAGCGGGCGCTCGCCAATCCACTCCACCACGTAGGTGCGGTTTGGCTCAAGCTGGATGGTCTCACTGGCACAGCCGGCCATTAGCAGGCTGGCACCAAGAGCTAGCAGGGTGTGCAG
>DATMWH010000121.1:0-2480 GCA_035562615.1 Pseudomonas sp. | reverse complement strand
TGAATCGCTAGTTGCATGCCACATTCGGACATGTGTAAATTTTGGCAGGGGAGGAAGGATTCGAACCTTCGCATGCTGGAATCAAAATCCAGTGCCTTAACCAGCTTGGCGACTCCCCTACGCGGGTTGAACATGAGACATATTCAACCGATAACTCATTTTGCAGCCCAACCCTGAAGCGGATGAACTGCCAAATTCCGGCATTCTTTGATCAGGAAACCAGGCGCATTGCCAATTTCAAAATCTTCCGCAATCCGGGCGAACACTGCACTTCCTGAACCTGTCATCCTGCCGCTCAACCCGCGTTTGCTGCACCAGGCAAGCGCCTGCGTGACAGAGGGGCAAAGTAGCTCGGCAACAGACTGCAAGTCGTTATGACCGAAGACATAAGCGTCTGTAGTGAAGTCTAAGATTGTAGCGGTTTTGGTATCTCTTTTTAAGGTCGGATGCGAAAAAATTCGCCCGGTTTGCAGGCCGTCGCCGGGTTTGACCACCACAAAACGGGCGGGTGGCAGCATGACGGGGGTCATCTGCTCGCCAATGCCGCTCACCCAGGCGTTGTAGCCATTGAGAAAGAAGGGCACGTCGGCCCCCAGCTGCAGGCCAAGCTGCCTGAGTTGCGCCAGGCTAAGCCCGAGCCCCCATAAACGGTTGAGCGCCAGCAGGGTCGAGGCCGCGTCAGACGAGCCGCCGCCCAGCCCGGCCTGCTCGGGAATGTGTTTGGCAATGCCGATGTGAACGCCGTGCGGTGTGCCAGTGAGGGTTTGCAGGGCGCGGGCGGCGCGCACGATCAGGTCATCTGCGGGAAGCGGCGTGGTCAGGTCTTCGCGGCTGATGGCGCCGTCGGCCCGCAACTCGAAGTGCAGGGTGTCGCACCAGTCGATCAGCATGAACACCGATTCCAGCAAATGGTAGCCGTCGTCGCGGCGACCAACGATGTGCAAAAACAGGTTGAGCTTGGCCGGAGCCGGGACGTCGAACAGGGATTTCATCAAGTGTTCAGGGTTCGAGGATGACGCGTATTTCAGCCTGGGGCGCGGGACTGGTGCGCCGGGCGGTAATTTTGCCACTGGCGAATTGCGACTGATCCACTTGCCAGCCATCTGGGCTTGCTGGGTCGCCTGCCAGCCAGGCAAACAGCGCCGACACCGGAACGGTCGTGCCCAGCACACGGGCAATCAGGGCATCGATGCCGCGGAACGACTGGACATCGCTGCCGCTTGTCAGGCTTGCCTGCTCGCCTGTCCAGACAATGACTGCTGCCGTGCTGCCCAAAGGTGTGTAGAAGTGCAGCTGCCCCTGTTCTGCTTTGCCCTGCAATTCAAAAGTCGACGAAAAAGACTGGGATGCCAGTGATTCGGTGGCATCCACCCGAACCGACAAGCGGCCATTCCAGCGCGGGATGTCAGCGCTTTCGGGGCTGGGTTTTGGCACGGCACAGCCGGCCAAAAAAATGAGCGTCAACAGACCCAGCAGTGACGCAAGGCGCTTGCTCACAGTTTCACGCGCAGACGCTGCAGTGTTTCGTTCAAGGTCTCGTTGTCAGGGTTGACCTGGAAGCCTTCGCGCCAGATTTTCAGAGCCTCATCGCGCTGCCCGCTGACCCACAACACCTCGCCCAGATGCGCGGCAATCTCGGTGTCGGGTTTCTGACGGTAGGCGCCGCGCAGCAATTCAAGCGCTTCCTGGTTCTGTCCCATGCGAAACGCCACCCAGGCCAGACTGTCCATGATGAAGGGGTCGCCCGGTGAGAGTGCCAGTGCTTTTTCTATCAGTTGCCGGGCCTCCGGCAAGCGCAGATTGCGGTCAGCCAGCGCATAGCCCAGGGCGTTGTAGGCCTGCGCATCATCCGGTTTGGCGACGATCAACCGGCGCAGCAGTTGTTCCATCTCGGCAAGATCGCCCATTTTCTCAGCCAGCATGGCCAGGTCGTAAAGGATATCTGTATCGCTCGGGTTGTCGGCCAGGTCGGCTTCGAGCAAACTGCGGGCATAAGCAAATTGCTTTTGCTCGCGCAGGATCTGAACTTCGGCGGCGCGTTTGAGGCGAACATCCGTTTGTGATCGTTCCGGCAGACTCTCGATCAGCGTCAGCGCTTCTTCGACTTGGCCCTGTTGGGCCATCAGCCCGGCGCGTCTGAGCTGCGCCGCCAACAAGTCGTCCGGGTGATCGATGCGCTGTAACCAGTTCTCGGCTTGCTTCAGGTCTTTGCGTTGCAGGGCAATTTGTGCCAGCGACTGGTAGGCCTGAGACAGGCCCCGCGGCGATTGCGTGTCTGACTGGGCTAGTGTTGCGGGCGCTTTCATCAGTTCAAGGTAGCGCAAAAAATTGCTTTCGGCGGTATCCCAGTCCTGCATTTGCAGATGCATCGCGCCGTGCAATAACCAGGCCGGGGCGTAGTCGGGCTGCTGCAGATTGATGCTGCGCAGTTCTGCGTTGGCCTCGGCGTCGCGCTTGGCCAGCAGCAGGGTTTGCACGTA
>DATMWH010000120.1:0-6934 GCA_035562615.1 Pseudomonas sp. | reverse complement strand
AACCTCAAGGCCGGCATGCTGGCCCTTTATGCCCTGACCATCCTGTCGATGCTCATCGCCATACCGGGTGGCGCGATCCTGCAGAAAATCGTCCTGATCGTCCTGATCGCCCACGTGCTGGAGATCGCGGTTTGCCAGAAGCAGATCCGTCTCTATCAAGGCCCGTTGATGGACAGCATCGGACTGACCCTGCTGTTCGGCTTCGTGCACTGGAAACCTCTGGCCGACAAGGCTGCGCGCGAATCCCAGGCCTGATGCGCGTGCGCAGCCCCTGCGCCCGGCACACGCTGGGCCTGCTGCTGGCATTGCTGACCGCGCCGGTGGGCGCGGTTCAGCCGGATGCGCTGCAGCCGAGTGCGACCCAACCGAGCGCGGCCCAACCAAGCGCGGCCCAGCGGGATGCCGCCCAACCGATCGCGGCCCGACCGATCGCGGCCCGACGGGGTGCCGCCCAACCGAACTTCGTCGTTCTGATTGCCGATGACTGGGGCTTTACCGATGTCGGCGCCTATGGCGGCGAAATGCCTACGCCCAATCTTGATGAACTGGCGGCACGCGGCACGCGCTTCAGCAATTTCCATGTGGCGGCCTCCTGTGCGCCGACCCGGGCGATGCTGATGACTGGCGTGGACAACCACCGCAACGGTGTCGGCAATATGCCGGAGACCATTCCGCTCTCCCACGAAGGCCAACCCGGTTATCTCGGCGTGCTGGATACCAGCGTGGTCACCGTAGCCAGTCTGCTGCAGGACAGCGGCTACAACACCTACGTCGCCGGCAAATGGCATCTGGGCCAGGAGCCGCACAACCTGCCGCCGGCACGCGGCTTCCAGCGTTCCCTGATCCAGGCCGACAGCGGTTCGGACAACTGGGAAATGCGTCCCTACCTGCTGCTCAAACCGGACGTTGCCTGGTTCAAGGAAGGCGAACCGCTGCATGAACTGCCAGAGGATTTCTATTCCTCGACCTTCTTCGTCGACACCGCCATCGCGCAGATTGCCGCCGACCGCGACTCGGGAAAGCCGTTCTTCAGCTATGTAGCGTTTCAGGCCAACCACATTCCCGTACAAGCGCCGGAACACTTCATCGAAAACAACCGCGGCAAATATGACAAGGGCTGGCACGAGATCCGCCAGGCGCGCCGGGCCGAGGCCATCTACCGGGGACTGTTGCCGGAAGATACCGCCATGACCGAAACCCCCGGCACGCCCGACTGGGAGTCACTCAGCCCAGCCGACAAGGCCTATCAGGCGCGCCGCATGGAGGTCTATGCAGGCATGGCCGAAGCCATGGATTACGAGGTCGGCCGGCTGATCAGCTACCTCAAGGACATCGGCGAATACGACAACACCGTGTTCCTGTTTCTCTCCGACAACGGCCCGGAAGCCTCCGACCCTTACGCCATTAGCTCCAGCCGCCTGTGGCTGGACTGGCAATATGACCGCAGCATCGACCGCCTCGGTGGCAAAGGCGCCTACTCGATCATCGGCCCGGGCTGGGCCAGCGCGGCGGCTGGCCCGCTGAGCACCTACAAGTTCTACGCCGGCGAAGGCGGCCTGCGCGTGCCGCTGATTATCGCCGGCGTGCCTGAGGTGCCACCCGAGCAGTTGGTTCACAGCCTCGCCCATGTCACCGATATTGCGCCAACCCTGCTGGAACTGGCCGGGATCAAACCGCCCGCCGGTCAGTATCAAGGCCGCGAAGTGGAGCCGATGATTGGCACCAGCCTGCTGCCGGTATTGCAGGGAAAAGCCGAACAGACCCACGGCAGCGATAAACCGATCGGCTATGAACTCTCTGGTAACGCGGCACTGTTCAAGGGTGCCTTCAAGCTGGTGAAGAACCTGCCACCGATCGGCGATGGTCAGTGGCACCTGTTCAATATCAGCCAGGACCCGGGCGAAACCGACGACCTGCAGCAGCAGATGCCGGAACTGTTCGCCGAGATGCAGGCTGACTATGCAGCGTACGCCACAGCCAATCGCGTACTGCCGATGCCTGAGGGTTATGAACCGTTACAACAGGTCCAGATCAATGCGCTGGTCAAGGGCATCCTGCCGCGCCTGGCTTTACCTTTGCTGTTTGTCCTGCTCGGCATCGCCGGCCTTGTCTACCTGCGCCGGCGCAAAACCGCCAAAGCCCGGAACACCATCCACTAACCAGGAGCCCCTCCATGCAAGCACTGCGCACCCCGGAAGAACGCTTTGCCAACCTGCCCGGCTATGCCTTCACCCCGCACTACCTGCAGGTGAGTGATACCGAGGGTGGCGAGTTGCGCCTGCATTATCTGGACGAGGGCGCTGCGGACGCACCGGTGGTGCTGTTGCTGCATGGCGAACCGAGCTGGTGCTACCTGTACCGCAAGATGATTCCGCTGCTGGTGGCAGCCGGTTACCGGGTAATCGCCCCGGACCTGATCGGTTTCGGCCGCTCGGACAAGCCCAGCCAGCGCAGCGACTACACCTACCAGCGGCATGTGGACTGGATTCGCGCCGTGCTCCAGCAGCTCGACCTGCAGGGCATTACCCTGGTCTGTCAGGACTGGGGCGGCCTGATCGGCCTGCGCCTGGCGGCCGAACATCCGGAACGTTTCGCCCGCGTGGTGGCCGCCAACACCATGCTGCCCACCGGCGACCGCCACCCCGGCGAAGCCTTCCTCAAGTGGCGCGAATTTTCCCAGACGGTACCGGTGTTCCCCACCGGCATGATTATTCAGCGCTCGGTGACCTGCACGCTGCCGCCCGAGGTGATCGCGGCCTACGACGCGCCCTTCCCGGACGAGAGTTTCAAGGAAGGCGCGCGCCAGTTCCCCACGCTGGTGCCGGCCAGCCCGGATGATCCGGCCGCCCCGGCCAACCGCAAGGCCTGGGAAAGCCTGTGTCGCTTTGAAAAACCGTTCCTGACCGCCTTCAGCGACAAGGACCCGATCACCGCCGGTGGTGACAAGGTGCTGCGCAAGCTGATCCCCGGCTGCGCCGGTCAGCCGCACACCACCATCGAGAACGGCGGGCACTTCCTGCAGGAGGATCAGGGCGAAGCGCTGGCCAAGGTGGTGATCGACTTTATGCGCAACAGTTGAAGCAACCCCCTCTCCCTAACCCTCTCCCCAAAGGGGCGAGGGAACTGACTCGCAAGCCTCAGCTGGAGTTCTCCCTCTCCCGCTTGCGGGAGAGGGCTGGGGGCGCCCGGCTAGGGAGAGGGCTGACAAGTGCCCGCACCGACCATCTGGAGTAACCATGAACAAAACCATCGTCATCACCGGCGCCTCCGCCGGTATCGGCCGCGCACTGGCGCAGGAGTGTTTCAACCGTGGCTACCACCTGGGCCTTACCGGGCGCAGAGTCGACGCGTTGGAGGCACTGCGCACTGAACTGCTGGCCAGCCGTCCACAGGCTCAGCAGCGCATCGAGCTGAGCGCCCTCGACGTGGACGACGGTGACAGCGTCGCCCCGACCCTGCACAGCCTGTTCGAACGCTTAGGACAGGTCGACGTAGTGGTGGTGAATGCCGGCATCAACCAGTACAGCAAGGTCGGCCGTGGTGACTTCAGCAAGGAGCGGCAGGTGCTGCAGACCAACCTGATTGGCGCGATTGCCACGGTCAATGCGGCGGCTGAATTTTTCCTCGGTCAGGGCCGCGGCCATATCGTCGGCATCTCCTCGCTGGCCTCACTCAAGGGCATGCCGACCCAGGGCGCCTATTGCGCCAGCAAGGCCGGCTTTTCCATGTATCTGGACAGCGCCCGCATCGAGCTCAAGCCGAAGAACATCCGCATCACCAAGATCCTGCCGGGTTTTGTGGTCACCGACATCATGCCCAACATCGAGAAATTCCCCTTCGCCGTGCCGGCCGCGCAAGCCTCCCGCGAGATGCTCGACCTGATCGAGAAAGGCCGGGAACTGGGCGTGGTGCCCGGCTATCCGTGGCGGCTGCTGCGTCCGCTGATTGCCCATATCCCGGACGGGCTGTGGAAAAAACTGATGTAAGCGGGGCAAATGCGCCCCTGAGTATCTCAACCGACTGATCCAGAGAACCCCATGAGCAAACCCTTCGTCCTGTACGGCTGGCATCTGTCGTATTTTTCCGGCAAAGCGCGCAGTTACCTCAATTACAAAGGCATCCCTTACCGCGAGGGCTCGCTCAACCTGTATACGCTGATGCTGCGCAACAAGCGCAAGACCGGCGTGGTGGTGATGCCGGTACTGCGCACCCCGGAAGACGAATGGCTGCAGGACACCAGCGTGATCATCGACCGGCTGGAGCAGCGCTTCCCCGCCGCGCCGGTGCTGCCGGAGTCACCGCTGCAGCGTTTCCTCAGTTACCTGTTCGAAGCCTGGGGTGATGAGTGGTGGGTACCGATCGCCATGCACACGCGCTGGAGCTACCCGGAAAATTACGCGCTGTGGGAGCGCGATGTCGGCCCGGCGCTGCTGCCCGGCTTTCCGGCCTTTGCGCAGCGCAAGGCGGCGGCCATCCCGGCCAAAAAATTGCGCGGCATGTTGCACAGCGTCGGCATACGGGCGGAACAGTTCGCGGTGATGAACGCCTGGACCCTTTCGATGCTGGACCTGCTCGAACGCCATTTCGCCAGCCATCCCTACCTGTTCGGCGGGCGTCCGACCCTGGCCGATTTCAGCCTGATCGGCACCATGTACGGACATCTGGGCCGCGATCCGTGGCCGGCCCGCGAACTGGTAGGCCCCCGCCCGCAGCTGCGCGCCTGGATCGAGCGCATGCTGAATCCGCCCGCCGGCGTACAGTCCGCGCCCCTGCTTGCTGACGATCAGATTGCCGAAACCCTGCTGCCGGTGATTCAGGCGATCTTCCGCGAGTTCGTGCCGATGCTCGAAGGGATCAATCAAAAGGTTCGCGCCCTGTTGCCCGACTATCCGGCAGGCAAACCGCTGCCACGCGCCCTGGGCGACATCGAGATACCCATGGGTGCCGGCACGTTCCGCCGCTCGGCCCTGCCCTACACCCTGTGGATGGCCCAGCGGGTGCTCGACTGCCTGCAGGCCCTGCCGCCTGAACAGCGCGAAAGCGTCGAACAGTGGGTGCGCGCTCAGGGCGGCGAACGCCTGCTGGAACTGCAGCTGCCGCGCCTACAGCTGGCCGGCCTGCGGGTAATTGCCAACGGTTGATCCGGCCCGCTGAGGTATGCAGTGTAGGGTGGGCTTTAGCCCACCATTGGCTGGACTCGGTGGGATTAAGCCCACCCTACGAAATTCACCGGGTCAAGCCAGCGTGCTGTGTTCCGGCGCAAATCAACCTGTTTGCGAGCCGCAATCCATAGTGCTGACAATCGGCCGGATCGGCGTCTGACAATAGACCGCCAGTGGTTGACGTTGCTCCGGGCAACCCCGCATTGTTGCAGCTACCTGCGCCACACCTCCGTCTGGCGCCAGCACATGGAGCGCTTGCATGAGTCGTTTACCCCCTGTCCTGTCCAACCTGCCGTTTCCCGTGATCGGCAGCCCGATGTTCATCATCAGCACCCCGGAACTGGTGATCGCCCAGTGCAAGGCCGGGGTGGTGGGTTCGATGCCGTCACTCAACGCCCGTCCGGCAGCCCAACTGGATGACTGGCTGGCGGAGATCACCGAGACCCTGGCTGCGTATAACCAGGCCAACCCGGACCACCCGGCTGCACCCTTTGCCATCAACCAGATCGTGCACAAGAGCAACGACCGGCTGGAGCATGACATGCAGCTGTGCGCCAAATACAAGGTGCCGATCATCATCACCTCCCTCGGCGCCCGCGAAGATGTGAATCAGGCGATCCACGGCTGGGGCGGCGTGGTGATGCACGACGTGATCAGCAATGTGTTTGCCCACAAGGCCATCGAGAAAGGTGCTGACGGCCTGATCGCCGTGGCTGCCGGTGCCGGCGGACATGCCAGCGTGAAGAGCCCGTTTGCCATGATCCAGGAAATCCGCGCCTGGTTCGACGGTCCGCTGGCGCTGTCCGGCTCAATGGCTTCAGGCGGGGCCATTCTCGCCGCACAGGCCATGGGCGCCGACTTTGCCTACATCGGCTCAGCCTTTATCGCCACCGAGGAAGCGCGCGCGGTTGAGGGTTACAAGCAGATGATTGTCGACAGCAATTCCGACGACATCGTCTACAGCAACTTCTACACCGGCGTGCACGGCAACTACCTCAAAGGCAGCATCCGCAACGCCGGCATGGACCCGGACAACCTGCCCGACAGCGATCCGAGCAAGATGAATTTCGCCAGTGGCGAAGGCTCCAGCAGTGCCAAGGCGTGGAAGGACATCTGGGGCTGCGGACAGGGCATCGGTGCGATCGGCGAGGTACTGCCGACGGCCGAGCTGATTGCCCGCTGGAAACGCGAATACGCGCAAACCAGAGCGCGCCTCTGCGCCAGCTGATTCAGCAGCGGCATGCGCTTGACCGGTCAGCGACTTGCCGACCGGTTCGGGCAATACCTATCTGCGCAGGGCAAGCCTCAAGCGCCCGGCTGCACAAGCGTCGCCGAGTAGATCTCCATGGCAGGCGCCTCACTGGCCATGGCCGTCAGCGCCTGAGCAAACTGGCGCGAGGCCGCCAGCGAGAAATGCACCTGCAACGCCGCCTGATCAGCCCAGCGCTCAACAAACATCAGGCGCTGCAGGTTTTCGGTATCCCGGTACACCGCATGGGAAATGCAGCCCGGCTCCGTGCGTGAGCGCAACACATGCACCTGACTGAGCGCCAGCGCCTCCTCAACCCGACCCGGCTGGATTACCACACTGCCCAACAAAACGATCATTGATGTTGCTCCCGGTTAGCGATGCCAAGGCTTGGTATAGCGCATCCGCGGCGCAATCGAAAGGCACAGGAATTTAACCTGCTCGCGCAGCTCAGACGGCAGTTACTGCGCGCCGCCCAGACTGTCGATAAAACCCACCACCGCCGGCTGCTCGTCAGCCGTGA
>DATMWH010000119.1:0-3315 GCA_035562615.1 Pseudomonas sp. | reverse complement strand
GGTCAGCCGGTGATGGTCAGGGTCTCGGCCTATCCGCAGGAAACCTTTGAAGCCCGCATTGTGGCGATCAACCCCAAGGTGGAAACCAACACCCGTAACGTGCAGGTGCGTGCCACCCTGGAAAACCCCGACAACCGACTGCTTCCGGGCATGTATGCGGCACTGGCGGTGCATTACAGCGAGCCTGAAGAGGCCGTGGTGGTGCCCGAAACGGCGGTGACCTTCACCCTCTATGGCCACTCGGTGTTTGTTGTGACCAGCAAGCCCGGTGAAGACGGCAAGCCCATGCTGGATGAGGACAACCAACCGCAGTTGATTGTCGAACGGCGCAGCGTTGAAACCGGTGACCGCCGTGACGGCCAGGTGGAAGTGCGCAAGGGCCTCAAGGCCGGCGAGCAGGTCGTCACCAACGGTCAGCTTAAACTCGACAACGGCACCCTGATCCAAGTGGTGGCCGATCCTGCACAGAAGACGCCCGCTGCCAACTGATGGCAGCCGCCAAGGACAGACCCGCAATGGCTTTTACCGATCCCTTCATCCGTCGCCCGGTGCTGGCCACCGTGCTCAGCCTGCTGATCATTCTGCTGGGCGCGCAGGCGTTCAATAAACTGGCCGTGCGCGAATTCCCGAAGATGGAAAACGCGCTGATCAAAGTCACCACGGTGTACCCCGGGGCCAACGCCGAGACGATTCAGGGCTACATCACCCAGCCCTTGCAAAACAGTCTGGCCAGTGCCGAAGGCATCGACTTCATGACCTCGGAAAGCCGCCAGAACGTCTCGACCATCTCGGTCTTTGCGCGCCTGGGCACCGACAGCGACAAACTGCTGACCGAGCTGCTGGCCAAGGCCAACGAAGTCAAAAGCAGCCTGCCAGCACAGGCCCAAGACCCCTTGCTGGAAAAGGAAAGCGATGGTAACTCGCTGATGTACATCAGTTTTTCCAGTGAGGAACTGAGTGCCCAGCAGGTCACCGATTACCTTTTCCGGGTCGTCCAGCCAAAGCTCGCCACCCTGCCGGGCATGGCCAAGGCCGAAGTGCTGGGCAATCAGGTGTTTGCCATGCGCATCTGGCTGAACCCGGCCCGCCTGTCGGCTTATGGCATCACCGCGAATGACGTCAACAATGCCATCAAGCAGTACAACTACCTGTCCACGGCGGGTGAGATCGAAGGTCAGCTGACCGTGACCAGCCTCAACGCCAGAACCGAACTCAACACCCCGGAAGCCTTCGCCGGCATTCCGGTGAAAGTCAGTGGTGACAGCCGGATCCTGCTGGGCGATATCGCCCGCATCGAGCTGGGTTCGGAAAGCTACGACATCCGGACCTCGATGAATGGCATTCCCTCGGTGTACATCGGCATCAAGGGCACGCCCAGCGCCAACCCGCTGGAGCTGATCAAGAAAGTCCGCACCGAACTGCCGGAGATCGAGGCGCAACTGCCGGCCAACCTGCAGATGACCATTGCCTACGATGGCACCAAGTTCATTCAGGCCTCGATTGACGAAGTGGTTTCCACGCTGGCCGAAGCGGTGCTGATCGTGGTGGCCGTGGTGTTCCTGTTCCTCGGTTCGTTCCGCTCGGTACTGATTCCGGTCATCACCATTCCGCTGTCGATGATCGGCGTGCTGTTCTTCATGCAGCTGATGGGCTATTCGATCAACCTGCTCACCCTGCTGGCCATGGTGCTGGCAATCGGCCTGGTGGTGGATGACGCGATTGTGGTGGTGGAAAACATTCACCGGCACATCGATGAAGGCAAGTCACCGTTTGATGCCGCCCTGCAAGGCGCGCGCGAAATAGCGGTGCCGGTGATTTCCATGACCATCACGCTGGCCGCCGTGTATGCCCCGATCGGTTTCCTTTCCGGGCTGACCGGTGCGCTGTTCAAGGAGTTCGCCCTGACACTGGCCGGCTCAGTGGTGATTTCCGGCATCGTCGCCCTGACCCTCTCACCGATGATGTGTGCCCAACTGCTGCGCCCCACCAACAAGACCAGCGGGCTGGCGCATCGCCTTGATCAGCTGTTCGAGGGCCTCAAGCAACGCTACCAGCGCGCCCTGCACAGCAGCATGGAGACCCGCCCGGTGATTCTGCTGTTTGCCCTGCTGGTGCTGCTGCTGATCCCGGTGCTGCTGACCTTCACCAAGAAAGAACTGGCGCCCAATGAAGACCAGGGGATGATTTACCTGTTTGCCAGTTCACCGCAGACCAACAACCTCAAATACATGAACGCCAACACGGATGCCTTTATTGAAGTCTTCAAAAGCATTCCCGAATACAAGCAGTCCTTCTTGGTCGAAGGCACCGGTGGCGTGCAGGCGAGCTTTGGCGGCTTTGGCCTGTTGCCCTGGAACGAGCGTGAGCGCAGTCAGATGGAGGTCCTGCCGGACTTGCAGGCCAAGCTGAATGAAATCCCCGGGATCAAGGTGTTTGCCTTCAACCGACCGGCCCTGCCCGGCGGCGGCAGCGGCCTGCCCTTCCAGTTCGTCATTACCGCTCCGGCCTCCTATGAAACCCTGCTGGAGGTGGCGGAACGGATCAAGACCCGGGTGGCGGCAACCAACAAGTTTGCCTTCGTGGATACCGATCTGGACTTCAACAAACCGGAGCTGGTGATCGATATCGACCGCGAAAAAGCCGCGCAGATGGGCGTGTCCATGCAGGACATCGGCCAGTTGCTGGCGACCCTGCTGGGCGAAAGCGAAATCAACCGCTTCACCATCGAGGGCCGCAGCTACAAGGTGATTGCCCAGGCGGACCCGTCGTTCCGCGACTCGCCCAACTGGATCAACAACTTCTCGGTGCGCAACAGTCAGGGCCAGATGGTCTCGCTGGCGACGCTGGTGACCATCAGCGAGCGCGCCCGTCCCGCCCAGCTGAGCCAGTTCCAGCAGCTCAACTCGGTCACGCTCAAGGGCTTCCCGATTGTCAGCATGGGCGAAGCCATCGAAACCGTGCGCGCGATTGCCGAAGAAGAATCACCCAAGGGCTTCACTTTCGATTACGCCGGCGCCTCGCGCCAGTTTGTCACCGAGAGCGGCGCACTGGCGGCAACCTTCGCCTTGGCACTGGCGGTGATCTACCTGCTGCTGGCGGCACAATTCGAAAGCTTCCGCGATCCGCTGGTGATTCTGGTCACCGTGCCGCTGTCGATCTGTGGCGCGCTGATTCCGCTGTTTCTGGGGTTCGCGACACTCAACATCTACACCCAGGTCGGGCTGATCACACTGATCGGCCTGATCAGCAAACACGGCATCCTGGTCGTCGAGTTCGCCAATCATCTGCGCCAGGACAAGGGGCTGACGGCGCGGC
>DATMWH010000118.1:0-2963 GCA_035562615.1 Pseudomonas sp. | reverse complement strand
ACCGACATGGCCTGCCTGAAGGACGCCATCACCCAGACCTTAGAACTGGGCTACGCCCACCATATCCAGCGCCTGATGGTGACCGGGCTCTACACCCTGCTGCTGGGGGTTAAACCGCAAGCGGTGCACCAGTGGTACCTGAGCGTGTATGTGGATGCGGTGGAATGGGTTGAGCTGCCCAACACACTGGGCATGAGCCAGTTCGGCGACGGCGGGCTGATGGCCAGCAAGCCGTATGTGGCCAGCGGCAAATACATTCAGCGCATGAGCAACCATTGTCAGGGCTGCCGCTACGACCCCGCCCAGTCCACCGGCCCCAAGGCCTGTCCCTACACCACGCTGTACTGGGACTTCCTGATCCGCCATGAGGCGCTGCTCAAGGGCAATCCGCGCATGGCCATGCAGCTGAAGAACCTCAACCGGCTCGATGAATCCGCCCGTCTGGCGATCAGCGCCCAGGCCCGCGCACACCGGCAGCTTCAGCTGCCCGCCAATGTGCTGCAGGCCAACACCGGCATACTGTAGGGAGGGCTTCAGCCCACCGCTGGAGAGACTCGGCGGGCTGAAGCCCACCCTGCGAAAAGGCCCGACGAACCAATCGGCAAATCGAACGCTCTGCGCCTCAGAGATCCTTGTGCCGCATCATCGGGGCGATGAAGTAGCCGAAACCGGCCGCCAGCAGACCAAAGAACACACCCACCAGTGCCGCGAGCAGCCAATGCTCGGCAAGCTCCGGATCACCGGGAAAGATGAACGCCTGAAACAGCACCCCGGCGGGCACCAGCAAGGCCGACAAGCTGATCGAGAAGACCGCGCCAAGGCCGCGCAAGTGCAGATATAAAGCCAGGGCAAAGGCGATCGCCAGAACGCTTAGCAACATGAACGCAATACTCCGAAGTAAGTCTGTTGGTCGCCGACGATTCTCGGATACAGAACCATCGCTGACAACGTGAAAAATGTTATTTGCGCGCCAGCAGCAGCGCCCGCTGTTGTTGCCGATACTCGCGCGGACACAGGCCGCTTGATCGATGAAAGGCACTGCTGAAATTGGCCTGACTGCGGTAACCCAGCAGATAAGCAATCTGCGCTATCGATTGTGCGCTGCCGCGCAACATAGCGCAGGCGCGCTGGTGACGAATCTGATTGCCCAGCGCACGCAGATTGGTCCCTTCCTTGGCCAGATTGCGCGTCAGGGTGGTCGGGCTGACGTTGAGCAGACTGGCCAGTTCCTCACGACTGGGCTGACAACCCTGCGCCTCACGCAGCATCAGACTCACCCAGTCACACCAGCGCCCGGCTCTGGCTACTTGCTGCTGCTGGACCTGCAGCGCCTGCACGCTGGCCGCCGATAGCGCAGGCCGCTGCAGCAATGGCCGGTCAAGCCAGTCGGCCGCCAGCACACAGCGCACTTCCGGCAAGGGCAAGGCGGCAAAATGAAAGCGGGCCGGGTGCAGGCGCGCATAACGCTCGATATGCGCAGGCGCCGGCATCGACAAATAGATATCCACACTGATCTGCCGCCCCAGCAGATCGACGCAATCGCGCCAAAAGGTCACCGCAAACAGTTCCTCGAAGGCATGCAGGGCCGTCTGGCTCATCAAGGCTGCCGGGCGCATGAACAACCCACCGCCCTGGCTGTCACGGCGATACTGCAAAAAAAAACTGGGCGTCAGCAGACGCGAAAAACGCGTGGCCAGACGCATCACTTCATCCACCGTCGTGCACTGGCGCATCGCCAGTCCGAGCGACTGGTGACTGTCGATACTGATGCGCTGCCCCAGCTCAAAGCCCAGATCGTTGCGCCCCAGCAAGCGCGACATGGCCACGACCAGACAATCGAACTGGCGGATGGTCAACACCGCGTGACGGTCACGCAATTCCGCTTCGTCGATGCCCGCCTCAAGCAGCAGGGCAGCCAGCGTTTCTGCCGGCTGTCCACGCAACAGTTCCAGTAACGGAGCGACATAGCGCGCCGGAATGATAGCGGCGTAAAGCGACAAGAAAGCCACATCCAAGCAGACAGAGTGATGATTATGGGCTCAATGCGGCGCCCCCCAGCAACGTTTTTCCGGCGGATCTGCGGCCGCCCTGCCGGCAGCGGCATGAACTAAGCTCAGCTCCAATGGCTGAATGACCGCCGAGGCACCGCGATGGATAAATCCGCGTCTGACAATCAACTGCCCACCCCCAACGACAGAACGACCGCCAGCGGCATCGACTTCGATGTGTTTGCCACCGGCACGGGCGCCAGAATGCTGCGTATTCTGGCCGTCGTTTTTACCGCCGGACTGCTGGTGAGTGCCGGCATCCATTACTGGCAGTATCAGGAAATCGTCAGCCCGGCGCTGTATCCGCACCTGTTGATCCTGGTCATAGTCCTGCTGATGATCCACCGCGGCTGGCACCGGCTGGCCATGCACACCTTTCTGTGGTCGGTGGTACTGACTTCGACCTATGCCGCCATCCATGTCAACGGCCTGTTCTCGCCCATTCTGATGATCATGCCGTTGATGGTGCTGTTTGGCGCGCAGTTCCTGAGCCGTAAAGGATCACTGATCCTGACGCTGCTGATTTTTCTGGCGCTGACCGTGGTTCTGCTGCTGCAACTCGACGGCCGCTACGTCGGCCACATCCATCGTGACCCGCAATTTGTCTTCATCGCCTTGATGGCCATCTGCGCCTTTGCCTTTGTGATCGGCAGCAGCAGCGCCAAAGGATTGCGCGAACAGTTTTCCAACGCATTGCACCTGAGTCATGAACTGACCATGCTCAACGCCAGACTCGAGCACACCGTTGAGACGCGCACGGCAGAACTCAGCACCGCGCTGGAAAATCTCAAGCGCACCCAGGATGATCTGATCCAGTCAGAAAAGCTCGCGTCACTGGGCTCACTGGTAGCAGGCATTTCCCACGAACTGAACACCCCAATCGGCAATACCGTCACGGTATCCAGCGCACTGAGC
>DATMWH010000117.1:0-2693 GCA_035562615.1 Pseudomonas sp. | reverse complement strand
TGGCTGGGGCCATAGATATCCGCATCCAGAATACCCACCCGCGCGCCTTCACGGGCCAGCGCCAGCGCCAGATTGGCGGCAGTGGTCGATTTGCCCACGCCGCCCTTGCCGGAGGCCACGGCGATGATGTTCTTCACGTTGGTCAGCGCCGGTACCTGCTCCTGCGCCTTGTGCGGTTCGATCTGCACATCAACGCCAACCACCGCCGACTCCACGCCATCGAGACTTTCCAGCGCCATCTGCAGCATCTGCGCCCAGCCGCTGCGGAATAGCCCGCAGGCATAACCCACCTGCAGTCGCACACTGACCTTGCCGCCCTGAATATCGATCTCGCGCACGCAACCGGCACTCACCGGATCCAGGTTCAGGTGCGGATCGGTGAATTGACGCAGAACGGTTTCGATCAACTGACGGCTAACTGCACTCATGGCAACTCCACTGGTTAAAAGGTCGAGCAAAACAGACGGATATCTTACCGTAGGGTGGAAAACGGCCGCAGGTCTTTTCCACCAGGCTGTTTTTCAGGCCTTGTTCATTAACACTTCAGCCCCATCCAGCCGGCTACGGATGAAAAAAAACCGCCGCGCCTATATAGTTGCCGACCTTCTGTTAGACCAGTACAGCGAATCATCATGTCCCAAGCCCGCCAGATTCTCGTTACCAGCGCCCTGCCCTATGCCAACGGCTCGATTCACCTGGGCCACATGCTGGAATATATCCAGACCGACATTTGGGTGCGCTATCAGAAGCTGCGCGGCCATCAGGCCATTTATGTGTGTGCCGACGACGCCCACGGTTCGGCGATCATGCTGCGTGCCGAGAAGGAAGGCATCACCCCGGAACAACTGATTGCCAATGTGCAGGCCGAGCACAGCAAGGATTTCGCTGACTTCCTGGTCGACTTCGACAACTTCCACTCGACGCATGCCGAAGAAAACCGCGAACTGGCCACCGGCATCTACCTGAAGCTGCGTGAGGCCGGACACATTGCCACCCGTTCGGTGACCCAGTATTTCGACCCTGAGAAGGGCATGTTCCTCGCCGATCGCTTCATCAAGGGTACCTGCCCCAAATGCGCGGCCGAAGACCAGTACGGCGACAACTGCGAGAAATGCGGTGCCACCTACGAACCGACCGAACTGAAGAACCCGCGCTCGGCCATTTCCGGCGCCGTGCCGGTACTGCGCGACTCCAAGCACTTCTTTTTCAAGCTGCCGGATTTCCAGCGCATGCTCGAGGACTGGACCCGCAGCGGCACGCTGCAGGACGCCGTGGCCAACAAGATCGCCGAATGGCTGGATGCCGGCCTGCAGGAATGGGATATCTCCCGCGATGCCCCGTATTTCGGCTTCGAGATTCCCGACGAACCGGGCAAGTACTTTTACGTCTGGCTGGATGCGCCGGTCGGTTACATGGCCAGTTTCAAGAACCTCTGCGCACGCCGCCCGGAACTGGATTTCGATGCCTTCTGGGGCAAGGACTCCACAGCCGAGCTGTACCACTTCATCGGCAAGGACATCGTCAATTTCCATGCGCTGTTCTGGCCGGCAATGCTCGAAGGCGCCGGCTACCGCAAGCCGACCGCAGTCAACGTACACGGTTACCTGACGGTCAACGGGCAGAAGATGTCCAAGTCGCGCGGCACCTTTATCAAGGCCAGAACCTATCTGGATCACCTGAACCCGGAGTACCTGCGCTACTACTACGCCAGCAAGCTGGGGCGCAGCGTTGATGATCTGGATCTGAACCTTGAGGACTTCGTGCAGAAGGTCAATTCCGACCTGGTCGGCAAGGTGGTCAACATCGCCAGCCGCTGTGCCGGCTTCATTCACAAGGGCAACAACGGCGTACTGGTTGCAGCCAACCCGGAACCCGAATTGTGGGACGCCTTCCAGAGCGCAGCACCGAGCATCGCCGAAGCCTATGAAGCGCGCGACTTCGCCCGTGCCATGCGCGAGATCATGGCCCTGGCCGACCGTGCCAATGCCTGGATTGCCGAGAAGGCACCGTGGGCCCTGAACAAGGTGGAAGGCAAGCAAGCCGAGGTGCAGGAAGTCTGCGCACTGGGTATCAACCTGTTCCGCCAGCTGGTGATTCTGCTCAAGCCGGTACTGCCCAAGCTGGCCGCCGATGCCGAAGCCTTCCTCAATGTCGCGCCGCTGAGCTGGTCCGACCTGAGCACACCGCTGGCCAACCACCCGCTGAACCCGTTCAACCCACTGTTGACGCGCATCGAACCAGCGAAGATTGAAGCCATGATCGAAGCCTCCAGGGAAGACCTGATCGCCGAAGCCGCAACCCCGGCGCCCACCGGCAATGGCGAACTGTCCAAGGACCCGCTGGCTGCCGAAATCAACTTCGACGCTTTCGCGGCCATCGACCTGCGCATTGCGCTGATTGAGAAGTGCGAGTTTGTTGAAGGTGCCGACAAACTGCTGCGCCTGACCCTGGACATCGGCGATGCCAAGCGCAACGTGTTCAGCGGCATCAAGAGCGCTTACCCGAACCCGGCTGAACTGGAAGGTCGCCTGACCCTCTATGTGGCCAACCTGGCCCCGCGCAAGATGAAGTTTGGCATCAGCGAAGGCATGGTGCTGGCCGCCGGCCCCGGCGGTAGCGAAATCTACCTGCTCAGCCCGGACAGCGGCGCCAAACCAGGACAGCGGGTCAAGTAAGCGCACCGATTGGCCACC
>DATMWH010000116.1:0-2507 GCA_035562615.1 Pseudomonas sp. | reverse complement strand
CAGTGCCAGCGGGTCGTAGACCTGCAGGGCAATCACATCGTTGTGCGCGGCCAGCTCACGCAGCAGTTGCAGGGTTTTCGCACTGGTGCCGGCGAAGTCGCTGATGATGCAGATCAGGTGGTCGTGGCCAGCCAGCGTCAGGCATTCGCGCAACACCTTGTCGAGCTGGCCGCTGCTGTCGATGGCCGGATTGTCAGCGGCCAGCGCATGATTCTGGCGGACGATCGCAGCGCACAACTGTTCGATGCGCTGGCGGCTGCGCAGCGGGGCGATGCGTTCAATGCGCTCGTCGTTGAACACCAGGCCGCCGACGCGGTCGCCGCTGTGGAAGACCATCCAGGCGGCCAATGAGGCCAGTTCAGCCGCCGTGCAGGATTTCAGGCTGTATTGCGAACCGAAGAACATGTCCATGCGCTGGTCGACCAGAATCAGTGCCGGGCGGTCGCGCTCTTCGCTGAAGCTGCGGATAAAGGGTTTGCCCTGACGCAGGCTGACGCGCCAGTCGATATGCCGCAGGTCATCGCCGGGCTGATAGCGGCGCAGTTCCTCGAAATTCAGCCCGCGCCCGCGCAGACGCGAGTTGTGCTGGCCGGCGAGAATGCTCGACAGCGGCTGGCGGCTGTTGAAACTCAATTGCTGGGCCGCCTGTTCCAGACGCAGCAGGTGCGCCAGCGAGGTGTAGGCCAGGCCGTCTGCTTCACGCGCATTCAATGTGGGCATCCTGATCGGCACGCATCATCGAGCGAATGCTGGCCCTGGCTGCGCTCAAACCGACCTGCATTCGCCGTAGGGTGGTCAACTCGCGAAGCGATTGGCCACCATGGACGGAGCATTGGTGGACAAGGCTGCGCCGTTGTCCACCCTACGACCCAGGCAACGGGTGTTGTGAGGGGCAACCCTGTGCTGCATTGAGCGCAAATCACTTCGGCCATGACTCGTCACTCAGGCCGCGAGGGCCACTTTGTCGAGCAGGCGCTCAAGGATCTGATCGGCGCTGATGCCGTCTGCCACGGCGTCGTAAGTCAGCTGCAGGCGATGCCGCAGGACTGGCGGCAGCACCCGGCGGATATCGTCGGGGGTGACGAACTCGCGCCCCTCCAGCCAGGCATTGGCGCGTGCGGCACGGTCCAGACTGATGGCGCCGCGCGGGCTGGCGCCAATGCGGATCCACTGCGCCAGTTCGGCATCGTAAGCGGCCGGATGCCGGGTGGCGTTGATCAGGTCGATGATGTAGCTGTCGATACTGGTCGAAACATGAATGCCGCACAGTTCCTTGCGCGCAGCAAACAGCACCTCCTGCTCCAGGACCAAACCGGGCGCGCTGCTGTGGTGGGCTTCTTCGCCGCGCAGCAGGCGCAGCACCTCGGCTTCCTGCGCCGGATGCGGGTAGTCCATAAGGATCTTCATCAGAAAGCGGTCCATCTGCGCTTCTGGTAGCGGGTAGGTGCCTTCCTGCTCGATCGGGTTCTGCGTGGCCAGCACCATGAACAGCTCCGGCAGCCGGTGGCTCTTGCCGGCGACGGTGATCTGCCGTTCTTCCATGGCTTCGAGCAGCGCTGCTTGCACCTTGGCCGGTGCGCGGTTGATCTCGTCGGCGAGGATCACGTTGCCGAACAGCGGCCCGCGCTGAAACTGGATCAGGTGGTTGCCGCCTTCACTGTGCAGCACTTCGGTGCCGGTGATGTCCGAGGGCAGCAGATCAGGGGTGAACTGGATGCGGCTCATCTGCGCGTGCAGATGGCTGGCCAGAGCGCGCACCGTCCGGGTTTTGGCCAGCCCAGGCAGGCTTTCCAGCAGCACATGTCCATTGGCCAGAAGCGCCAGCAGGATTTGCCGGACTACCGCTTCCTGCCCCAGAACGGCCTGATTGATGCTGTCTTGAAGCGCCAGGATGTCGCTGCGAACACTCATGCTTGAACCCTTGTGCGGTGGCGGAGCCTCGGGCAAGCGTGGCAAAGGAATAGGTAAACTGCAAATGCATAGAAGGGGCTGCTTTGATGCGTTTCGTGCATGACTGTTGCCGGGCAAGAACAACCCTCGGGCTGCAGGCATAATGCCCCTGTTCACTCAACGGAAAGCCAGTCATGCGTCAGGTGTGGGATATTTTCTGCGTGGTCGTGGATAACTACGGCGATATTGGCGTGACCTGGCGGCTGGCGCGTCAGTTGGTCGCCGAGCACAGCGTGCAGGTGCGGCTGTGGGTCGATGATCTGTCTGCCTTCGCTCGGCTGTGCCCGCAGGCGGATGCGCAGGCCAGCACCCAGCAGCAGGCGGGCGTCGAGATTCGCCACTGGCCGGTGCAATGGCAGCCGGTGGCGGTGGCTGATGTGGTTATTGAAGCCTTCGCCTGCCAGCTTCCCGAACCGTATCTGGCAGACATGCAGGCCAGCGCGCGCAAACCGTTGTGGCTGAATCTGGAATACCTCAGCGCTGAAGACTGGGTGGGCGGCTGTCATGCACTGCCTTCCTTGCAGGGTGGAGGCTTGCAGAAGTTTTTCTACTTCCCC
>DATMWH010000115.1:0-6433 GCA_035562615.1 Pseudomonas sp. | reverse complement strand
GAAGCCTTCGCCTGTCAGCTTCCCGCCCCTTATCTGGCAGACATGCAGGCCAGCGCGCGCAAACCGTTGTGGCTGAATCTGGAATACCTCAGCGCTGAAGACTGGGTGGGCGGCTGTCATGCACTGCCTTCCTTGCAGGGTAGAGGCTTGCAGAAGTTTTTCTACTTCCCCGGATTTCGTGCCGATACCGGTGGCTTGCTGCGCGAGCTGGGCTTGCTGGAAGCACGCGACGCCTTTGTCTCGCAGGCTGAATCCAGAGCCGGATTTCTCCAACGTCTGGGCATCCGGCTGGCAGACAACGAACAGCTCTACTCGTTGTTCACCTATGAATGTGCCGGCTTGCCTGGCTGGTTGCAGGCGCTGGCCGAGGGTGCTGAAAAGGTTCTGCTGCTGGTGCCGGAAGGCCGCGTACTGGGCAGCGTGCAGGCATGGCTGGGGGAGGGTGAGCTGCAGGTGGGCGATGCTTGTACGCGCGGTCGCTTGCGCGTGCAGGTGTTGCCCTTCGTCAGTCAGGAGGATTACGACCGTCTGTTGTGGAGCTGTGATTTCAACGCGGTGCGCGGTGAGGATTCCTTTGTGCGGGCGCTCTGGGCCGGCAAACCGTTGCTCTGGCATATCTATCAGCAAGCCGACGATGCGCATCTGCAGAAGCTGGAGGCCTTTGTGCAGCTCTATCTACAAGGCCTGTCGGATGAGAGTGCGCAGGCACTCCGAACATTCTGGCAGGCCTGGAACACCGGCGAACCGCTGGCCTTGAGCTGGCAGGCGCTTCAGGCGCAGTGGCCACAGGTGCAACAGCATGCGCACAACTGGTCGATCCGACAGGCTGCGCATAGAGATCTGGCGGCGGGGCTGGCGCATTTTTGTGCAAATTGGCTATGATACGCGGCCTGTTTTTGTCTCCCCCTCCAATACGGATTAGCGTATGAAAACCGCAGCAGAAATGAAGCCCAACAGCGTGGCCCTGATTGATGGCCATCCTTGGCTGATCCAGAAAGCCGAATTCACCAAGTCCGGCCGTAACAGCGCCATCGTCAAGATGAAGCTGAAGAACCTGGTCAACGGTTCCAAGACCGAGACTGTTTACAAAGCCGACGACAAGATGGAGCCGGTCATCCTTGAGCGCAAGGAAGTGACCCTGTCTTACATCAGCGGTGACGACTACGTGTTCATGGATCCCGAGTACAACTCCTTCGAGTTGCGCGCTGAAGATCTGGAAAGCGTTCTGCCGTTCATTGAAGAAGGCATGACCGACGTCTGCGAAGCCGTATTCTTCGAAGGCAAAGTGATCTCCATCGACCTGCCGACCACCATCGTGCGTCAGATCACTTACACCGAAGGCTCCGCCCGTGGCGATACTTCCGGCAAAGTGATGAAGCCAGCCAAGCTGAGCAACGGCACTGAAGTCAAGGTTGCAGATTTCTGCAACATCGACGACTGGATCGAGATCGACACCCGTGACGGCTCCTACAAGGGTCGTACACAAGCTCCTTCGGCCTAAGCCCGAGCGAGTTGAAAAAACCCGGCCTTGTGCCGGGTTTTTTATTGGCTGTGTGCCAGTTATGTGTTGCATGGATCACCCCTCGTAGGGTGGAAAACGGCGATAGCCTTTTCCACCTGCTGTGGCTTGTTATTCCCTCGCCCCATGGGGGAGAGGGGTAGGGAACATCGTAGCCCGGATGAAATCCGGGATGTTTGGAGCCCTGAAAACCTTATCCCCGGATTGCATCCGGGCTACATGGAGGCAGGAGGTAGGGCGACGCAGGATGCCAAAACCGAGGTTTAGGAAGAGGGGGGCACTGCATCCGGCTAGCCAAGGCCCCTCTCCCCAGCCCTCTCCCGCAAGCGGGAGAGGGGGTTGGCCCGTATGTGGCGGGCGCATAAGCATTTATCAGACGCCGGAGGGCACATGGACATCGCAAGCTGGCTGTTGAATCTCTTGCTCGGTGCTGCACTCGGTACGCTCGGCGGCTTGTTTGGGATCGGTGGCGGGTTGATCGCGATCCCGGTGCTGGGTGTGCTGTTTGGTCTGGACCAGCAACTGGCGCAGGGCACGGCGCTGGTGATGGTGGTACCCAACGTGGTGCTCGCCCTGTGGCGTTATCACCAGCGCAACCCGATTGATCACCGCCACGCGCTGGCGCTGGGTGTGTCTGGTCTGCTTAGCGCGCTGCTGGCTTCGCTGGTCGCCGTGCAACTGGATGCACGCAGCATGCGCCTGGCGTTTGTGGTGTTTCTCTTGGCGTTGGCAGCGTTCAATCTGTGGCGTTTGTTTCGCCGGTTACCCGCCGGAGGGCAGCAATTGCGTTATTCCTGGCCCTGGCTGATTCCGCTGGGAGCGCTTTCCGGGTTGCTCGGTGGGCTGTTTGCGGTGGGTAGCGCAGTGCTGGCTACGCCCAGTCTGACAGCCATTTTCGGTGTCAGTCAGGTAATCGCCCAAGGATTGTCGCTGGCGCTGGCACTGCCGGCAACTTCGGTGACGCTGCTGACCTACGCCGCCCATGGCGAGGTCGATTGGTCTATCGGTCTGCCGCTGGCAATCGGTGGGTTGGCCAGCATCAGTTGGGGCGTGAAGCTGGCGCATGCGTTGCCGGAAAAGCTCTTGCGCCTGCTGTTCTGCGGTTTTCTGCTGGTGTGCGCGGTGTTGCTCGGGCTCAGGGTCTGAAGCCGGCGTGGCTGGTGACTGCTATACCGGTATGACTGATCCTCTGTGAGTTGGACGCTGTGGAATTGTTTCAATTTACGTCTTGATTGGTACTATAGTTCCATATATTCTCCGCACACTTCACGAGGCTTTGCGCCCGTCCTCAGTCAATGGTGACCCTCCATGAAAGCGATTTTTTCCGCTCTGTTGTTGACCGGCGTGGCCGCCGTCATGCCTGCGCAGGCCGCCGATACGGCGCAGGGCAAAGCCCTGTTTGATGCCACCTGTGTGGCCTGTCATGGCGCGGCTGGTGAGGGGAATCCGGCTCTTAATGCACCTGCACTGGCCGGTCAGCAAGAGGCTTATATCCAGCGCCAGCTGATCAACTTCCGTACTGACCTGCGCGGGACAGCCCCTGGTGATGCAGGCGGTGCAATGATGGCGCCGATGGCCAAGGCGCTGCCGGATGACGCGGCAGTGACGGCGGTGGCGCAGTACCTGGCCAGCTTGCCGGCAGTCAAGGCCAGCGCGATGCTCAGCGGGGGGGATGCTGCTCAGGGACTGAAGCTCTACCAGTCCAAGTGTGGCTCCTGCCATGGCGGCAAGGCGGAGGGAAATCCGGCACTCAACTCACCGGCGCTGGCCGGGCAGAGTGACAGCTACCTGCAAACCCAGTTCAACAACTTCAAGCAGGGCAAGCGCGGGTATCAGCAGCAGGACAAGTTTGGCCGGCAGATGAAAATGATGGCCAACACCCTCAACGAGCAGGAGTTGCAGGACGTGCTGGCCTATCTGAACACGCTGGCTGCGAACTAAGGGTTATCCGGTGCGTCTTCTTCCCTTCATGCGCTGTTGTGCTGCTGTTGCTCTGAGTCTTGTTGCGCAAGCGGCAGTTGCTGTGCAGCCGCCCATCACGCTGGCCGCGCTGTGTCCACCGGGCTTCCAGACCTCTGCGGAAAACACCTGCAAGCTGCATACCCTGTATGACCAGTACGACTCGCTCTACGACCGTGGCGTCGGCGGTCTGCAAACTGCGCTGCCGGCCCGCCGTGAGGGTTTTTCACCGCAGCAGATCGACCTCGGCCGCTTTCTGTTCTTTGATCCTGTTTTGTCCGGCGATCAGAGCCTGTCCTGTGCCAGCTGCCATCATCCCAAACTCGGTTTTGCCGATGGACTTAAACGCAGCATCGGCGTTAACGGCCAGGAAAATCTGCGGGCCGCGCCGAGCCTGTGGAACATGGCTTTCCTGACGCATTTTTTCTGGGACGCCAAGGCCACTTCGCTGGAAGAGCAGATGCAGGGGCCGTTGTTTTCTCCGGTAGAAATGGCCAGTACGCCGCAGCTGCTGCTGCAGCGTCTGAACGACAACCCCGAGTATCGCCGGCTGTTTGCCGAGGCGTTTCCTGAGCAGCCGGTGGTCACGCTGGATCAGCTCTACCTGACGTTGGCCGCGTTCCAGACCTCGCTGATTTCGCTGAACAGCGCCTATGACCGCTACGCCCACGGAGACCCCAATGCCCTGGATGCCAAGGAGCTGGAGGGTTTCAATGTGTTCCGCTCGTTTATTGCGCGCTGCTCGGAATGCCATACGCCGCCACTGTTTACTAATCAGCAGGTCGCGGTGATTGGTGTGCCGGAGCCGGATGGGCGGCCGTTTGATCCCGGCGCCGCGGTGCCCAGCAACAATCCTGACTGGCGCGGCGGGTTCAAGGTGCCTTCGTTGCGCAACATCGCGCAGACGGCGCCGTACATGCATTCGGGAACTTTCGACAACCTGCGCGACGCCGCCGAGTTCTACACCAAAGGCCGTGGCCATGCCTTGCCCGAAGAGGAGAAGGCCCGGGTGCAGCTGCACTGGCATATCTGGGAGCCCAAGCTCGCCGAGCACGAACTCGACCGGCTGGTCGATTTCATGGCCACCCTGACCGATGAATCCTTTACCCCTGCCATCCCTGAACGCGTTCCGTCGGGACTCGCACCGACAGGCAAACTGCCTGCGGCTCTGCACGATGGTGCCAAATCTGCTACAACCACAGTCAGCACTGCTGAACCAACCGGAGAATAAAAATGGGCAAGAAGCTATTAACCGTGGCTGTTGCAGCCGCACTGCTGGGCGGCGGCATCTATCTGGGCAGCCAGTTGGGAGGCGATAACAGTGCCACCATCGTCGGCGGCGCCGACCGTTATGCCAAGACGGACAACAAGACCCCTTCGGTCGGCCTGCTGACCAGTGCAGTCGGTGCTACCGGCACGGGCCAGGTGCATCAGGTGCGCGATGGCCAGTCCATTCAGGAGGCGGTAAGGCGTGCCGCGCCCGGTGATGTGATTCAGGTTTTCCCCGGTACCTACAAGGAAACCGTGTACATCGACAAGGATGACATCCTGCTGACCGGT
The DNA here is from genome assembly GCA_035562615.1 of Pseudomonas sp. GTDB lineage: Bacteria > Pseudomonadota > Gammaproteobacteria > Pseudomonadales > Pseudomonadaceae > Aquipseudomonas. Next base: position 1,395 of record DATMWH010000115.1, on the reverse strand, counting down.
GTCATCGAGCAGGGCAAGTGGCCAACCATGGAAGGCGAGCGCAAGCTCAATGATGCCGTGCTGTATTCCGGCAACAACATCACCGTCGAGAACCTGCTGATCACCCACTACAAGGGCAACGCGATCATGGGGCAGGCGGGCAACAACTTCCTGATCCGCAACAACCGCATCGTCGACACCGGCGTCTACGGCATCTTCCCGCAGCTGGGCAAGAACGGGCTGATCAGCAACAACATCGTCAGTGGCATCGAAGATGCGGCGATCTACGTCGGCATGAGTGACAACGTGCACGTCAACAACAACGAGGTCTTCGCCAGCGTCGCCGGCATCGAGTTCGAGAACTCGCGCCACGGTGTGATCGAAAACAACCTGGTGTATGACAACGCGGGGGGCATCCTCACCTTCATCACCCCGGGCCTGCCGATCAAGACCACCTACGACCTGATCATCCGCAACAACTTCATCACCAACAACAACCATAAGAACTTCGGCGCGCCGGGTTCGATGGTTTCCGGCGTACCGTCGGGTACCGGTATCGTGATCATGGCCGCTGATGAAGTGACCATGGAAAACAACATCATTTCCGGCAACAAGAACACCGGCATCATCATCACCGACCACGACAGCTTCCCGAACATCACCAGAGACCCGGAAACCGATCCCAAGTCGGACAAAATCGCCATTCTCAATAACGTGATGTACAACAACGGCTACGAGCCGATCGACGAGATCAAGGCGCTGAAAGTGGCCACCCTGACCAGCGATGATGTGTACATCGTCAATGTGGGCAACAGCCGCGAGAGCTGCATCCTTAACCGCGATCAGTACGTCAGTATCGGCCTCAAGGACTTCGGTACCTGCGGCTTCTCCACCACCGCTGATGTGGTTACCCGTCTGTTGCCCGAGCGCGTTGCACCGCGTGAAATCACCGAGCTGGACAAAGGCAAGATGACCTATTTCGGTGTCTGCACCGGCTGCCATGCCTACGGCATGCGCATGATTGGCCCACCGGTCGAGACTATCCAGGCGCTGTACATGGATAACCCGCAAGGCCTGGCTGATTACATCGCCAAGCCGGAGAAAAAGCGTGAAGACTACCCGGCCATGCCGGCACAGGATTACCTGTCGCCCGAGCAGCGTCTGGCGGTCGCCAAGTTCATGCTCGGGGTGGATAACCATGGCATCTTCCACGATCAGGCGCTGAACCAGGGTCAGTAAGCCTGCGCGTGAACGACAACGGGGCCTGCGGGCCCCGTTCAGGCTGCTGACGAACCCCCGCTTTTAAGCGGGGGTTCGCTTTTGGAGTACTGTCACGCCATCTGGCGATTGCTGTGCTGCAAAATCAGCCGAACAGCAACAAACCCCTGAAAATATGCGCTGAAGGTCTTCCAGATG
>DATMWH010000114.1:0-16106 GCA_035562615.1 Pseudomonas sp. | reverse complement strand
ATGCAGGTCTGCCTTTAAAAATACCGGGCGCTTGAAACTCCGAAGGCCTGCTGAAGAAGAATCCAGCAGGGCACGTTCGGAGCGACAAGCAATGGGTTAGAAGTTTTCCTGAATCTTGGCTTTTTCGCGGGCGCTTTCGCGGCTGATCAGCCCCTTGGCCAGCAGACCTTTGAGGCACATATCGAGCGTCTGCATGCCCAGCGAGCCACCGGTCTGGATTGCCGAATACATCTGCGCGACCTTGTCTTCGCGAATCAGGTTACGAATCGCCGGCGTACCAATCATGATTTCGTGTGCTGCGACCCGGCCACCGCCAATCTTCTTCAGCAGGGTCTGCGAGATAACCGACTGCAGGGATTCCGAGAGCATCGAGCGAACCATGGACTTTTCTTCAGCCGGGAACACGTCGACCACCCGGTCGATGGTCTTGGCGGCCGAGGTGGTATGCAGCGTGCCAAACACCAGGTGGCCGGTTTCGGCTGCGGTCAGTGCCAAGCGAATGGTTTCCAGATCGCGCATTTCGCCGACCAGAATGATATCCGGGTCTTCCCGCAGAGCGGAGCGCAGGGCTTCGGAGAAGCCCAGGGTGTCACGGTGAACTTCGCGCTGGTTGACCAGGCACTTCTTCGACTCGTGAACGAATTCGATCGGGTCTTCAATGGTCAGGATGTGGTGATACTTGTTGCTGTTCAGGTAATCGAGCATGGCCGCCAACGTGGTCGACTTGCCCGAACCGGTTGGCCCGGTGACCAGTACCAGACCGCGCGGTACATCGGTGATCTTCTTGAACACCTCGCCCATGCCCAGGTCTTCCATGGTCAGCACCTTGGAAGGAATGGTCCGGAACACCGCACCGGCACCGCGGTTCTGGTTGAACGCGTTGACCCGGAAACGCGCCACGCCCGGCACTTCGAACGAGAAGTCGGTTTCCAGAAATTCTTCATAATCCTTGCGCTGCTTGTCATTCATGATGTCGTAGATCAGCGCATGCACCTGCTTGTGTTCAAGCGGTGGCAGATTGATCCGGCGCACATCACCATCCACCCTGATCATCGGTGGCAGACCGGCAGAGAGGTGCAGGTCTGAAGCACCTTGCTTGGCGCTGAAGGCAAGCAACTCGGTAATATCCATGGGACTCCCCAATTCCTGACAAGCGGTTAGAATGCCCATAACTCAAGGCGGCCGGGCTCGGTTAATGTCCACCATAGCAGAGAATATTGCAAAGGTTCGCGCTCGGATTCGTGCCGCAGCGCAAGCATCTGGGCGCGATTTGAGACAGATCAACTTATTGGCTGTCAGCAAGACCCAGCCGGTCAGCGCCATTCGTGCAGCCTTCGCCTGCGAGCTGAAGGACTTCGGCGAAAATTACCTGCAAGAAGCCCTCGGCAAACAAGCCGAACTGACCGATCTGGATCTGGTCTGGCATTTCATCGGGCCGATCCAGTCCAACAAGACCCGCACCATTGCGGAAAACTTCGACTGGGTGCACTCGGTTGATCGCCTGAAAATTGCCCAACGGCTGTCAGCCCAACGGCCGCAGGATTTGCCGGCGCTGAACATCTGCCTGCAAGTGAATGTCAGCGGGGAAGCCAGCAAATCGGGCTGCCACCCGGATGAGCTGCCGGCCCTGGCGCAGGCAGTCAGCCAGCTGGCCCATATCCGCCTGCGCGGCCTGATGGCGATCCCCGAGCCAACCAGCGATACTGCCGCGCAACACGCCGCTTTTGCGCGCCTGCGTGAACTCAGCAACAGCTTGGGCCTGCCACTGGATACGCTGTCGATGGGCATGAGTGATGACCTCGAAGCCGCCATCGCCGAGGGCGCCAACTGGGTCCGCATCGGCAGCTCGATCTTTGGCGCCCGCCACTACCCTGAGACACACCATCCAGCACCTTCACCCCTAGGAAATCCTGCATGAGCCACCTGCGAATCGCCTTCATTGGCGCCGGAAACATGGCCGCCAGCCTGATTGGCGGCCTGCGCGCCCAAGGCATGAGCGCCGCGCAGATCTGCGCCAGCGAACCGGGCGCCGAGCAACGCGCGCGCATTAGCGCAGAACACGGCATTACCGTCTACGAATCCAATCAGCAAGCCATCTCTGGTGCCGACCTGATCGTACTGGCGGTCAAGCCGCAAATCATGAAAGCGGTGTGCCTGGCATTAGCGCCTCATTTACAGGCAAACCAGTTGATCGTGTCGATTGCCGCCGGCATCAGTTGTGCCAGCCTGAACAACTGGCTGGGGCCGCAACCGTTGGTGCGTTGCATGCCCAACACGCCCGCGCTGGTGCGCCAGGGCGTCAGCGGCCTGTTTGCCAATGCACAGGTCAGCGCCACCCAGCGCGAACAGGCCGAACAGGTACTGAGCGCCGTCGGCATGGTGCTGTGGCTGGATAATGAAGCGCAGATTGATGCCGTCACCGCCGTCTCCGGCAGCGGCCCGGCGTATTTTTTCCTGCTGATCGAGGCCATGAGTGCAGCCGGCGTGCAGCTGGGCCTGACGCCCGAAACCGCCACCCAACTGAGCATCCAGACCGCCTTGGGTGCTGCACGCATGGCTGTCAGCAGTGATGTGGATGCGGGTGAACTGCGCCGCCGCGTGACCTCACCCAACGGCACCACCGAAGCCGCGATCAAGACCTTCCAGGCCGGCGGTTTTGCCGCACTGGTCGAAAACGCACTGACCGCCGCCGCGACGCGCTCGGTCGAGCTGGCCAACGAATTGGGAAACTGAGGAAACCACCATGACCGGACTGAACACTGCCGCCATTTATGTGCTGCAAACACTCGGCAGCCTGTACCTGCTGATCGTGCTGCTGCGTTTCATCCTGCAACTGGTGCGCGCGGACTTTTACAATCCGCTCAGCCAGTTTGTGGTGCGCGCCACCCAACCACTGTTGCTGCCGTTGCGCAAAGTCATCCCCAGCCTCTTCGGCCTGGACACGGCTTCCCTGGTACTGGCCATCCTGGTTCAGTTACTGCTGATGATGATCACGCTGATCCTCATGGGTTATGGGATTGGCGGCTATGTGCTGCAATTACTGGTCTGGTCGATGATTGGCGTGACCTCGCTGTTCCTCAAGGTGTTCTATTTCGCCATGATTGTCAGCGTGATCCTGTCCTGGGTCGCCCCCGGCAGCTACAACCCTGGCGCGCAGCTGGTCAATCAGATCTGCGAACCGCTGCTGGCACCCTTCCGCAAAATCATGCCCAACCTTGGCGGTCTGGATATTTCACCGATTTTTGCCTTCATTGCGTTGAATCTGGTCGACATGCTGGTGATCGGCAACCTCGCCGCCATGAGCGGACTGCCACAGCAACTCAGCCCCTTCCTGTAATGGGCTGCAGTTAATGGCCTACTTTCACTGGGCTGGCGATGACCTGATTCTCGACATTCATCTCCAGCCCAAGGCCAGCAAAGACGAATTTGCCGGTTTGCACGGCGAACGCCTGAAAATCCGCCTGACCGCACCTCCGGTTGAAGGCAAGGCCAATGCCCACCTGATGGCCTTTCTGGGTCAGGTGTTCGGCGTCGCCAAAAGCCATGTCCAGCTGCTCAGCGGCGAGTTGAACCGACAAAAGCGGGTACGCATCCAGTCCCCACTCAAATTGCCCGAACTGCCGGGCCTGCAGCGCCCCGGTAGCTGATAGACTGGCTTTCGCCGCCGGGCAGGCGCCGATTGACTCGACTACGGCGCACCGCATAATGACGGCCATCACGACCGTATCGAACGGCACACTGACCCACTAACCGACTGCGCTTGCAGCGAGGTGTCGCAATGAGCATGGAGCGACTGAGCCATCAGGTCGACAGTTATGTTGCCTGGAAGCGCGAACTGGTCCGCGAGATAACCCGCTACCGCAGCTGGCTGGAACGCAACCGGCTGAACTCGCCGACGGTTGACGCCAGACTCGAGCGTTCGCTCAAACTGTTGCGCACCGATCACATCACCCTGGCCTTTGTTGGCGAGTTCTCCCGCGGCAAGAGTGAGCTGATCAACAGCCTGTTCTTCTCCGGCTACGGTCAGCGCATGCTGCCCTCCACAGCCGGACGCACCACCATGTGCCCGACAGAGCTGTTCTTCGACCCCGCCTCCGAGCGCTCCTATATTCGCCTGCTGCCGATCGAAACCCGCATGGCACAGGCCAGCGTGGCGCAATTCAAGCGGGTTCCGCGGCATTGGGTGAACATCCCGCTGGTGCTGGATGACACCGAGAACATGGCGCAAGCCTTTGCCCAGGTCGCCCGCACCAAGCCGATGCCGATCGAGAAAGCGATCGCTCTGGGTTTTCATCCGGATATGCTCGAGGACGCCGGCAAGTCCGGCATGGTCATGGTGCCAGCCTGGCGACATGCACTGATCAACATGGATCATCCGCTGCTGCGTCAGGGCCTGCGCATACTCGACACGCCGGGGCTGAATGCCCTGGGCAGCGAACCGGAACTGACCCTGTCGATGCTGCCCAGCGCCCAGGCCATCATTTATCTGCTGGCCGCCGATACTGGGGTAACGGCCAGCGACATGAGCATCTGGCAACAGCATATTCGCCAGCTCGACGATGAAACCCAGCACAACCTGTTTGCCGTGCTGAACAAGATTGACGTGCTGTGGGACGACCTGGCCGGCGAAAGCTTTGTGCAGAACGCGATCCGGCGGATTCAGGAATCCACCGCCCTGCAACTGGGCCTGGCCATCAGCGACGTGCTGCCACTGTCAGCCAAGCAGGGCATGCTGGCCAAGGTGCGCAAGGACAATCTGCTGCTGGCGCGCAGTCAGCTGGGCGGGCTCGAACAGCTGCTCAGCGAAAGGATTGTGGGGCAGAAGGAGCAGTTGCTGGAGTCGCGCATCGTCAGCCCGATACTCAGCATGCTCAACAGCAGTCAGCAGGTGCTGAGCCAGCGACTGACCAAGGTGCGCGAACAGCAGGAGCAACTGGCCGGACACCAGCAGGACAATGGCCAGATGCTGCATGAACTGACCAGCAAGACCAAAGAAGACCACGCCCAGCACCACAAGCGCTTGCTGGGGCTCAAGAGCAATCAGCGCCTGCTGACCCGCCAGGGCGATCTGCTGCGCGCCGCGACCCGCTCGCAGCGGCTGGATACGCACATCGAAGATGTGCACAACAGCATGCGCGAAAGCTGGACCAGTATTGGCATCAACCGCGCGATCAGAACCTTCTTCGACACCGTGGCGGCTGACCTTGAAACCCTTGGCCACGAGGCCGATACGGCGAACCGGATGGTTGAGGCCATTTACCAGCGGCATAACGCAGAAAACCCGCTCAACGGCATGGACGCACCGCTGTTCAACGTCAAACGTTACCAGCGTGAACTTAACCAGTTGCGCGGGCAATCCGATCAGTTCCGTCTGCAACTCAAAACCCTGCTGACGGATCAATCCAGCCTGAGCCAGCGCTTCTTCGCCACGCTGGTCCGAGAAGTGATCGCGCTGCATGAACGCATCCGCAGCGATGCCGAGCATTGGGCCAGCGATGCCCTGATGCCACTGATGCAGCACACCATGGAACACAAGCAACTGCTGGAAACCCACATGCTGCGGCTGCGCGCGCTGGCGCAGGAAACCCAGCAGACCCAGAAGCGCTCGCAGCAAATGGAGCGCTACGGCAACGAGCTGGAACAGCAACTGGCTGAGGCCAGCGATATCCTGCGCATCCTGCGCCGCCCCGCGCCCATCCAGCGCCAGTCGAAAGTGGTCAGCCTGCCTCTCGCGGCTCGCCAGCGGGATGCCGGCGAATCCGCCTGAGGCCGCAACATCCGGCAGCAACCCGCCGCCCGGCGCGCTTGCCGGGCGCAGCGGTGCTATTTAGACTGCTGACCTTTCCAAACCGAGAGCAGGGTCGATGCCCACCGCGTTCCCCGAAAATTCCGTCGGCCTGGTTATCCCGCAGCAACTGCATTTCAGCCAAGCGCTGGAACTGACCTGTGGCCGCAGCCTGTCTGATTACACGCTGGTCTATGAAACCTATGGCGAACTGAATCCGGCCCGCAGCAATGCCGTGCTGATCTGTCACGCCCTGTCCGGCCATCACCATGCCGCCGGTTATCACAGCCCGCAGGACCGCAAGCCGGGCTGGTGGGACAGCTGCATCGGGCCTGGCAAGGCGGTGGACACCAATAAGTTCTTTGTCGTCAGCCTGAATAATCTGGGCGGCTGCAACGGTTCGACCGGCCCGGCCAGTCATAACCCGCAAACCGGTCAGCCTTTTGGTGCCGATTTCCCGGTAGTGACGGTCGAGGACTGGGTCAACAGTCAGGCGCGGCTCGCCGATGCCCTGGGAATCCAGCAATGGGCCGCGGTGATTGGCGGCAGTCTGGGTGGCATGCAGGCCTTGCAATGGACCATCAGCTACCCCGAGCGCGTCCGTCATTGCCTGGCCATCGCCTCGGCGCCGGCACTCTCGGCGCAGAACATCGCCTTCAACGAAGTCGCGCGGCAGGCCATTCTCACCGATCCGCAATTTCACGGCGGTCACTTCAAGGCACAGGGCGTGATTCCCAAGCGCGGCCTGATGCTGGCGCGCATGGTCGGTCACATCACCTACCTGTCGGATGACGCCATGGGCGAAAAATTTGGCCATCGGCGGAAAAACGAGCAACTGAATTTCGACGTGCACAGCGTCGAATTCCAGGTCGAAAGTTATCTGCGCTATCAGGGCGAGGAGTTCTCCGAGCGGTTTGACGCCAATACCTACCTGCTGATGACCAAGGCCCTCGACTACTTTGATCCAGCCGGCAAGCATGACGGTGACCTCGCGCGCACCCTGGCGCAGGTGCAGGCGGATTTCTGCGTGATTTCCTTTACCACCGACTGGCGGTTTTCCCCGGCTCGTTCGCGCGAAATCACCGACGCCCTGATCGCCGCGAAGAAGAATGTCTGCTACCTGGAAATCGATGCCCCGCAGGGCCACGACGCCTTCCTCATGCCGATTCCCCGCTACATTCAGGCCTTCAGTGGCTACATGAAGCGCATTACCCTGTGAGAAAGTCATGAGAGCCGACCTCGAGATCATTCAAGAATGGATTCCTGCCGGCAGCCGCGTGCTTGACCTGGGCTGCGGTGACGGCGACCTGCTGGACTGGCTGCGCACCCACAAACAGGTCAGCGGCTACGGACTGGAAATCGATCCCGCGCACATTGCCAACTGCCTGGACAAAGGCGTCAACGTGATCGAACAGGACCTCGACCAGGGCCTGAGCAACTTTGCCAGCAACAGTTTTGACGTGGTGGTCATGACCCAGTCGCTGCAAGCGCTGCGCTATCCCGACAAGGTACTGCGCGAGATGCTGCGCGTCGGCCGCACCTGCATCATCACCTTCCCCAACTTTGCCCACTGGCGCTGCCGCTGGTATCTGACCACCAAGGGCCGCATGCCGGTTTCCGAGTTTTTGCCCTACACCTGGTACAACACACCGAATATCCATTTCTGCACCTTCAAGGATTTCGAGGCACTGTGCCGCGAGATGAAGGTCAGCGTGCTGGACCATCTGGCCGTCGATCACCAGCATCGCGACAGTACCGCCAGCCGGATCTGGCCTAATCTGCTGGGAGAAATCGGTATCTACCGGGTCAGCGGCCCGGCCTGCGCAGACTGATCCGCGCCCCCATCACCCGCTTCAAGGAGTCCGCCATGCGTCAACTCATGCTTTGCCTGCTCAGCCTGTGCCTGGCGATGCCCGCTTTTGCCGAACGCAAACAGACCTTCGGCGAGGTCGAAGTGCATTACAGCGTGTTCAATTCAAGCTTCCTGCAGCCGGACACGGCCACCGCCAGTGGCCTGATCAGAAGCAAGAGCAAAGGCGTGGTGACCGTTTCGGTGCTGAAAAACGGCACTTCGCAGAGCGCCGTGGTTGATGGTTCGGTCAAGTACCTGAGCGGACAGGTTTCCCCACTGGAATTCAGGCAGCTCAACGAACAGGGCGCCGTTTATCACCTGGCGCAGTTCGAAATGGAACAGCGCGAAATGCTGGTTTTCACCCTCAACGTGAAAGACAGCGACGGCCACAGCAACAGCTTTACCTTTCATCAGGAAGTGTTCCCCGAGCCATGAGCAAGCTGATCAAGGAGCTGGTACTGGCCAGCCATAACCCCGGCAAGCTGAAGGAACTGCAGGCCATGCTCGGCGCACAGATCAAGGTGCGCCCGGTCAGCGATTTCAGCCAGATCGAACCCGAAGAAACCGGGTTGTCGTTTGTCGAGAATGCTATCCTCAAAGCCCGCCATGCCGCACGGGTGTCCGGCTTGCCGGCACTGGCCGACGATTCCGGGCTGGCAGTGGATGCGCTGGGCGGTGCGCCGGGTATCTACTCCGCCCGCTACGCCGACGGTCAGGGCGACGCGGCGAACAATGCCAAGCTGCTGGAAGCGCTGCGCGAGATACCCGATGCCGAGCGTGGCGCGCAGTTCGTCTGTGCCCTGGCGCTGCTGCGACACGCCGATGACCCACTGCCGATGCTCTGCGAAGGGCTCTGGCACGGCAGCATCCTGCATCAGGCACAGGGCACCGAAGGCTTTGGCTATGACCCGCTGTTCTGGGTGGCAGAACACCAGTGCTCCAGCGCGCAACTGCCGCCGGCACAGAAAAACCAGATCAGTCACCGCGCCCGAGCCATGGCCCTGCTCAAGCAGAAACTGGACCTGACATGAGTGCTCAGCCGGTTGCGGCACCCTTCGAGCTGCCCCCGCTGGCGCTGTATATCCATATTCCCTGGTGCGTGCGCAAATGCCCGTACTGCGATTTCAACTCCCATGCCGCCGGCCCCGACCTGCCGGAGGACGCCTATATCGATGCGCTGCTCAGCGACCTGCAGCAGGACCTTACGCATGTGCACGGGCGCTCGCTGACCTCGATTTTCTTTGGCGGCGGCACACCCAGTCTGTTCTCCGCCAGCGCACTGGGGCGTCTGCTGGATGGCGTTGAACAGCTGATCCGCTTCAACAGCGATATCGAAATAACCCTGGAAGCCAACCCCGGCACATTCGAGCAGGCCAAGTTCCGCGACTACCGCAGCCTGGGCATCAACCGCCTGTCGATTGGCGTGCAGAGCTTCGAGGCCAGCAAGCTGAAGGCACTGGGGCGTATCCATGACGGCGCCGAAGCCATCCGTGCCGCCGACATGGCGCGTGCCGCCGGCTTCGACAATTTCAACCTGGACCTGATGCACGGCCTGCCCGGGCAGAGCATTGAAGATGCCCTGCAAGACCTGCGCACCGCCATTTCCCAGGGGCCAACGCATCTGTCGTGGTATCAGCTGACCATGGAACCGAACACGGTGTTCTGGAACCAACCGCCAGTCCTGCCCGAAGACGATACCCTCTGGGACATTCAGGAGGCCGGTCAGGCCCTGCTGGCAGCCGAAGGCTATGCGCAGTATGAGGTGTCCGCCTACGCGCAACCCGGCCTGCAGGCGCGGCATAACCTCAACTACTGGCAGTTTGGTGATTTCCTCGGGATCGGAGCCGGCGCCCACGCCAAACTGAGCCACCCACAAGGGCAGATCCAGCGCAGCTGGAAAACCCGCCTGCCGAAAGATTACCTGGCCGCCGGCAAGGACTTTCGCGCCGGCCTGCGCCAGCTGAGCGCCGACGAGTTGCCCTTCGAGTTTCTGATGAACGTGTTGCGACTCAATGCCGGCGTCCCTGCCGAGCTTTTCAGCCGGCGCACCGGCCTGCCGCTGGAAACGCTCAGTGCCGCGCGCAGCGAAGCCGAAAGTCGCGGGCTGCTGGAAAGCCATCCACTGCAACTGCGCGCCACGCCTGCCGGCCAGCTCTTTCTCAACGACCTGCTGCAACACTTCCTGCCCTGAGCAGGGGAATCTGCGGGATAGCAGGCTATCCTGATACCAGAACACCACGTCGGCAGTGCAAACGGATTGGGATGTGCGTCAGCCAATGAGCCTGAAATCATCACTGCTGGGCCTTATATTGCTGTGCATGGCCAGCAGCGCGACCGCCAATCAAGTGGTCCGGCTGTCGGCTGATGACCGGTCCGCGGCCAACCCCGCCGCCGCGCTCGGTTTCTGGGAGGATATCGGCCAACAAGCCCGCTGGTCGCAATTCGACACCATCGCCCGCACCGGGGAGCTGCAGCCATTACGGGCAGGCGCGCAAGAGGCCAACTTCGGCGCCAGCCGCAGTGCCTTCTGGTTGCGATTCAAGGCACGCGCCAACGGCAGTGAAGCGCTACCGGCGGTTCTTGAAGTGAACTTCAACCCTCTGGATTCGGTAATTTTTCATATCGACGGCAAGGAAGTTGCCCGGACCGGCTTCCGCACTGATTTCAGCAATCGACCCCTGGCCTACCGCGCACATGCCATCCCCCTGGTGCTGCCTGCCGACCGTGAGCTGACCATCGACATCCGCATTCAGACTTCGGGCACCGCCTCCGCCCCTCTGCGCCTGTGGACCGAACCGGCCTTCAGAGAACACATCAAAACCAGTTACAGCCTGCTCGCGCTGTACTTCGGCGGGCTGATAGCGCTGGCGCTTTACAGTCTGCTGCTGTTTCTGTCGCTACAGGAGCGCAGCTACCTGTTCTACGTGTTGTATATCGCCGGCATAGGCCTGGGACAACTCGATCTGTATGGCTTTGGCAGCGAGTTCATCTGGACGCCAGGCACCCTGCTGGCGGCCGAGGCGGGCTTGCTGGGATGGAATCTGGCCGGTCTGTTCGGCACCCTGTTCGGCATGGTGTTTCTCAACACCCGGCTCAATTTGCCCAGACTGCACCCCTGGCTGTTCGGACTGGCTTTGCTGTATCTACTCAACGCGGTGCTCGGGCTGACGGCCCACTGGTTGGCCGTGCGGGTACAGATCTATCTGGGGTTGTTTGGCGGCCTCCTGCAACTGGCCGGCGTCTGGCTCGCCTGGCGCCGTCATGTACCGGCAGCCGGGGTATTTCTGCTGTCACTGAGTTGCGTGATTCTCGGTGTGCTGACGATCAGCCTGCGAAATCTGCAGTGGCTACCCGCCAATGGTGTGACCACCAACGCCATGCTGATTGGTTCAGCCCTGCAGATCGTGTTGCTGGCGTTTGCCCAGGCACACTGCATTCAGCATGAACGGCTGATCCGGGAAACGGCGCAGGCCGAAACCCTCAAGGCTCGCCAGTCGCTGGTGGATATGCTGCAGGAAAAGGAGCGCGAGCTGGAAAACAAGGTACAGGAACGCACCCGATCGCTGCAGGACGCCCACGACCGCCTCACTGCCAGCGAGCAGGCCATGCGCGAAATGGCGCATCACGATGCCCTCACTGGCCTGGCCAACCGGATCCTGCTGGATGACCGGCTGAACCAGGCATTACTGAATGCGCAACGGCGGCAGCGTGAAGTCGCGGTGCTGTTGATCGACCTGGATGACTTCAAACCGATCAACGACACCTTCGGCCATCAGGCGGGAGATGTGTTGCTGGTCGAGCTCGCCCGGCGCATGCAAGGCAGTCTGCGGCAGAGCGATACGCTGTCGCGGCTGGGTGGCGATGAATTCGTCATCATTCTCCAGGACCTTGAACCCGGGGCTCAGCTGGTGCGCATCTTCGGTGACCTGAAGAGCCTGCTGGCGACGCCTTGCCAGTGGCAGGGACATACCCTGCAAGTGTCCGGCAGCATCGGCGTGGCGCGCTATCCGGCAGACGGGCATACCGCGCAGGAACTGATGCGTTGCGCAGATGAACGCATGTACGAGATCAAGCGCGCGTTCAAGGCCGGTCGCTAAGGGGCTTTTGCATTCGCCGGCCATCTGCGCTGCAATAGGCGCCCGTGCTTTGCCTCACCCCTCAAGGACACTCAATGGACCTGCTGCTCGACCTCCTGACCACCCTTTCCCGCTGGAGCCGTGGCTACCTGCATGAATTCGCTCTGGCGATCATGGCCACCCTGCTGGTGCTGTATGGCCCGGGGATCAATGCGTGGGTCAAACGCTCGATAGGCGGCCTGAATTTCATGCTGCGCACGCTGCTGTTCATGCTGGTCTGCGTCGCCGGTTACGGCCTGGCGCTGATCTATCTCAGCCCATGGCTGGCCAGTGGCCTGGGGTATTTCAACAACTACACCCTGGCGCCGGTGTTGTTGCTGATTTTCTTCCTGATTGGCGTGCTGGCCGACCGCAGTTAAGGCCTATATATCCGATTTGCGTAGGAGCCAGCTTGCTGGCGATGCTCTTCACGTAGCGAATCGCCAGCAAGCTGGCTCCTACCATAGTCGCGATGTTTAACCCCGCCTGCACACGTGAGACGAGCCGGATCAATAAGCCTTAATCGATACGCTGGAATTTCAGATCCCACACGCCATGACCAAGCCGTTCGCCACGGCGCTCGAACTTGGTCACCGGCCTTTCCGCCGGACGCGGAACATAGCGGCCATCTTCGGCCAGATTGCGGTAACCCGGTTCGGCATTCATGACTTCCAACATGTGTTCGGCATAGGCTTCCCAGTCGGTCGCCATATGCAGCACGCCACCCACTTTGAGCTTCTGCCGCACCAGCTGTGCCCAGGCCGGTTGCACAATCCGCCGTTTGTGGTGGCGCGCCTTGTGCCACGGATCCGGAAAGAACAACAGCAGGCGGTCCAGGCTGGCATCCGCCACGCAGTCACGCAGCACCTCAATGGCATCCCAGCTGTAAACGCGGATATTGCTCAGATTCTGCGTCAGCATGCCGTTGAGTAACGCCCCAACCCCCGGCCGGTGCACTTCCACACCGATAAAGTCTTCACCCGGTGCCGCCGCCGCCATTTCCAGGGTGGCCTGCCCCATGCCAAAGCCGATCTCGAAGGTGCGTGGGGCCTTGCGGCCGAACAGCTGATCGAAATCCTGCAGACCAGCAGCAGGCTCCAGCCCGAACTTCGGCCAGCCCTGATCCAGGCCACGTTGCTGGCCTTCGGTCATGCGCCCGGAGCGCATGACAAAACTCTTGATGGCGCGGTGTGGGCGCTCGTTTTCCGCCGGTGGCTGTTGATTATCGTCGGACATGCTCAATTCAGGGTGCCTTCAAGGGGGGAGGAAGCGCTGGCATACAGCTTTTTCGGCATCCGCCCGGCCAGCCAGGCCTGGCGTCCGGCGATAACCGCGTGCTGCATGGCGCTGGCCATCAAAACGGGGTCACCGGCATGGGCAATCGCGCTGTTCATCAGCACGGCATCACAGCCCAGTTCCATGGCAATGGTAGCGTCCGAGGCGGTGCCCACACCGGCATCCACCAGCACCGGCACTTTCGCCTCTTCCAGGATGATGCGCAGGTTGTACGGGTTGCAGATACCCAACCCCGTACCGATCAGGCCGGCCAGCGGCATCACCGCGATGCAGCCGATTTCCGCCAGCTGACGGGCGATGATCGGGTCATCGCTGGTGTAGACCATCACGTCGAAACCGTCCTTGACCAGCACTTCAGCGGCCTTGAGGGTTTCAATCACATTGGGGAACAGGGTCTTCTGATCGGCCAGCACTTCCAGCTTGACCAGCTGGCGCCCGTCCAGCAGTTCACGCGCCAGCCGGCAGGTGCGGACCGCTTCTGTGGCATCGAAGCAGCCGGCCGTGTTCGGCAGGATGGTGTAGCGCTCAGGCGAAATCACGTCGAGCAGGTTCGGCTCGCCGGGATTTTGCCCAAGATTGGTCCGGCGCACGGCGACCGTGACAATTTCCGCGCCGCTGGCCTCAATCGCCAGGCGGGTCTGCTCCAGATCACGGTATTTGCCGGTCCCCACCAGCAGCCGCGATGAATAGCGGCGACCGGCGAGTACAAAGGGTTTGTCGGGGCGAGCCTGACTCATTGCGCGTATCTCCAGGCAGAGACCTGTGGCGTATGCCAGAGGCTAATTTCAGGGCAAATAAAACCAGCGATCAACATTCGTCTAGCCACCACCGATGGCATGCACCACTTCCACGCGATCGCCCTCTGCCAGGTGTGTGGTCGCGTGCAGGCTGCGCGGAACGATCTCCAGATTCAGCTCCACCGCCACGCGCCGGCCCATCAACTCCATTCGCTCAAGCAAATCGGCAATCGTCGTGCCCTCTGGCAGGTCATGGACGGCACCATTCAAATGGATCTGCATGGGAATCGATTCATCGCAGGAAAGGGGCCGCATTCTAGCCTGATCAACTGCCGCGACCAAGACACCGGTCAGCGCCCCATTCGCCAGGCGGCCACTCCCAGGCACAGCCAGCCGCCCAGGAAAGCCAGTCCGCCGAAGGGCGTGAGCATGCCCAGCGCTGTGACACCGGTCAGCGTCAGCAGATAAAGACTGCCGGAAAACAGCAAGATGCCGAAGGCAAAGAGTGTCCCGCTGGCCCGCAGCAGTCTGTCTGGCGTATGCAGTATCAGCAACGCCACCGCCAGCAGCGCCAGACTGTGGATCAACTGATAGTGCGTACCGGTCTGGAATACCGCCAGATACTCGGGGCTGAGTCGGGCTTTGAGCCCATGGGCCGCGAAGGCACCGAGCGCCACGCCGGTAAAACCACCCAAAGCCGCCAGAACCAGTAACAGACGCGCCATGCAACCCTCCACAGATTGGCCAGACATGGCCGCAACGCTGGCTATAATGGCCGTCCCCTGTCCATCGGCCAAGCTCTGATGTTGCGTTCTCTGCTCCGCCGCCTGTTGCGCCTCACTTTTTATGGGGCTGCTGTATCGGTACTGCTGGTGCTATCCATGCGCTGGATACCGCCTATCGGCAGCGGCATCATGATCGAGCGCAAACTGGAATCCTGGATAGAGGGCAAACCGATTGAACTCCGGCGCACCTGGCGTTCCTGGGACGACTTGCCGGACAACCTGAAAATGGCCGTGATCGCTGCCGAAGACCAGAAATTTGCCGAACACTGGGGTTTCGATGTGGCCGCCATTCGTGCTGCGTTAGCGCACAACGAAAAAGGTGGCAATGTGCGAGGTGCAAGTACGCTCAGCCAGCAAGTGGCCAAGAACATTTTTCTCTGGTCAGGACGCAGCTGGCTGCGCAAGGGCCTGGAAACCTGGTTCACCGTCTGGATCGAGCTATTGTGGCCCAAGCAACGCATTCTTGAGGTCTACCTGAACACCGCCGAATGGGGCGATGGCGTGTTCGGCGCCGAAGCCGCTGCGCAGTATCACTTCGGGATCGGCGCGGCCTATCTGTCGAACCGTCAGGCCAGTCTGCTGGCTGCGGTGTTACCCAACCCGCGTGCATGGAATGCCGGCAAACCGGGACCACACGTCAAGCGCAGGGCTGACTGGATCAGCAAACAGAGCTATCAGCTGGGTGGCAGCCATTACCTGAGCAAACTGTACACCACCCGCCCGGACTGGTGGCCGGCAGCGCTGCCTTCGCCTTGAGTGCGGTGGATCAAGCGCTGCGGGTGGGAAGGGATTGGCAATCCGCTGCTGTTTATTTGTGGTTTGAGTGGCCTGCACGACCGCAACGCTTTCCTCGCCACTTAGCTACAGGTTTCGCCTTGCACGGCGAGTTACTTCTTCTTGCTATGCGGCAAGAAGAAGTAACCAAGAAGAAACGCACCCGACATACGGCCCCAAGCGCTGCGCACTTGGGGTTCGTTCACTCCATCGGCGCTCCAGGGGCACGTCACGAAGGGCCATCCCTGGCCCATCGTGCCTCTCGCGGCATCCATGCCGCTCAACCCCTTGCACACCGATTCCGCTCACCCTCCTGACGGGAATGTCAGTCCGTGCATTGCTTTGAGTTGTAGTGGTCAGTTGCGTTGGAATGCAAAGCTTCGGTGGTCGGACCATCCCCGTCAGAAGGCCGAGTGCAGGTGTTGCGCAGCAGGTTTCGAGGCAGGACGCCGAGAAAGCTCCGATGCGCCATGGATGGCGCTTCGGAGCGTGCCTGCGAAGCGGCACCGGAGCGAGGGGAGTCTTCGCAAAGCGAAGACCCGTATGCCGGGGGGCGCTTTCTTTTGCTTACTTTGCTTTGCGCAAACAAAGAAAAGTGAGGCGCCCTGCGGGGCGCAACAGGAGCTATCAAACAACATCGATAATCAGCCCAGCATAAAAAAACAGCAGCGGATTGCCAATTCCAGCCAAAGCCCATCTCCCGCTTGCGTGAGAGAGGATGATCCCTGCAGCGCGCAACAGGTACAGCACCAAATAAAAAGC
>DATMWH010000113.1:0-4766 GCA_035562615.1 Pseudomonas sp. | reverse complement strand
CCAGCGCCATCAGCCAGCCCCAGTGTTTCACCACTTCGCTGGTGGCAATCAGACCGCGGGTCAGTGCTGGCAGCTCCTGCCCGGTGTTGACGAAGACCTTGACCACATCCGGCACCACATAGCCGAGCAGGAAGGCGACGATGGTCAGTGAGGCGACCATCAGGATCACCGGATAGAGCAGCGCCATCTGGATCTTCTGCCGCGACTGCTGGCGCTGCTCGGTGTAATCAGCCAGTTGATCGAGCACCAGCCCCAGATGCCCGGCGTGTTCACCGGCGGCGACGGTGGCGCGGTACAGCTCGGGGAATGCCGCCGGGTATTCCTTCAGGCTGGCCGCCAGACTATGGCCTTCCAGCACCCGGCCGCGTACCGCCAGCAGCATGGATTTGATCTTCGGCGTGGTGGATTGCGCGGCGGCGGCGCGCAAGGCTTCTTCAATCGGCAGGGCCGCTTGCACCAGAGTCGCCAGTTGCCGGGTGAGCATGGCCAGATCACGCGCGCCCAGGCTTTGGGCCAAACCAAAACGACCGCTGCTGGCCTGCTCACGGCTGCGGGTCTGCTGGATCTGCAGTGGCGCCAGCTGTTTTTCACGCAACAGCTGCCGCGCCTGACGCGGGCTGTCGGCTTCGAGCAGGCCTTTGTGCTGCCGGCCTTGCGGGTCGAGGGCGAGGTATTCGAAGGCGGCCATCAGGCACGCTCCGTAGCCCGGATGAAATCCGGGAACGCGGTGTCTGGGGCTATCCCGGATTTTATCCGGGCTACGGCTGCGCGATGCATGGCTATTCCTCCCGCGTCACGCGCAGCACTTCTTCAAGGGTGGTGGCACCCTCGCGGACCTTGCGCATGCCGTCATCGCGAATGCTCGGGCCGAAGGTGCGCGCATGCCGGGTCATCTCCTGCTCGCTGGCGCCGTTATGCACCAGGGTGCGCAGTGCGTCATCGAACATCACCAGCTCGTAAATGCCGGTGCGGCCGCGGTAACCCAGCTGACGGCATTCCGGGCAGCCGACGGCATGGTGCAGCGTTGGCGGGGTGGCCGGGTCGACGCCGAGCAAGGCGCATTCGGCCGCGTCCGCCGCATAGGGCTGCTTGCACGCCGGGCAGAGCACGCGCACCAGACGCTGGGCCAGTACGCCGAGCAGGGAAGAGGAAAGCA
The DNA here is from genome assembly GCA_035562615.1 of Pseudomonas sp. GTDB lineage: Bacteria > Pseudomonadota > Gammaproteobacteria > Pseudomonadales > Pseudomonadaceae > Aquipseudomonas. The sequence goes on along the minus strand of DATMWH010000113.1, from coordinate 3,610 downwards.
GGAACGGTTCGATGCCCATGTCCACCAGCCGGCTGACCGCGCCGATGGCGGTGTTGGTGTGCAGGGTAGAGAGCACCAGGTGGCCGGTCAGCGAGGCCTGCACGGCGATCTCGGCGGTTTCGCGGTCGCGGATTTCACCGATCATCACCACGTCCGGGTCTTGCCGCAGAATCGCGCGCAAACCACGGGCGAAAGTCATCTCGACCTTGCTGTTGACCTGGGTCTGACCGATGCCTTCGAGGTGGTATTCGATCGGGTCTTCAACGGTGAGGATGTTGCGCGTGCCGTCGTTCAGGCTGACCAGACTGGCGTACAGCGTGGTGGTCTTGCCCGAGCCGGTGGGGCCGGTGACGAGGATGATGCCGTGGGGCTTTTTCACCGACTCGGTCATCAGCTGGCGGTCGCGCTCGCTCATGCCCAGGTGTTGCAGGGTCAGGCGTCCGGCCTGTTTGTCGAGCAGGCGCAGTACCACACGCTCGCCATTGGCCGACGGCAGGGTGGAGACGCGGATATCCACCTCGCGCCCGCCGACCCGCAGCGAGATACGCCCGTCCTGCGGTACGCGCTTCTCGGCAATGTCGAGCTTGGCCATGACCTTGATCCGCGATACCAGAAGGGTCGCCAGCTCGCGCTTGGGCTGCACCATCTCGCGCAGGATGCCGTCAATGCGGAAACGGATAACCAGGCGCTTCTCGAAGGTCTCGACGTGGATGTCCGAGGCATTTTCCTTGATCGCCTCGCCGAGGATGGCATTGATCAGACGGATGATCGGCGCGTCGTCTTCCTGCTCGAGCAGGTCTTCGGTTTCCTGCACCTGATCGGCGAGGCTGACCAGATCCATGTCGGAACCGAGGTCTTCGACCATCTGCATGGCGGCCGAAGAATCGTGCTGGTAGGCATCGCTCAGGGCTTGCTCGAAAGCCTCCGGGCTCAGCCATTGCAGGGCCAGCGTCTGACCGGCAAAGCGTTGCGCTTCCTGCACCGCATTCAGGCTGGCGCCGCTGCGTGCCTGTACACCATGGCCTGCCAGCAACACGCCATGGCGCCTGGCGAAAACAAACGGCAGCCTTCTCATTCAGGCCGTCCTTGCCGGCGCAGCCAGACGCCTGCAGGCCTTACAAGGTGCATGGCAGATTCCTTTCCACTTGAGCAGCTTCGAGTAAACAGCAAGATACACGACACAAATTATTGTTATTGAGTGAGCAGCGCGGCACCCGGCGGTAGCCCCGAGGTGTGCAGCCAGAGCGCGTTGCAGGCAACGGTAACAGATCGGCCTGATTCTGACCGCAGCCTGAAGTGCGCCATTGGTCGGCTGACAATCTAACCCCCTGCGCCGCACAAGACTGCGAGACAGCCCGCAGTGTCTGGCACAAGTGCGGGCGTTTTCATGTGCTGCGGCCTCTGCAGTCGTGTGGCGCTGCAGGTTTGCCTCGGGCTGCAGAAAGATTCATTTTCACTGGGCCGATCTGAGCATTAACTGCTTTGCGCAACCGCCGGCAGGTTGCTGGCAATAAACTCGTGTAGCAGCGTATTCAGCCGGCCGGGTTGATCAATAGGCGTGGCATGCCCCGAATCACGCACAATTTCCAAATGTGCATTGTTTAATTTGGCAACATATTCCTGCTTATGGGATACCGGTGTGTAATCGCGGTCTCCGGTTATCACTAATAATTTTTTGTCGACGGTTTTAAGTGCATCCAGTACTGACCATCCGAAAATAGCTTTCAGCGATAAAATATAAGAATTCCGGTCAGTGGCAGCAATTCGCTGGCTGGCAATCTCACGATATTTTTTCTGTGATGGGGTAAATAGATTATTTGCGACAGTCCGCGCCAGGAGTTTCGGTCCGAAGACCCGCAGCAATATAATTCTGAGCATGATTATCAGGCGAATTTTCAGTGAATCGAAGTTCGGGGCGCTATTGATAATGGCTGCCGCGTGCACCAGTTCCGGACTTTGTGTCAACAGTTGCAGGGTGATCATGCCTCCCATGGATATACCGATAACAAAACACGGTTGTATGTCCATGGCGGCGATAAAGTTGGCCACGTCATCAGCAAAGTCAGACATCTGAATCGGCCCCTTGAGTTTGTCGCTGAGCCCGTGTCCGGGTAAGTCCAGGGCGTAGACCTGATAAAACTGGCTCAGGTAGTCGATCTGCTGCTGCCAGTCCAGCACAGAAGAGCCCAGGCCATGCACCAGGACGATGGGCTGGCCGGCACCAGCTTTAATATAGGCTATGCGCCCTGATGGGGAGTTGAGGTAATTCATATGGCGTCGCTCCTTTGTGTTCTGCTCTGTCGCAGTAGTAAGATTTGCTTCAATCAACGAGTCAGCCGAAGGAATAGTCATGCTTAATTTGCCAGTGCCGGCACAACAGCGCAGTAAAATGGCACTTGAGCGGTTTCTGAATACTTCAGCCAATCTGCTGGCGAATAATGAATTTGAGCAGACCGGCGTAGCGCAGATTGCCAAGTTGTCGGGCTCTTCCGTCGGTACTTTTTATCGGCTGTTTGGCGACAAGGATGTTTTGTTATGCGCAGCGCATGACCGCTTTGTTTTAAAAAGCCGCGAACGTGTCAGCATGCTTGCAGAACAACTCAACGCCAGTCCTTCATCATTGGTTGACAAGGCCAGTGATTTCATAACCGGCGTCAGCGATATTTACAATAAAAGCGAGGGTCTGATCAGGGCGCTGATTATAAGAAGCTCTTCCGATGCAAACTTCCGTATACGTATTCATCAATTAAATTCCCATGTGTGTGAAACCTTCACTCATCTGCTGACCAGTCATGAAGCGGTGCTTGGCCATCCCAATCCCGGACAGGCGGCCGACCTTTGTGCGCATATGTTGCTGGCCAGCCTGAACTATCTATCCATGGTGGGAACGCTGGGTAGCACCCCCAGAGAAGCCATACCGCGGGAGCTGTCGCGGCTTATTTGCAGTTATCTGCAGGCCCAGCCGACATCTGCTGTTGCGGCGAGCTCTGATCAGCGCAAGGCCTGAGGGCGGCGGCATATCTGATGGCGTGGGCTGCGCAATGCAGCCCGGTCATCCGCCAGATCAAGCCGAGCTGGCGAGCCCGAGACCCAAAGCGCTTGCTGGCCAGTTTCATGATTGCCTCCAAATCCAATGATCGGAACTCCGATTCCGAAAATAGTAGCGATAGGTTCCTGACATTGCAAGCATGCACTTGCAGTGCTTTTGTCAATATTGACTGTTTTAAATACAGAATTCTCAGGCGTTGTAGCGGATCGCGCAGGACGTTTACCGTTCATCGTCTGGCTCTTTACAGAATCGGAATATCTATTCTGTTTAAATGAACTCTAAATCGCTAAATGGCAGTGACAGCAGAACAAGCGCTGTATTCCACCCATGAGACTGCGCACTCCGCGGTTGCAAAGGCTGTTCAGTGACGATTGTCGGAAGCTGCTCGCTGCTCTGCAGGTGGCCTCCGCAAACCATGACTTTACGGCTGCGGCACGCTTTGCTCACAGCCTCAAGGGCAGTGCCGGTCAGTTTGCCGAGCTGGCCATTGAAGCGGCGGCGGCAACTGCCGAGCAAGCGGCGCGCAATGCCGATGCTGCGCAATTGCAGCAGGCGTTGGCA
>DATMWH010000112.1:0-4569 GCA_035562615.1 Pseudomonas sp. | reverse complement strand
GTAGCCCGGATGAAATCCGGGTATCTCTGGCCTTGCGTAAAACCGCTCCCGGATTCCATCCGGGCTACGGTTGCAGCGCAGGGTCAGGCTGCAGCGACTTCCGCATTGACCGCTTGCGTCAGTGGACTCGCGCAACGGGTGAAGGCGTAGTCGTCTTCGATCACCTGCCGGGTCTGTTGCCAGAAACGCCAGGTCGAGCCCGGCCAGAGCATTACATTGCGGCCATCGGCCTGCTGGTACCAGCTGGTACAACCCGACTGCCAGACCGTTCCCTTGAATTTGGCCTGCAGCTTTTCATTGAAGCTACGCTGCGCCTGGGGTTTGACGTTCAGATAATCCGCGCCCTTCTGCTGGAGCAATTTCATGCATTGCAGGGTGTAATGCACCTGGGCTTCGATCATGAAGATGATCGAGTTATGCCCCAACCCGGTATTCGGCCCAACCAGCTGGAACAGGTTCGGATAACCGGTCACCGTGGTGCCGTAATAAGCCTCGGCGCCGTCCTTCCAGTCCTGCATCAGGTCATGCCCCGGCAAGCCTTTGCAGGGGAAGCTCTTCATGTAAATGCGCGGGTCAGTGACAAACCCGGTACCCAGGATGATGCAGTCAGCCGGCAGCTCACGGCCATCCTTGAGCAGCACCGAGTTTTCGCGCAGTTCCTGAATGCCGCTGGTGACCAGTTCAACGTTGTCGCGGTTGAACATCGGCAGCCACTTATTGGAAATCAGGATGCGTTTGCAACCGATGGTGTAATCAGGGGTGAGCGACTTGACCAGCAGTGGGTCCTTGACCTGCGCCTTGACGAACATCAGTGCCAACTTTTGCAGCGCCTGGGCAACGCGCGGTGCAAACAGCGGCCAGACCCGCGACTCATTGCTCCAGTACAGACGGATGCGGTGCAGCTTGCGCAGCAATGGCACCTTGGCGAACAGTTTCTTTTCCCAGTCGGCATAGGTGCGGGTATCGCGCGGAATGACCCAGGCCGAGGTACGTTGCAGAATGCTCAACTGCTTCACCTTCGGCGCGATTTCCGGCGCGTACTGGATGGCACTGCCGCCAGTACCGATGGACACCACATGCTTGTCGGTGAGGTCGTAGCTGTGGTCCCACTGCGCCGAATGGAAAATCTTGCCCTTGAACTGTTCCTGTCCCGGCAAGTGCGGAATCGATGGCACATGCAGCGGTCCGGAAGCCAGCACCACATGGCGCGCCAGGTACTGTTCGCCGCCAGCGGTATCGACGCGCCACTGACCGGTCGCCGGATCAAAATGCAGCCCGCTGACTTCGCTGTTGAAGCGGATGAAAGGACGCAGACAGTACTTCTCGGTGGTATCCAGAATGTACTGCTGGATTTCCGCAAACCCGGCGTAACGCTGGGTCCAGTCAGTCTTCGGAGCGAAGGAAAACGAGTACATGTGCGACTGCACATCGCAGGCCGCCCCCGGATAACTGTTCTCGCGCCAGGTACCACCGACATCGGCCGCCTTTTCCAGCAGCACGAAATTGTCATTGCCGGATTCGCGCAATTTGATGGCCATGCACAGACCACCAAAACCGGAACCAATGATCAGGACATCGACGGAAGTGCGCACGTGGTCAGGCGCTGTAACAGGCATATTCATCAGGGTGTTCCTCGCGAACGGGACAGGTCATCACTGGCTGAAGAGTCTAGGCCTGAAGCACGGCGGCAAATATGCTAGGGTTGACCGGATTATTGATAGTTTCGGCAAGCACTTCGATTAGAACAAGAAGCCTGAACAATGCCCAGTCACTCCATTTTGTCCCTGCGTTACATCGTCAACCGTCTGCGTGAGCTGGGCAGTGATCCGGATCCGATTCTGGCCAGGCACGGCCTTGACCTTGACCGGATTGCACCGGACGGCCGCATCGACTGCGCGCTCGAGTTGCGCCTGTTTTGCAGCCTGAGCGAACTGACCAGCGATCCGACTGCCGGACTGAAGCTGGGCAGCCGTCTGGGCTTCACCGGCTATGGCCCCTTCAGCCTGATGCTGATGACCTGCAGCACCGCCTGGGAAGCCATGCAGGCCAGCATGCGCTATCAGCCGCTCACCTATCTGTTCAGCAAACTGGAACTGGTGCCCGGCCAGCACAGCAGTGAACTGACCTACAAGCCGATCGATTTGCCTGCCTGGCCGCAGCGGCTGCGCATTGATCTGGAGCTGGCGGGCAGCTTCAAACTGGTGCAGGACCTTGGCCTGGCCGGGGGCAATGCGCTGCATCTGGAGCATGTCAGCCTGCCGTATCCACAACCGCCTGAATTCAAGGTTTACCAGGATTTTTTCAAATGCCCGGTGAGCTTCGGCGATACCCATGCGCGTATCCGCATCGGCAACGCCACGTTGCAAAAACCCATGGACAGCGCCGACAGCATGGCCAACACCCTGTACCGTCAGGAGTGCGACAAACTGCTGGAAATTGCCCTGCGCGACAGCGGCAGCGACCTTGCGGAACAGGTTCGCCAGCACCTGATGCTGTTTCAGCAGTCCTATCCAGATGCGCCCAGCGTCGCCGCCGTCTTCGGCATGTCCGAACGCAGCTTGCGCAATCACCTGAGCGCACAGGAGCTGTCTTTCCGCCAACTGCTGGATCAGGTTCGCTTTGCACGTGCCTGCGAGCGCCTGAGGCAGTCCAGCGATTCGATCGAATCGATAGCCTTGCAATTGGGCTATGCCGAGACAGCATCCTTTATCCACGCCTTTCAGCGCTGGTCTTCAATCAGTCCCGCGCGCTACCGCAAACAGCTCAGAGCATCCGGCTGATAACTCATTGCAACTGATAGCGATCGATGATCGCTTGCAACGCTCCATTGGCTTGCAACTCCGCCAACGCCAGATCAAACGAATACATGAATTCAGCGCTCACCGACTGACGGCTGGCAATGAAATGAAAACGAGTGGTCTGTATCAGCAACGGATGGAGCTCGACGCTGCCCAGCGCAGGAGCAAGACCTGCCAGCACTATCGGATCGACAAAGAAGCCGCTGGTTCTTCCAGCCTCAAGCTTCGCCAGATTGACCTGATCGGAAATGACATCCTCGAATTTCAGCTGTCCCGGGTTGGCCATCAAGGCCTCGACTTCCGGACCGTAGAAATACCCACGGGTAATACCCAGACGAAACGGCCACGCCCGCAGTTGCTCGATCTTAGTCAATGGATAGCGGCCTGGCTCGCCCGCACGCATGACCAGTCGCATCTCGGAGGAGCGATAGGGCTTGGAGTAAAAAGCATAGCGCTCTCGCTGTTCGGTGAACTGCACCGAAGTGGCCAGATCAATGCGGCCCTTCTCAAGCTCTAGCATGTGCCGCTTGAAGGGCAACTCAACAAAGATCAATGGGCAGTCCATGCGCTGGGCAACTGCCTGCATCAGCTCAACGTCAAGCCCGGTCAGCCGGCCCTCGGCATCCCTGTACATGAACGGCTTCCAGGGTTCCCAGCCGACCGTGAGTGGCTTTGCGCAAGCAGCCCAACTCCAGGGCGAGGACAGCCAGAGCACGAGGCAAATCCATGAGCGCAAAGTGACTTTTCGCATTGTCAGTCAACTCAAAAAAAGCTACGGCTGAAATGACCATAGGCATTGATGGATCAGACCGCCACCAGCCAAACAGGCTAGCCAGGCAATTTCCCCTGGCGAAAAAAATGCCCCGTCAGACAGGGCATTGTGGGCAGACAACACTCAGAACAGCTTGCGACCCTTGATCGCCGCAATGCGCATGCGCAAGGCGTTGAGCTTGATAAAACCGCCCGCGTCGGCCTGATTGTAGGCGCCGCCGTCTTCTTCGAAGGTGGCAATGTTGGAGTCGAACAGCGAGTCATCGGATTTGCGGCCGGTGACGATCACATTGCCCTTGTACAGCTTCAGGCGCACCACACCGTTCACGTTGACCTGCGAAGCATCGATCATCTGCTGCAGCATCAGACGCTCGGGGCTCCACCAGTAGCCGGTGTAGATCAGGCTGGCGTACTTGGGCATCAGCTCGTCTTTGAGGTGTGCCACTTCACGGTCGAGGGTGATCGATTCGATGGCACGGTGCGCCTTGAGCATGATGGTGCCGCCCGGGGTCTCGTAGCAGCCACGCGACTTCATGCCGACGTAGCGGTTCTCGACGATGTCCAGACGACCGATGCCGTTGGCACCGCCGATGCGGTTCAGTTCGGTCAGCACGGTGGCCGGACTCATCTCGACGCCATCAATGGCAACGATGTCGCCCTTGCGGTAAGTCAGCTCGATGTAGGTCGGAGCGTCAGGGGCCTTCTGCGGGCAGACGGTCCACTTCCACATGTCTTCTTCATGCTCGGTCCTGGTGTCTTCCAGCACGCCGCCTTCATAGGAGATGTGCAGCAGGTTGGCATCCATGGAATACGGGGATTTCTTCTTGCCGTGACGCTCGATCGGAATGCCGTGCTTTTCGGCATAGTCCATCAGCTTCTCGCGCGACAGCAGGTCCCACTCGCGCCACGGAGCAATGACCTTCACGCCCGGCTTCAGCGCGTAGGCGCCCAGCTCGAAACGGACCTGGTCGTTGCCTTTGCCGGTGGCGCCGTGGGAGAT
>DATMWH010000111.1:0-8091 GCA_035562615.1 Pseudomonas sp. | reverse complement strand
TCGGCATTGGCTTCGGCATCGCGGATCATCTGCTTGATCTCGTCTTCGGAAAGACCCGAGTTGGCCTTGATCACGATCGACTGATGCTTGCCGGTAGCCTTGTCTTTCGCGCCGACGTGCAGGATGCCGTTGGCGTCGATATCGAAGGTTACTTCGATTTGCGGTACGCCACGCGGAGCCGGCGGAATCTCGGCCAGGTCGAATTTACCCAAGGACTTGTTGCCGCTGGCTTGCTTGCGCTCGCCCTGCAGCACGTGAATGGTCACGGCGCCCTGGTTATCGTCAGCAGTCGAGAACACTTGCGATTTCTTGGTCGGAATCGTGGTGTTTTTCTCGATCAGCGCGGTCATCACGCCACCCATGGTTTCGATACCCAGGGTCAGCGGGCTAACGTCGAGCAGCAATACGTCTTTCACGTCACCCGACAATACCGCGCCCTGGATAGCAGCACCCATGGCCACTGCTTCGTCCGGGTTAACGTCTTTCCGCGCTTCTTTACCGAAGAAATCGGTTACCAGCTTCTGCACCAACGGCATACGGGTCTGGCCACCGACCAGAATCACGTCGTTGATCGCGCCCACGTCGATACCAGCGTCTTTCAACGCGATACGGCAAGGCTCGATGGTGCGCTGCACCAGATCTTCCACCAGCGACTCCAGCTTGGCGCGGGAGATTTTTACGTTCAAGTGCTTAGGACCGGTGGCATCTGCAGTGATGTACGGCAGGTTGACGTCGGTCTGCTGGCTCGAAGACAGCTCGATCTTGGCTTTTTCCGCAGCTTCCTTCAGACGCTGCATGGCCAGCGGATCACCCTTGAGGTTCATGCCGCTTTCTTTCTTGAACTCGTCGACGAGGTAGTCGATCAGACGAATGTCGAAGTCTTCACCACCAAGGAAAGTGTCGCCGTTGGTGGCCAACACTTCGAACTGGTGCTCGCCATCGACTTCAGCGATCTCGATCACCGATACGTCGAAAGTACCACCGCCCAGGTCATAAACGATCACGGTGTGGTCGCCCTTGGCCTTGTCCATGCCGTAAGCCAGTGCGGCTGCGGTCGGCTCGTTGATGATGCGCTTGACGTCAAGGCCCGCAATACGGCCAGCATCTTTGGTGGCCTGACGCTGACTGTCATTGAAGTAAGCCGGAACCGTAATAACCGCTTCGGTGACGGTCTCGCCAAGGTAATCTTCGGCGGTCTTCTTCATCTTCTTGAGAATTTCTGCAGAAATCTGCGGAGGGGCCATTTTCTGCCCATTCACTTCAACCCAGGCGTCACCGTTATCGGCCTTGACGATCTTGTAAGGGACCATCTGGATGTCTTTCTGCACGACGTCTTCGTCGAACTTGCGACCGATCAGACGCTTGACCGCATACAGCGTGTTGTGCGGATTGGTCACAGCCTGACGCTTGGCCGACTGCCCCACGAGGATTTCACCATCATTGGCATACGCAATGATCGAAGGAGTGGTACGCGCGCCTTCAGCATTCTCGATAACCTTGACGTTACCGTTCTCCATGATCGAAACGCAGGAGTTGGTGGTTCCCAAATCGATACCAATAATCTTGCCCATGCTCACTCTCCAAAACTTTGACTTGTCTCTTGATTACTGTCGCAACACACTCTCAAGGCATCACAACAGCACTAACTGCTTGAATTAATAGATGGGGGCCGCCTGAAGAATTTCAAGCCTGCTCATCAATCGAAGGCGGAGTTTCTGCCGGCGCCTTGCTCACCACGACCATCGCCGGGCGCAACAGGCGACCGTTCAGCAGATAGCCCTTCTGGAACACCTTGAGCACGCTGTTTGGCTCGACATGGGTGCTTTCCTGCAACGCCATGGCCTGATGATGCTCTGCATTGAATGGCGCCCCGTGAGGATCCAGCGCCTCAACCTGATAGCGCTTGAGCGTGTCGACCAGCAACTTCAGCGTCAGCTCCATCCCCTCGCGCACCGACTTGATGGCCTCATCAGCCGGGTTGGACAATTCCAGCCCGCGCTCAATGCTGTCGACCACCGGCAGCAGGTCCGCCGCAAACTTCTCCAGCGCAAACTTGTGCGCCTTCTCAACGTCCAGCTCGGCACGCCGGCGAATGTTCTGCATGTCAGCGGCAACACGAAGCGATTGATCCTGCGCCGCCGCGAGCTGCTCCTCCAGCTTGAGGATTCGCGCCTGCAGGTCATCCGCCGAGCCGGCAACACTGGCAGCTTCGGGGTTCAAATCATCCAGAGCCTGTTCATCAACCATCAGTTTTTCCTCTAAATAAGGGCGTCAACACGCTTCAGCCTTGCACAGGACATCTATATGGGGACGGCGAAGCCAGCTTCAAGGGCCCGCACAGTTGCCATCCAGAAATTAGATACTGTATAAATACACAGCTTTTCTAATTTCGAGGTGCCCCCATGCTGATTCATCTGGCCGTGAATAATTTCGCCATCGTCGAACACCTCGACATTGAGTTACACAAAGGCATGACCGCCATCACCGGTGAAACCGGCGCCGGCAAATCCATCATGCTCGATGCTCTCGGACTGGCCCTTGGCGACCGCGCCGATAGCGGGGTCGTGCGGCCCGGCAGCGACAAAGCCGATATTCAGGCCAGCTTTGATCTTGCGCATATACCGGAGGCCCGCAACTGGCTGACGCAGCGCGATCTCGAGCAGGATGGGCCCTGCATCTTGCGCCGGGTCATCACTGCCGAAGGCCGCTCACGCGCCTACATCAACGGCAGCCCGTGCCCTCAAGCCGACCTCAAGGCGATTGGCGAGCTGCTGATCGACATTCACAGCCAGCACGAACATCAGTCACTGCTGAAAACCGACACCCACCGCCGGCTGCTTGATGAATTCGCCGGCGCCGCAGAACTGGCGCGCCAGGTTCAACTGGCTGCGCAACGCTGGCGGCAAACCAACCTGGAGCTTGAGCGGCTCTCCAGCAACAACAGCGAACAGCGCGCCCGTCATCAGCTGCTCAGCTATCAGATTGAAGAGCTGGAAAATCTTGCGCTGGGCGACAACGAACTGGAGCAGCTCGAGCAGGAACACCGCACACTGAGCAATGCCGAACAACTGATGGCGGCCTGCCGCCAGGTACTCGAGCTGTGCAGCGAAAGCGATGCTGGCAACGTCCTTTCCGCGCTGACCACCAGCCTGCAGCGACTGAACGCCTTCCCTGGCCAGGGCGGCGCCATCCACGAAACCACCAATCTGCTGGCCAGCGCACAGATACAGATCGAGGAAGCGGTCGGCGAACTCAACCGCTTCCTGGACCATTTTGATGCCGACCCGCAACGGCAGCAGCTTCTGCAGGAACGCCTGGACACCATCTACAGTCTGGCGCGCAAACACCGCATCAACCCGCAAGAACTGGGCGATTTGCAGCATCGTCTGCTGGATGAACTGGAAGGATTGAATGCCGGCGATCAGGCCGCCGAACAGCTGCAGGATGAACTCAACGCCTTCACTCGCCACTTTCAGGAAAGAGCCGCCGAGCTCAGCCAGATCCGCCATAGCGCCGCGGCCCGGCTTTCCACTGCCGTAGAGCAAGAGCTGCAACGCCTCGGCATGCCTGGTGGCAGACTGAGTATTCAACTGCCTGCAACTGACAGCTCCAATCCTCATCCGGCAGGGCTTGAGCACGTTGAATTTCTGGTCAGCGCCAACCCCGGGCAACCGCTCAAAGCACTGTCAAAAGTCGCCTCAGGCGGTGAGTTATCACGCATCAGCCTGGCCATTCAGGTGATTACCGCGCAAACCTCGCGGGTTCCCACACTGGTTTTCGACGAAGTGGATGTCGGCATCGGCGGCCCCACCGCCGAAGTAGTAGGACAACTGCTACGACAGCTAGGTGAGCACGGCCAGGTTTTAACCGTCACTCACCTGCCACAGGTTGCCGCCCAAGGGCATCAGCAACTGTTTGTGCACAAGGTACGCGGCACCAGCGAAACCCGAACAGCCGTATCACTGCTGGATGAAAGTGGGCGCGTCGAAGAGATCGCACGGATGCTCGGCGGCGTTGACCTTACCGAAGAGTCACTGGCGCACGCCCGAAAACTGGTGGCGATCGCCAATCACTGACCGCCACAGACAAAAACGGCGACCCATGGTCGCCGCCTGAACCGACTCAAAGCCAGCGCTAGCGCTCAACCGCTTTGGGCTTGCGCACATAAAGCACCAGATTGTGCTCTACCAGCTCAAAACCGTGCTGTTTGACGATCTCGCGCTGGCGACGCTCGATCTCGGCATCCATGAACTCGATCACCTCACCGGTGTCCACACACACCATATGGTCATGATGGCCGCTATCCGCCAGCTCAAACACCGCATGCCCACCATCGAAATTGTGCCGAACCACCAGCCCCGCGCTCTCGAACTGCGTAAGAACCCGGTAGACCGTAGCCAGCCCGACGTCTTCGTCGGCCTCCATCAACGCCTTGTAAACATCCTCGGCACTCATATGCCGCTGCCCCGCTGACTCCAACAGTTGAAGAATCTTCAATCTGGGCAGCGTTACCTTGAGGCCGGCTTTGCGTAATTCAGTATTTTCAACCATGGTCGGTTTTCTCGCAGGATGCTGCTTCGCAGCTCCCTCTAATGCAGGTATGATCGGACTTTAACTCCCCGCCAAGATAGTGGAAGTCATCCTCCGATGCAAAACACCAAACGCCTGCTGACAACTCTCAGCCTGATCGGCATGACCTCGCTGGCCGGCTGCGTTTACAAGATCGACATCCAGCAGGGCAACATCGTCTCCCAGGACATGGTCGACAAACTGCAGCCAGACATGACCCGCAGTCAGAGCCGGTTCGTAATGGGCACCGCGCTGATTCAGGACACCTTCCATCCCAACCGCTGGGATTACGTCTACACCATCCAACCCGGCGGTGGCAGCCGCCTGCAAGAGCGCGCCACACTGTTCTTCAACGAACAGGAGCAACTATCCGGATTGTCTGGCGACTTCGTACCCGGCATGGGTGACAACGCGGTGATCATCAGTGAGTCGACCACCACCACGATTGATGAGAAAGTGATTCCTGCACCCACATCGGACACCCCGGCCAAGCCGGGTTCGCTCGAAGAACAGCTGCAGATCGAAGTGGACAGCACTGAAGTCATCGCCGTACCGGCGCCAGCACCGCTCGAAGAAGACCCGCAGTAACCTGACAAGCATTAAAAAGCCCGGTATTCCGGGCTTTTTAATGCTTGCATGATTCATTCGGCCGCCGCATCAACCTTAGCCTGGGCCGCTTTGGCTGCGCGCTGCTTGCGTACCTCCTTGGGATCGGCAATCAATGGCCGATAGATCTCAACCCGCTCCCCCTCCACCAGCACACGCTCTTCTGGCTTGGCAACGGCCTTACCAAAAATACCCAACGGACACTCCGCCAGATCCAGGTCCGAAAAGTGCTGCTCCATCCCGGAAAGGGCGACCGCCTGGCGAACAGTTGTACCGGCTGGCACCTTGAACTTCAGCAGCTTCTGCTTGTGCGCAAGGGCATAAACCACCTCGATCGAGATTTTTTGCTTATCCATGGAGTTGTTTGGCTCTCTGACAAAATGCATCGACCAGGGTATTGGCCGCTTGCGTGAACAAAGGCCCCAACGTGGCCTTGACCAGCGGCCCGGCGTACTCGAAGGTCAAATCCAGACTGATCTTGCAGGCCTTTTCGCCGAGCGGTTTGAATTCCCAGATGCCATGCAGATCGGTAAACGGCCCTTCCTGCAGACTCATTTCGATGCCACGACCGAACTGCAAGGCATTACGCGTGAGAAAACGCTGACTGATACTGCCCTTGGCAACCGTCAACGCAGCCAGCATATGGTCCTCGGACTGTTCCAGCACTTCACTGGCCGCACACCAGGGCAAGAATTCCGGATACGCACGCACATCATTAACCAGATCAAACAACGCCTGCGCTGGATAGGGCAACAGCGCGGAACGCTGAATATGCGTAGTCATAAAGCTTTCTATTCCTTACTGCAGATCACCGTGCCTACCGGCCCGGACAGCCAAAACACCTGCCACATTGTCCGGCATTCCAGCAACCTGCTCAAGGCGCGAGCAGCAGCATAGCCTGCACGCCGACTAGCCCCTATAATGCGCCCCCTATGAGCAAGCAGAAAAAACACCCTCAGGGCACCATTGCCCAGAACAAGAAGGCCCGCCACGACTATTTCATCGAGCACAAGTTCGAAGCCGGGATGGTCCTGTCCGGCTGGGAAGTCAAAAGCCTGCGTGCCGGCAAGGCGCAGCTGGTCGACAGCTATGTCCTGCTGAAAAATGACGAGGCATGGTTGATTGGTTGCCATATCGCGCCGCTGACGGCAACCAGCACACACGTAATCGCTGACCCTTTGCGTACCCGCAAACTGCTGCTGAACAAGCGCGAAATCGAAAAACTGACCACCGCCGTCCAGCAAAAAGGTTACGCCTGCGTGGCCCTGTCGATTTACTGGAAACAGCATCTGATCAAGTGCGAAATCGGCCTTGGCAAGGGCAAAAAGGAATACGACAAGCGCAACACCGAAAAAGAGCGCGACTCCGATCGCGAAGTAGCGCGCGCCATGCGTCACTGACACAACACGCTGAAAGCATCGACCGCAGGGAACCTTTTCCGTACACTGCGAGTCGTAACAACGACCACGACAGTTTTGGGGCCGATTAGGATTCGACGCCGGTGATGAAACTCGAGGGGCATGCCGAGTTGGTAACAGAACTCGTAAATCCACTGTTGCAAAATCCATAATTGCCAATGACGACAATTACGGTGCGCAACTAGCTGCGTAAGCAGCCAAGTGCCACTTCTGGTAGCTTCGGCTCCAGCAATCATCAGGGGATGTCTGTAAACCCAAAATGATTGTCAGATAGAACAGAATCGCCGTGCAGTATGTTGTGGACGAATCGGCTAAAACTTACACAACTCGCCCAAAGCACCCTGCCCGTCGGGCGGCCAAGGGTTAACTCAGTAGACACGGCTAAGCATGTAGAACCGACAGCGGAGTACTGGCGGACGGGGGTTCAAATCCCCCCGGCTCCACCATTACAACATCTAAAGACGTCCACGGACGTCTTTTTTTGTGCCTGAAATCCAGTAAATACGGGGCTTTCAGCGCCGTCAGCGTCCACGAGCATCCACGTACATCCACGCACTTCTGTATTCCTAATGGTATTCCAGGCATACAAATGCTAATTTCAGGAATACAGAATCTCTTCCTGGAATACCAATGGGCGCTAAAAGCACACGTCTATCTGAAGCCAAAATTAAAGCTGCGAAGCCCAGAGATAAAGATTACGTTCTGAGCGATGGTGGCGGCCTACAATTACGAGTGAGAATCATTGGCTCTAAGCTATGGAATTTCAACTATTACCACCCAGTAACCAAGAAGCGCATCAACATGGGGCTTGGTGCATACCCTGAACTGTCACTTGCCCAAGCAAGGAAAATGACCGTTGAAGCAAGGGAGCTTCTTGCCACCGGCATCGATCCCAAAGAAGAGCGGGACAATCTGAAGCAAGCCAAGAGGGCTGCAACAGAACACACGTTTCAGAACGTAGCTACCGCCTGGTATGAGCTGAAAAAAGACTCCGTGACACAGGCCTACGCCGAGGACATCTGGCGCTCACTGACACTGCACGTTTTCCCGGACTTAGGTACAACCCCGATCTCAGCCATCAATGCACCACAGGTCATCAACCTGCTTCGCCCGCTCGAAACCAAGGGCAGCCTGGAGACCGTTAAACGGCTGACGCAACGGCTCAACGAGATCATGACCTACGGGGTCAACTCGGGACTGATCCATGCCAACCCGCTCAGCGGCATCCGCTCTGTCTTCAAGAAACCAAAAAAGAAAAACATGGCTGCACTGCCCCCAGATGAGCTGAACGAACTCATGGTGGCAATTGCCAATGCCAGCATAAAAAGGACGACCCGTTGCCTGATCGAATGGCAGCTTCACACTATGACCCGACCAGCGGAGGCAGCGACCACTCGATGGGCAGACATCGACTTTGAAAAGAAAATCTGGACGATCCCAGCTGAGCGGATGAAGAAACGCCGCACTCACATGATTCCGCTCACGGAACAGGCTCTCG
>DATMWH010000110.1:0-7696 GCA_035562615.1 Pseudomonas sp. | reverse complement strand
ATCGGCGACCTGTCGCAGATTGTGCTGTCGCTGTATGGCGCTTTGTCGCTGGCCGAAGAAGACAACCCGTTGCGCAACCTGGGCAGCATCGCTGGTGGTGGGGTGCGCACGTTGGTGTACGCCGACTCGCCGAACAAGCTGACCGGTGCGGCGACCCTGAAGAAGGCGCTGGCCCAGCGCGACAGCCTGCTCGGCGGCTGGGACAAGGTGGTGGTGCTGGGCTGGAACTTCGAACCGGATATCGGCCAGAGCATCGCCGCGCTGAACGATCCCGGTCTGGAAGTGCTGGTGATTCCGCCGGACCTGCTCGACCGCCTGAAGAAGAAAGGCAGTCTGGAAAAGCTGCGCGGCAGCGTGCGTTTTGCCAGCCTGCAATATTTGAAAATCCAGCCGGTGCAGCGCCTGCGCAGCAGTGACGGGCAAACGGAAACGCTGCGCGTGCAGCTGGCCAACTATGTGCTGCTGTCACCCGAGGCGATCAACCTCGACGAGGGCAACCGCGAGAAGTTGCAGGCGGTGATGAATGCCGAGCCGCTGGCGCTGATCGAGTACTGGGCGGTTGATCCGGACTACGACGGCCAGGTGTTCCGCTCGGTGTGGCAGGACTATCGCGGCAATGTGGATAACGATGGCGACCCGCTGCGGGTAGTCACTGAGGCGGTGTTGCAAGTGCCGGCCAAGACCGGGCCGCGCCGGGTCTGTGTGCGCGCGGTGGACGTGTTTGGCTTCGAGGCTGAAGTGGCGGTCAACGTAGGCGTGGAGGGCGCGCCATGAGCGAGCTGACGGCGAGCGGCCGCGAGCAGTTGCAGCTCAGCGATGCCCTGACGGTGCGCACCAACGCCCTGTGTCTGGGCCTGGAAGACGGCGTGGCGGATATCCTGGAGCTGGTTACGCCGACCACCGCTGAACTGCTGCGCTGGTGGTTTGGCGCGGAGATGACTGCTGCGCGCAATGGCCTGAACTTTCACCCCGGTCAGCGCCAGGCAATTCTCAATACCATCGTCGCCCATGAAGTGCTGGCGTGCGCCACGCTGAAAGACTTGTACCAGCAGGTAGCCGCCGATGCGCTATTGCACGGCAACCGCCTGAGCGAAGTCAGCCAGGCCAAGCATGCGCACCCCAAGTACTGCCTGAAGATGGCCACCGGCACCGGCAAGACCTGGGTGCTGCAGGCATTGCTGATCTGGCAGCTGCTGAACAAGAGCGCCGCGCTGGAAGCCGGGGTGGACGATGCACGCTTCACCCGCCACTTCCTGCTGGTGGCACCGGGCCTGATCGTCTACGAGCGCCTGCTGGATGCCTTTCTCGGCAAGGAAGTTGGCGGTGTTCGCGACTTTTCCAGCTCGGACGTGGCGCGCTATGCCGAGCTGTTTATCCCGCAAAGCTGTCGCGAGCGAGTGTTTGGTTTCGTGCGCGGCAACACCTGCAGCAAGGCTGAGATCGGTCTGAAGGCCACCGGCAACGGCCTGCTCGCCATCAGCAACTGGCACCTGCTCAGCGATGTATCCGTTGAAGAAAGTGAGTACGAGATAAGTGCACCGGGCAGCCTGGCCGAGCCGCAGCAAGTGATTGCCGGCTTGCTGCCGCTGACGCCGGGGCGCGCGACGGGCAACAGCCTGGAGGTGCTGGACCGGCGTTACGCGCGCGGCAATGTGCTGGATTATCTGGCTGGCCTGCCCGAGCTGCTGGTGTTCAACGATGAGGCTCACCATATCCATGAGTTCAAGCGCGAAGGCGAAGTGACCGAGGTGGAGTGGCAGAAAAGCCTGACGCTGATCGCCCAGAGCAAAGACCGGCGCTTTATTCAGCTGGATTTCTCGGCCACGCCTTATAACGACGTCGGCAGCGGCAAGAACAAGAAGAAGCTGTATTTCCCGCACATCATCACCGACTTCGACCTGAAAACGGCGATGCGCGCCGGGTTGGTCAAATCGCTGGTGCTCGACCGGCGCAAAGAGCTTGGCGCCCTGCCGCTGGAGTTCAAGGCCGAGCGCGATGCCGATGGCAACCCCGTGCTGGGCGATGGCCAGCGAGTCATGCTGCGCGCCGGCCTGCAGAAACTGCGCAAGCTGGAAACTGACTTCGCCGCCATCGACCCTCAGCGCCACCCGAAGATGCTGGTGGTCTGCGAGGACACCACGGTGTCGCCGCTGGTGGCGCAGTTCCTTATGGATGAAGGGCTGGGCGCGGACGAGGTGATGGCCATCGACTCGGGCAAGAAGGCCGAGCTGGGCGAGAAGGATTGGGCACCGGTGCGCGAACGCCTGTTCAACGTCGATGCACATGCCACGCCACGGGTGATCGTCAGTGTGTTGATGCTGCGTGAAGGTTTCGATGTCAACAATATCTGCGTGATTGTGCCGCTGCGTTCGAGCCAGGCGCAGATTCTGCTGGAGCAGACCATCGGCCGTGGCTTGCGCTTGATGTGGCGTGACCCCGAATACGCCGACATCAAGCTGGAGAACCGCGCGCTGCTCAAGGCCGGGCAGGAGCCCAGCAGCTTGATCGACGTACTGACCATCATCGAGCATCCGGCTTTTCAGCAGTTCTACAACGAGTTGATGCTTGAAGGCCTGGCCGGCAGTACGGGTGACGACAGTGACAACAACAGCAGTACCGGTGACCTGCTGGCAGTCGAACTGCGCGAGGAGCATGGCCAGTATGATTTCGCCATTCCGTTCATCCTGCGCGACACCGAGGAATGGTTGGAGCACCAGGCGCCGGCCATCGAGACGCTGCAGCCCTTCACCCAGTTGAGCCAGGCTCAGCTCAAGGAGATGCTCGGCAAGGGCGATGTGTTCACCTCGCAGGACCTGCAGAGCCAGACGCTGTTCGGTGATTACCGGGTGGATGGTGCGGTGATGAACGTGGCGGGCTACAACGATCTGCTTGGCCGCCTGACCCGGCGCATCAGCCAGGCGTTGAGCCAGCCGCTGCCCAAGGGCAACAAGATCGCCGCGCATGTGGCCAAGCCGTATTTGCAGGTGAATACCGCCGAACTGGCCGGCTGGATTGAGCAGTACATCGAGCAACGACTGTTCGGCGAGCCGTTCGAGCCCATGCTGGACGAGGGTTGGCGTCTGTTGCTGTTGCAGCCGGTGCTGGAGCACATCACCCGTATCTTTGCGCTGGCGTTGATCGAGGCCGAGCAGATCGAGCCCCGCGGCGAGTTGGAAGTGAAGCATCGCTATTTGTCTGAAGTGCCGAAGCTGATGATGCAGGAGAAGCACTCGCAGGAAGTGAACAAATGCATCTACCAGCGGCAGGGCTGGGCAGCGCGCAACGGTGGGCTGGAACAGCGCTTTATCCAGTGGGCCAGCGTCGATGCCAGTGTCCGGGCTTTTTGCAAGATCAGCGAGAACCGCCACACCTTTGCCCGCCTGCGCTATGTACGTCAGGACGGCTTACCGGCCTTCTACTGCCCGGATTTTCTGGTACGCACCGAGGAAGCTATCTACTTGGTGGAAACCAAAGCGCAGAAGGATGTGAACCACCCGGACGTGCAGCGTAAATTGAAAGCGGCGCAGACCTGGTGCGAGCGGATCAACGCCCTGCCGCCAGAGCATCGCCAAGCGCTGCCCTGGCATTACGTGTTGCTCGGTGAGGCACAGTTTTACGACTGGCAGGCCAAGGGTGCGAAGTTGGCGGAGCTGCTCGGGTTCGCTCGCGTCAGGCCGGTTAGCAGCGCGGCGTTGCAGGGGCAGTTGCTGTAGGTGGTGCTGTCTGGAGCCGTTAGGCCATAACCCCGCAACCGGGGCGAAGCGTTGGCCATGGGGATGTCTGGCGACATCCATGGTGGGTTATGCCGGGCGTCGCATCGCTGCGATGCGGCTAACCCACCCTACGATTGCGGCTGCGCACTATCTTGTGCCAGTGTTTACTACAGTTCGGTAGGGTGGACATCTCGCACAGCGAATGTCCACCGGCGCGTTTCTGGTGGAAAAGGCTATCGCCGTTTTCCACCCTACAAAACCGGATGTACCGTGCCTTCTGTCAGCACCCACTGCAACACCTGAGCTGCCAGCTGATCGCTGGCCTGACCAAACGCACCGACCACTGCAGGAACCGCTGTTCCGGCAACCGGCTGAATCACCTCGAAACGCTGACTGGCCAGAATCCGCTGACGAGAGTCGATCAGCCGCGCCTGCAGGCGGATCACCACCATGACCTTGCCGTCGTGGTACTCGCTTTGGAACGCCTGCAGCTCGCCTCCCAGTTGCAGGTCGGCCTGCAGGTTGTCGTCGTCGCTGCTCAGGGCGCGTACCCGGCCGTCATTCTGGAAGGCCATCAGCAGGTGATTACGCAACAGGCGCGGTGCCGGATCGCTCCAGCGGCTGCCGGCGTAGCTGCTGAACTCATTGGCAGCCGGTAACACGGCGATGCGCGGGCTGTTGAGCGCCTGACTGGCTTGTGGCGTGTTCAGCCGCAGCGACCAGTTGACGGCGGCTGCGGTGCTGGCCGGCGCACTCTGGCTGGGTAGCAGATAGACCTGAGGCGGTTCGCTGCTGGGCAGGATCGAGCAAGCGGCGAGCAGGCTGAGCAGGCCGATACTCAGCAGTGGCCGCAGACGGGAAACCACTCTCATGGCTGAAACTCCTTGGCTTGGTCGCGGCCGAGCAGGAAGCCCGCCGGATTCTGTTCGAGGCGCTGGGTGATGTTATTCAGGTTGTTCAGGGTCTGGCGCAGCTCCTGCAAGGCCGGCTGCAGGCTGCCCATGCTATCCAGGCCCTGACTCAGCGAGCCCTGGTTCTGTTGCAGCAACTGGTCCACGCGGGCGCTGCTTTGCTGCAGGTTGGCCATGGTTTTCTGCAGGTCGCCGAGGGTCGCCGCGCCGTGGGCATCGAGCAGCCGGTTGCTGCTGGTCAGCAGTTGCGTCGCCTGTTCAAGGGTTTTGCTGGCCTGGATGCTCATGCTGGAAAACTCCGCCAGCAAGGTGTGAATTTCCTCGCGCTCGGTGGCCATGGCGTCGGTAATCTGCTCCAGATTACTCAGGGTCTTGCCGAAGTTCGCCGAGTTGGCGGGCGAAAACAGCTTGTTGGCATTCTGCAGCAGCTCACTGACCTGGGTGAGAATGTCGCCCCCGTCGGTCAGCAACTTGCTGATCGAGGAAGGTGTGGCAATGATCTGCGGCAGCTGGCCCCGGGGGGCCCTCAAAGGCTTGCCTTCGCCCGGCCCGCTGCTGAGCTGGATGAAGGAGGTTCCGGTGACTCCGGCCAGCAGCAGTCTGGCCCGGGTGTTGTCGCGCACCGGCGTGCTGGCGGCGACGCGAATGGTCACCAGCACCATGCTCGGATCGTTCTCGTTGAGGCGAAGGTTGATCACTTCACCGACCTTGATGCCGTTGAACTGCACCGGACTGCCATTGGACAGGCCGGTGACGGCTTCGTGAAAGACAATTTCATACTGGTCAAAACTGCGGTCCAGGCTGGATTTGCCCAGCCACAGGGCAAACAGCAGCGCGCCGCCGCCCACCAGCAGAGTGAAGAGTCCGATCAGCACGTGATGCGCGCGGGTTTCCATCTCAGTGTTGCTCCTGCAACCGTTCGGCTGCCTGTTGGGCGGCGCGTCCGCGCGGGCCGTGGAAGTAGTCCTGAATCCAGGCGTCATCGGTGGCCGCCACGCGCTCCAGGGTATCGGCCACCAGCACGCGCTTCTGCGAGAGCACGGCGATGCGGTCGGTGATGGTGTACAGCGTATCCAGGTCGTGGGTGACCAGAAACACGCTCAGGCCCAGCGCGTCGCGCAGGGTCAGGATCAGCTGATCGAAGGCCGCTGCGCCGATCGGGTCCAGCCCGGCTGTCGGCTCATCGAGAAACAGGATGTCCGGGTCCAGCGCCAGCGCCCGGGCCAGTGCCGCGCGCTTGACCATGCCGCCGGACAGTTCGGCCGGGTACTTGGAGCCGGCATTGGCGGGCAAGCCGGCGAGCAGCAACTTGAGCTGGGCCAGTTCCTGTGCATCCTTGCGCGACAGGTGCGCATGTTCAATCAGCGGCAGGGCAATGTTTTCCGCCACGCTGAGCGAGGAAAACAGCGCGCCACGCTGGAACAGCACACCAAAACGCTGCTCCACCTGCGCCCGCCGTGCCGGATCAAGCGCCTGCAGGTTTTCGCCAAACACGCTCACCGAGCCGGCGCTGGGTGCCCGCAGACCGACGATGCTGCGCAGCAGTACCGATTTGCCGGTGCCCGAGCCGCCCACCACGCCGAGAATCTCGCCGCGGTAGATATCCAGATCGAGGTTTTCGTGCACCGACTGGCGGCCGAAACGGTTGCACAGGCCGCGTGCTTCGACCACGACTTCGCGGCTGTTCACCATTTCATCTCCATAAAGAACAATGCCGCCAGGGCGTCGAGCAGGATCACCACAAAGATCGATTGCACCACGCTGGAGGTGGTGTGCTCGCCCACCGAGGCGGCGCTGCCACTGACGCGAAAGCCTTCCAGGCAGCCGATCGCGGCAATCAGGAAGGCAAACAGCGGCGCCTTGCTGATGCCGACCCAGAAGTGTTGCGCGGGGATGTCGTGCAGGATCGAGATGAACAGGGTCGGCGAAATATCCAGCGTCAGCAGGCATACCAGACCGCCGCCGAGAATGCCCGAAAGCATGGCGACAAAGGTCAGTAACGGCAGGGTCACCAGCAGGGCCAGCACTCTGGGCAGGACCAGCAGTTCGATCGGGTTGAGGCCAAGGGTGCGGATCGCGTCGATTTCCTCATTGGCTTTCATCGAGCCGATTTGTGCGGTGAAGGCACTGGCGGTGCGGCCGGCCAGCAGGATGGCGGTGAGCAGCACGCCGAATTCGCGCATAAAGGCCAGCGCCACCAGCGCCACGGTAAAGATGCTGGCGCCAAAACGTTCAAGCACGGTGGCGCCGAGAAATGCCACCACGCAGCCGACCAGAAAGGTCAGCAGGGCCACGATCGGCAGCGCATTCAGACCGGTCGCCTGCATCTGTGCCACCAGCGCGGTGAGGCGCCAGCGTGACGGCTGCAACAGACTGCGGGCGAAGGTTTCCAGAATCAGACCGATGAAGCCCAGCAGTTCCAGTAACTGCCCGGCAAACTGCTGCATGCGGGCGCCGAGATTGGCGAGCAGATCTGTTGGTGTCTGCCGTGGCTTGCCAGAGGCCGCCTGATTGTCCTTGGCCAGGGCGTTGACCACGGTTGCCAGCAGTGCCAGGCGGACGGCCGGCAAACTGTCTGGCTGACTGACCAGCGCCTGCACGCGTGCCACTCCGAGCAGGCGCACCAGCAGTGCGGCGCCTGCCGTATCGAGGGCCTGCAATTGACTGAAATCGATCGTCTGAGCAGCTGCTATCGGCAGTTGCAGGGAAGCCAGATGCTGCTCCAGCAGCCGGTAATGGCGCAGCGTCCATTCACCGCTGATCCGCAGAGAGGACTCGGAGCCGGATGGCTCGAAGTGAAGCAATTCGGGGAGGGTGGCAGTCTGCATGGGCAAAGGGTAGCCCATATTGATCAGCGAAAAAACCGCATCCGGGGCCCTTGAGTTGCCGGTGCGCCGTGGTGGCGCACACGGCAGCCCGCGGGGATCAGAACGAAACGTTGACCCCGGTATAGAACGAGCGACCCATCCCCGGCACGCCAATGCCCCATGGGATGCTGTTGATGCCCATGGTGGTGCCCTGACCGGTGTAGGTGCCGCCGGTGGGCAGGTAGTAGAACTTGTCGGTGAGGTT
>DATMWH010000109.1:0-7455 GCA_035562615.1 Pseudomonas sp. | reverse complement strand
GGCTACTACAGCTACAAGTGGGCGGAAGTGCTGTCGGCCGATGCGTTCTCCAGATTCGAGGAAGAGGGCGTGCTCAATCCGGAAACCGGCCGCGCCTTCCGCGAGGCGATTCTGGCGCGCGGCGGCTCGCTGGCGCCGATGCTGCTGTTTGTCGATTTCCGTGGTCGCGAGCCGTCCATTGATGCCCTCTTGCGCCATTCGGGGCTGGTCGAGGAAGTGGCATGAGTGAGCCGAAAAAGCGCTTTATCGCCGGCGCCGTGTGCCCGGCCTGCAGCGAGATGGACCGCATCAAGATGTGGGAGGTCGACGGTGTGCCGCATCGTGAATGCGTGGCCTGCGGTTACGCCGATACCCTGAATGCACAGGGCCAGTCGGTGCCCCGCGAGCTGGGCACGCGGGTGAACAAGGCTGCCGCGAAAGCCCCGGATCCGAAGGTCAAGGCGGTGCAGTTCTTCCCCAACCCGAAACTGAAGAAACCGCCGGCATGATTCCATCCTGGGGGCAGATACTGACCCGGATTCCGCGCCTGGAAAGCGGCGACTGGCAAGCCATGGGCGGGCTCAAGCGCTGGCTGGTGGCCACGCGTTCGGCGGTATTGATCATGACCCTGATCTCGGCCGGGCTGGGTATTGCCTTCGCCGCAGAGCTGGGGCCGGTCGACTGGCTCAACAGCGCGCTGGCGCTGCTCGGTCTGACCCTGGCACATGCCACCAACAACCTGCTCAATGACTGGGTGGATTACCGCAAGGGCGTCGACAAGGACAATTACTTCCGTACCCAATACGGCCCGCAGCCGGTGCAAAGCGGTTTGCTCAGTGAGCGGGCGTTGCTCGGTTATGTGCTGGGCACCGGGTTGGCGGCCTGTGCTTGTGGCGTCTGGCTGGTGTTGCGCACCGACCTGCTCACCCTGTATCTGATGCTGGCGGGGATGTTCTTCGTGCTGTTCTACACCTGGCCGCTGAAATACATCGGCCTCGGCGAGCCGTCGGTCTGGCTGGTCTGGGGGCCGTTGATGGTGGCGGGCAGCTGTTATGTGGCCGGTGGCGCTGTCAGCGAGGCGGTGCTGTGGTTTTCGCTGATCTACGGCCTGGGTCCGACCACGGTTTTGCTGGGCAAGCACACCGACAAACTGGCCGAAGATCGTGCCAAACATATTCATACCTTGCCGGTGATTCTCGGCGAGCGAGTCAGTCGCGGGCTGACTGTTGCGTGCTGGCAGATGCAGTACGCCGGTATCACCCTGGGCGTCTTGCTGGGCGTGCTTGGTTGGCCGTTCCTGCTGGTCTGGCTGGCGGCGCCGAAACTGCTGGCGGCGCGCCGGGTGTTTCGCCAGCCGCGGCCCGAGCAGGCACCGGCGGATTTGCCAGCCGGCGTCTGGCCCTTGTATCTGGTGGCTTACGCATTCGACCATAACCGTGCGTTCAGCCTGGCGCTGCTGGCAGCGGTCACTCTGCAGCTGATGCTCTGAGCTGGCGCCAAACCACCCTCGCCCATCAGGCAAACTGATGGGTGAATATCAGGTCACACGTTGGGCATTGCTTGCGCTTGCATTAACTAAGCAGACTGCTGGAGGTTCTAAACAATCGTCCAGAGGAGCGCCAGCATGATCGAGTGGAATGAACAGCAATCGATGATTCGCGACATGGTCCGCGGCTATGTTGAAAAGGAGATCGTGCCGCAGCTGGACGCTATCGAATATGAAGGGGTGCCGCCTTACGCGATTCTGCGCAAGATGCTGCAAACCTTTGGCATCGACGCCATGGCGAAGATGGAGTTTGACAAGCAGATCGCCAGGGATGAAGCCCGGTTGCGTGGTGATCCGGTGGCAGAAAAAACCAAAAAGGACGGTTTCAATTCAGCCGCCGCCGATCAGGCCGCCATGCGCATGATCCCGATTATCGAGCTGTGCCGCCATGCTCAGGGGCTGGTCACTGCATTGGGTGTTTCGACCGGCCTGGCCGGTGGCGCGATCATGAGCAAGGGTACGCTGGAGCAGAAAAAACGCTGGGCGCTGCCGTTGCTGACGCTGGAGAAAGTCGGTGCCTGGGCGATTTCCGAACCCAACTCCGGCTCCGATGCCTTTGGCCAGATGAAAACCCTCGCCCGCCGCGATACCGATCCGGCCAACCCGGGTGGTTATATCATCAACGGGTCGAAAACCTGGATCACCAACGGGCCCTATGCCGATCACATCATCCTGATCTGCAAGCTCGATGAAGAGGGCGTCGAGCCGGCTGCCCGCAAAATTGTCTCGTTCATTCTCGACAAGGGCATGCCGGGTCTTGAGCAAGGCAAGCCGTTCAAGAAGATGGGTATCAACTCCTCACCGACGGGCGAGGTTTTCCTGTCGGATGTGAAAGTTGGCCCTGATCGCTTGCTTGGCGGAAGTGAAACGGCCTATGGGCGCTCCGGGGCGAAAACCACCTTCATGCAGGAGCGTGCCGGCATCGCCGCGATGGCGCTGGGTATGGTCGAGCGCTCACTGGAGTTGTGCGTGGAATACGCTAAAACCCGCGTGCAATTTGGACAGGCCATCGGCAATAACCAGCTGATTCAGCTCAAGCTGGCAAAAATGGAAGTGGTCCGTGCGAATTTGCAGAACATGATCTTCCGTTATATCGAGATGGTTGGCTGGGGCCGGGAAATGTCACTGGCCGAAGCCAGTGCCATGAAGCTCTATGCTGCCCAGTCCTGTATGGAAGTGACCACCGAAGCCGTTCAGGTGTTTGGCGGTATGGGCTATATGCGCGAGACGCGGGTTGAGCAATTGATGCGTGATGCGAAGATTCTGCAGATTTATGCCGGTACCGACGAAATGCAGATTATTGCCATCGCCCGCGACTTGCTGTCGCGCTGAGGGCTACACCGTCAGGCTGGAGCGGCGGGTCTGACCCAGCTCCAGTTCAACACCCAGCTGCCGCGACAGGCACGGCCAGCGCTGCCAGGCCGCGTTGGTGTGCGCGCTGCACAGCGTTGCACGGTAAGCCTGTACGGCCGGGCTGCTGAAAATCGGTTGGTTGATCAGGCCTTGCATGGCCTCGTGCACGGCTTCATCAAGCTGGTTGGCAAAGGGCTCGCCAATCAGCCGGTGGGCGATCAGGTTGGCAATGGTGGTATCCAGCGGAATCAGTGGCTGACCCAGATGGGTGATGTACAGGTCATTCACTTCCTCAACCAGCCGGTGCGCCAGATAAGCTTCGTCGAGCAGGCTTTCCAGTCCGTAATGACCCTCCATCAGCGCCGGCGGCTGCACAAAGAAGGCCTCGGCCATTTTCAGCACGGGTTTGATCTGTGCCTGCAGTCCGGCTTCCTCGGCCACGCTGGCAGCGGCCTCCAGAACATCCGGTACCTGTTCGATGTAAGCGCTGACAAATCCGCTCAGTACACCCAGCGGATCTTCCGCCGGTAGGCGGATCGCCGGATGCAGATTATCCAGCAGGCCGCTGAGCAGGCCACGCAGCTGGCCATTACCGGCCTCAAGCTGGTGTGCGCTGTCGATCAGCTGGCGCAGGTTTGCCGTGTTCATCTGTCCCCCGTCATTCAGGATGGTGCCTACAGATGAACCATAGCTGGCGTTGGCCTTTGCTCAAGACGTGCTGCGCACATTCTGACGACTAGCATGGACAAGTCTGTTCCTGCTGGGATTTGGCCGAACTGTCTGCTGCCGCTGGTCTATTGGCCTGCCGGTTTCAGCATATTTCGCAATAAGCCGAGTTGTGCACTCGGACTTGCTGTATATACTCGATTGCGAAGTGTGTTACCTGATGTATCCGAGTGGCTGCCATACCAGCGCTGCAATCGGACGAATAACAAGAACTAAAAGGGGAACCCGCAATGAAGCGACATCCATGGGTCTGGATGGGCCTGCTGCTGTTGGCTGTTTTTGGTCCGGCGCATGCCGCCTGGACGGTGAATATGACGCCAGGCGCCACCGAAGTCAGTCGTTCGGTGTTTGACCTGCATATGACCATCTTCTGGATATGCGAGGTTATCGGTGTCGTGGTGTTTGGCGCGATGTTCTGGTCGATGCTGATCCATCGTCGCTAGACCGGACAGAAAGCCGCACACTTCCACGAGAGTACAACGGTAGAAATTCTCTGGACCGTGGTGCCGCTGCTGATCTTGCTGGCCATGGCGATTCCGGCCACCAAGGTGCTTATCGATATCTACGACACCAGCGAGTCAGAGCTGGGTATCCAGATCACCGGCTATTAGTGGAAGTGGCATTACAAGTATCTGGGTCAGGACGTCGAATTCTTCAGCAATCTGACTACGCCGCAGAGCCAGATCAATAACCAGACACCCAAGGATGAGCACTACCTGCTGGAGGTAGACGAGCCGTTGGTCATCCCGGTCGGTACCAAGGTGCGCTTCCTGGTGACGGCGGCCGACGTGATTCACTCCTGGTGGGTTCCGGCGCTGGCGGTGAAGAAGGACGCGATTCCGGGCTTTATCAATGAGTCCTGGACGCGTGTCGAAGAACCGGGGATTTTCCGTGGCCAGTGCACCGAGCTGTGTGGCAAGGATCACGGATTCATGCCGGTGGTGGTTGAGGTCAAGTCGAAAGAGGATTTCGCCGCCTGGTTGGCCGAGCGCAAACAGGCCGCCCTGGCCGAAAAAGAGCTGACCACCAAGCAGTGGACCATGGATGAGCTGATGGTGCGTGGCGAGAAGGCCTACCAGACCAACTGTGCTGCCTGTCACCAGCCTACGGGTGAAGGCCTGCCGCCTATGTTCCCGGCACTCAAAGGCTCGAAGATAGCCCTCGGTCCGATTGCTAACCATCTGGACATTGTCCTGCACGGCAAGCCCGGAACGGCCATGGCCGCATTTGGAAAACAACTGTCACCCGTCGATATCGCGGCCGTCATCACCTATGAACGCAACGCCTGGGGCAATGCGCTAGGTGACATGCTGACCCCGCAAGACGTGCTGGCTGCCCAACAGGCTAAGGAGTAAGGACATGAGTGCAGTGATCGACTCTCATCAAGGGCAGCATGGTCATGCGGGCCATGACCACCACCACGGCCCGACCAAGGGCCTGATGCGTTGGGTACTGACCACCAACCACAAAGATATCGGCACCATGTACCTGTGGTTCAGCTTTGCCATGTTCCTGCTGGGGGGCAGCATGGCGATGGTGATCCGTGCCGAGCTGTTTCAGCCGGGCCTGCAGATCGTGCAGCCGGAATTCTTCAACCAGATGACCACCATGCACGGCCTGATCATGGTCTTCGGCGCGGTGATGCCAGCCTTCGTCGGTCTGGCCAACTGGATGGTACCGCTGATGATCGGCGCGCCGGACATGGCCCTGCCACGGATGAACAACTTCAGCTTCTGGCTGCTGCCGGCGGCCTTCGGGATCATGATCAGCACCTTGTTCAGTGAAGGCGGCGGGCCGAACTTCGGCTGGACGTTCTATGCGCCGCTGTCCACGACCTATGCACCGGAAAGCGTGACTTTCTTTATTTTCGCCGTGCACCTGATGGGCATCAGTTCGATCATGGGGGCGATCAATGTGGTCGCCACCATCCTCAATCTGCGGGCCCCCGGCATGACCCTGATGAAGATGCCGCTGTTTGTCTGGACCTGGCTGATCACTGCTTTCCTGCTGATCGCGGTCATGCCGGTACTGGCAGGTTGCGTGACCATGATGCTGATGGACATTCACTTCGGCACCAGCTTCTTCAGTGCCGCCGGTGGTGGTGACCCGGTGCTGTTCCAGCATGTGTTCTGGTTCTTCGGTCATCCCGAGGTGTACATCATGATCCTGCCGGCCTTCGGCGCGGTCAGTGCGATTATTCCGGCCTTTGCGCGCAAGCCGCTGTTTGGCTACACCTCGATGGTCTATGCGACGGCGAGCATTGCCTTCCTGTCGTTCATTGTCTGGGCGCACCACATGTTTACCGTGGGCATCCCGCTGACCGGCCAGCTGTTCTTCATGTACGCCACCATGCTGATCGCCGTGCCCACCGGGGTGAAGGTGTTCAACTGGGCCAGCACCATGTGGCAAGGCTCGATGACGTTCGAGACGCCGATGCTGTTCTCCGTGGCTTTCGTCATCCTGTTCACCATTGGCGGTTTCTCCGGGCTGATGCTGGCCATCGCTCCGGCGGACTTCCAGTACCACGATACCTACTTCGTGGTGGCGCACTTCCACTATGTACTGGTGCCTGGGGCAATCTTCGGCATCTTTGCTTCGGCTTACTTCTGGCTGCCCAAGTGGACCGGTCACATGTATGACGAAACCCTGGGCAAGCTGCATTTCTGGATGAGTTTTGTTGGCATGAACCTGGCGTTCTTCCCGATGCACTTTGTCGGTCTGGCCGGCATGCCTCGGCGGATTCCGGACTACAACCTGCAGTTCGCCGACTTCAACATGATCTCGTCGATCGGCGCCTTCATGTTCGGTGCCACCCAGTTGCTGTTCCTGTTCATCGTCATCAAGTGCATCCGTGGCGGCAAGCCGGCGGGCGACAAGCCATGGGATGGTGCCGAGGGGCTGGAATGGACTTTGCCGTCGCCGGCGCCCTATCACACCTTCAGCACCCCGCCGGAAGTGAAGTAAGGGAGCGCTGCCATGAGCCAGGGTCTGAGCACTCGCCAGCTGATTCAGCGCCTGTTGGTACTGGTGGTGGCGATGTTTGCCTTTGGCTTTGCCCTGGTGCCGATTTACGACGTCATGTGTCAGGCCTTCGGCATCAATGGCAAAACGGCGGGGGCCTATGAAGGCGCGCAGACGGTGGATCAGGCGCGTCAGGTTCGCGTGCAGTTTCTGGCCACCAACTCGGCGGATATGGTCTGGGAGTTTCATCCCCAGGCTGACGAACTGTCGGTGCATCCGGGGGCAACGCAGCAGATGCTGTTCGTTGCCTTCAATCCGACCGACAAGCCGATGACGGCCCAGGCGATTCCCAGTGTGGCCCCCTCCAAGGCGGCGGCCTATTTCCACAAGACCGAATGCTTTTGTTTTACCCAGCAGGTACTGCAACCCGGCGAGCGTATCGAGATGCCGGTACGGTTCATTGTTGACCGTGATCTGCCCAAGGATGTGCACCACCTTACGCTGGCTTACACGCTGTTCGATATCACTGCGCGCCAAGCGCCTGTCCCCGTGGCAGGCCGATAAGGAGAACAACAAAAATGACTACTCACGAGCAGTATTACGTCCCGGCCCAGAGCAAATGGCCGATCATTGCCACTATCGGTATGGCAACGACCGTCTACGGGTTGGGTACCTGGTTCAACGATCTCAGCGCCGAGCGCGCAGATTCCAATGGCCCGATGATTTTCTTTATTGGTGGCTTGTTCCTTGCCTACATGCTGTTTGGCTGGTTCAGCAACGTGATCAAGGAAAGCCATGCTGGCTTGTACAGTCCGCAAATGGACCGCTCCTTCCGCTGGGGCATGAGCTGGTTCATCTTTTCCGAAGTGATGTTCTTTGCCGCCTTCTTT
>DATMWH010000108.1:0-5756 GCA_035562615.1 Pseudomonas sp. | reverse complement strand
GGCGTTTTCCTTGGCGATGCGCAGCCGGGCTTCGGCGGTGCGCAGGGCAAAGTAGGTCTGTGCCACCTGAGCCCGCAGCAGCACCAGTACATCCTGATAATTGGCTTGCGAAGCCAGGTAGCTGGCATCGGCGCTTTCGATGGCGCGACTGAAACGCCCCCAGAAATCCAGTTCCCAGCCCAGGTTGAAGCCCGCCTGGTATTGCCAGGCGCTGCTGTCCCGGGGGTTGTCGCCGCCGGATTGCCGGCGATCCAGATAGAGACTCTCGGCAGTGCCCTGCTGCAGTTGCGGATACAAGGTGCTTTGCGCAATACCGAGTGCTGCGCGTGCCTCGAGAACGCGCAGGCCGGCGATCTGCAGGCTGGGATTGTGTGCGTCGGCCTCGGCGATCAGGCGGTTCAGCAGCGGATCATCAAAGGCCAGCCACCACTGGCGAAAGTCGGGCTCGCTCTGTTGGCGGCTGACCTGCTGCAGGGCCGGGCTGCGCCACTGCTCCAGCCAGCTATTGGTCGGCGCCGTATAGTCCGGGCCGACCTGGGTGCAGCCGCTGACGAGCAGCGCAATGCACGTCAGCAGCGTCGGTGGTGAGCGAAAAAGGGCGTGCATGGGGTTTTCCGAGGCAGGGTCACAGACCCTGCCGTTGAAAAGGTCAGACCTGGTCCTGAGAACTGTCGGGCTGATCATCAACCCATTGCCAGAACAGCTGATACGCCACGGCCAGAATGACCGGGCCGAGAAACAGTCCGATGATGCCGCCGGTGACCATGCCGCCAAGCGCGCCCATCAGAATGACCGGCATGGGGACATCGACGCCGCGTCCAAGCAATAGCGGTTTCAGGACGTTGTCAGCCATGCCGGCGATAAAGGTGTAGATCACGAACGTGATGGAGCCGGCTGAGGCACCATCGGTACCCAGCACATAGGCGATAGCCGGCAAGGTGATCAGGGTGGCCGGCAACTGCATGATGCCGATTATCAGCACTACCATGGCCAGCAGGCCGGCCCCGGGCAGGCCATAGACCACAAAGCCAAGGCCGATCAGGAACATCTGAATAAAGGCGATGCCCACTACGCCCTGAGCCACCGCGCGAATGGTCGCTGTACACAGTTGCGCAATCGACTGGCCCCTCTGCGGGCCTGAGATGCGCGTGGCTATCTTGAGAGCGCTGCGCTCGCCGTTTTCGCCATAGGCCATGATCATGCCGCTGATCAGCAGCGCGCCAATGAATACCAGCAGGCCGACGCCTGCTCCCGCAATTTGGCTCAACAAACCCAGGCTGACATCCTTCATGTAGGGCGCCAGTTTTTGCACTAGCCCAGTCAGGTTTGTTGCCGCTTCCATCCAGAATGCATGCAGTTTCTCGCCGATAAGCGGCCATTGGGCTATCGAGTCAGTCGGTGGAGGAATATGCACGCCGCCCTCCTTGACCAGTTGCATGGCAACTTGTACCGACTGCGTCAGAGAGTTGCCGAGCATGTACACCGGAATCAACAGGATCCCGATTACCGCTACCACGATCAGTGTTGCAGTCAGACCGTCGCGGTTACCCAGCTTGCCTTTCAGCATGCCGTGTAAAGGGTAGAGGGTGATGGCCAGAATCACCGACCACAGCATCAGGCCCATGAACGGTTGAAAAACCCTGTAGCTGTACAAGACCAGAGCGGCAATCAGACCGGCGCGGATCAGTACATCGAGCAGGCCACGAGCGGCGCTGGATGCTTCATTACTGTGAGTGGACATGCATTCTTCCTGGCGCTTGTGGAGGGCAGGGTTTTTACCCGTTCGGGTGTGAGTGCTGCAGGCACATACCGGGCTGATAGTAGCCATGCGCTGTGGCTTTAGAAATGTTCCGGGCAAAAAAAACCCCGCTGTTAAGCGGGGTTTCCTTGATTCAGTGCAGGTTAGATAACCTGAACTTCCTCAGCCTGCATGCCTTTCTGGCCGCGGGTAGCGATGAAGGACACGTTCTGACCTTCTTTCAGGCTCTTGAAGCCATCGCTCTGGATTGCTTTGAAGTGAACGAACAGGTCGTCACCGGATTGCGGGGTGATGAAGCCGAAGCCTTTTTCATCGTTGAACCACTTAACTACGCCAGTTTGACGATTCGACATGGTGTATCTCCTGAAACAGATTGAATTACAGCCCTGGAAAAGTCCGGGCCAAGACTGAGTGCAAAAATGTTAAAGGAGTCGTGGCGATGAATGGATCGAAATCAAACATCAGGTAGCGATTCACGGTGACACATGCAGCACAGGCGGTCACCATACTCGCTTATGTCGGTTGTGCCAACTCTTTCCTTCGTTGTGCATATGAAGTCGAATCGTCGGGTTAATTGCCTGCCCGAATCATTAAGGTTGCGTCACTCTTTTAACCGTGCCGCTTGCACCGGTAAGATGCGCTCACTTTTTCATCAACGCTTCGACTCGGGACATCTGCCATGAGCATCAAATCGGACAAGTGGATTCGCCGCATGGCGCTGGAACACGGAATGATCGAGCCCTTCGTGGAGCGCCAGGTGCGCACCGAGGGTGCCGAGCGGCTGATTTCCTATGGCGTCTCCAGTTACGGCTACGATGTGCGCTGCGCCGACGAGTTCAAGGTTTTCACCAATCTGCATTCGGTCACCGTGGACCCGAAGAACTTTGACGAAAAGAGCTTTGTCGATGTCAAAGGGCCGGTGTGCATCATTCCGCCAAACTCTTTTGCATTGGCGCGCACGGTCGAGTACTTCCGCATCCCGCGCAATGTATTGACCATCTGCCTGGGCAAGAGCACCTATGCGCGCTGCGGCATCATCGTCAATGTCACGCCGCTGGAACCTGAGTGGGAAGGGCATGTGACGCTGGAGTTCTCCAACACCACCACCTTGCCGGCAAAGATTTATGCCAATGAAGGCGTGGCGCAGATGTTGTTTCTCGAGTCGGATGAAACCTGCGAAGTGTCCTATCGGGACCGCGGCGGAAAATATCAGGGTCAGACTGGCGTGACGTTGCCCAAGACCTGATTTCTTCCCGCTAACGAGAAAGCCGGGCTGCGTTCCCGGCTTTTTTATTTTTGCCCTGTAATGGCGCATCGATGCGTCCGGGCAGGCGTTTGCAAACCGCCACGGTTTTGGCAAAAACTCGGACAGTTCCCGGCCATCGCTCTGGATGGCCCGAGACAGAGCCTTGGCAGGTTTTATGGGCGCCTTTTTGTCGCTGTCAAGCTTTTGTGCACAATTTCAGTTCACTTTCCGCAGGCTACCCAGAAACATGGCGTAACGCCTTGTTTTGCGCTGTTTTTTCCGTAACCTGTTGATTTATATGAATATTAGTTGTTGGTTAAAATTTAACCAATCTGTAATGAGGGCTCGCCGGGCATGCGTTGAGCCGAATTTTCAGCAGCTTATGCACTGAGTTATCCACAGCTTCTGTGGATTACTTTTCAGCCCCGCGCAAAGCCTTGCCCTAGAGCTTTCGGCGTGGTTGATGATGCTCTGCAAGAAGGTCGCTGGGTATACTGCCCGACTTGATCCGGGAGCCGCTCCATGCCAGTTGAAGTTACCTATGCACTGTTGGGTTTGATGGCTGCGGCACTGCCGTTATTGGCCGTCATTGTGGTTGTGCATCAGCGCAATGCGGCGCTTGCTGCAGAACGCATGTTGCTGGATGAGCGACTGACCAACAGCCAGACGGCGCTGCAGGGAGTCACGGCCGATCTTGAGCAACAGGTGGCCGAAGTGCGTGCCTTGACCCTGCGCCATGCCAGTCAGCAGGCGGAGCTGGCAGCCGCGTTGCGGGAAAATCAGTTGCACGGCATCGAGCGGCAAACGGCCCGCGAGGCGCTGGCGGCTTTGCAGGCAGACAGCGAGCGCCAACAAGCTGAGTTGCGCCATCTGGATGCTCAGCGTGCTGCGCTGGTGGCCGAGTTGCGTGAGCAGCAGGAATCTCAGCAGCAGCGCCTGAGCGATCTGCAAGGTGCCCGCGATGATTTGCGTGCCCAATTTGCCGAGCTGGCCGGGAAGATCTTTGACGAGCGCGAGTTGCGCTTTGCCGAAACCAGTCAGCAGCGTCTGGGGCAGTTGCTCGATCCGCTCAAGGAACGCATTCAGGCCTTCGAAAAACGCGTCGACGAAAGCTACCAGCAGGAAGCCCGTGAGCGTTTCTCGCTGGGCAAGGAGCTGGAGCGCCTGCAACAGCTCAACCAGCGTCTGGGTGACGAGGCGACCAATCTGACTCGCGCACTCAAGGGGCAGAAAACCCAGGGTAACTGGGGTGAGCTGGTACTGGAGCGTGTACTGGAAAGCGCTGGCCTGGAAAAGGGCCGCGAATATGAAACCCAGGTCAGCCTCAAGGGTGCCGACGGCGAGCGTTTCCAGCCGGATGTGCTGATCCAGTTGCCGGGCGACAAGCAGGTGATCGTGGATGCCAAGGTCAGCCTGACGGCCTGGCAACAGTTCATCGCTGCCGATGATGAGGGGTTGCGCCAGCAGGCGCTGAAACAGCATCTGCTGTCGCTGCGGACCCATCTCAAAGGATTGTCAGGCAAGGATTACCAACGTCTGGACGGATTGCACAGTCTGGATTTCGTGCTGCTCTTCGTGCCCATCGAAGCGGCGTTTGCGGCGGCCCTGCAAGCCGAGCCCGGGTTGTTTCAGGAAGCCTTCGAGCAGCATGTGGTGATCGTCAGTCCGACCACGCTGCTGGCGACGCTGCAGGTGGTCGACAGTCTCTGGCGGCAGGAACGGCAGACCCAGAATGCCCGTGAAATTGCTGAGCGCGCCGGGCAGCTGTACGACAAATTCGTGGCCTTTGTCGGTGATCTGGATGAGGTTGGCAGCCGCTTGCAGCAACTGGACAAGGCTTACGCGGCAGCCCGCAACAAGCTGGTGGATGGTCGCGGCAATCTGGTCGGGCGCATCGAGAATCTCAAGCTGCTCGGCGCCCGGGCCAGCAAGAGTCTGCCTGTCGAGTTGCTTGAGCGTGCCGCCGGTTTGCCTTTGCTGGATGAAGAGTAAGTCGTCCACCGTCAAGGCCCTACTTTGGGCGAATGGCCAGATACAGCTGTCGGGCCGCAAACTATGGCCCTAGACTGATTGCGTGCCCTGCATTGATTGGCCCTGCCGCGGCTGCCAAATACCTGTTCGAGATCCTCAATACGTCATAAGAAAGAGAGTTCACTGCCCATGACCACGCCGTCGAAGATCATCTATACCCTGACTGACGAAGCTCCTGCCCTGGCCACCTTCTCCCTGTTGCCCATCGTGCAGGCCTTTGCCGCTCCGGCGGCTATCAGCGTGGAAACCAGCGACATCTCCCTGGCGGGGCGCATCCTCGCCAGCTTTGGCGATTATCTGACGGCCGAGCAGCGTATCGACGACGATCTGGCCAAACTGGCCGCTTTGACCGGCGACCCTGCCGCCAACATCATCAAGTTGCCGAATGTCAGCGCCTCCATCCCCCAGCTCAAGGGCGCGATTGCCGAGCTGCAGGGCAAAGGCTACGCGTTGCCAGGCTATCCGGAAGATCCGCAGAGCGAAGCGGACAAGACTGTTCAGGCGCGCTACGCGAAGATTCTTGGCAGTGCGGTGAATCCGCTGCTGCGCGAGGGCAACTCCGATCGTCGCGCGCCCGCTGCCGTCAAGGCCTACGCCCGCAAGCATCCGCACAGCATGGGGCGCTGGAGCATGGCCTCGCGCTCCCACGCCGATTACATGCGCGGTGGCGATTTTTACTCCAGCGAGCAGTCAGTCACCATGCAGCAAGCCGGTGAGGTG